>JAKBCR010000296.1 GCA_021807675.1 Pseudomonadota bacterium
GAGACGACGAAGGGGGCGTCCTTGCGCTCGCGGATGTCGTGCCAGGTCTTGGCGCTCGCTTGGGGGTCGAGGTCGATGAGCACCGTCGCCGCGTTCTCGAGCTCCGCGGCGACAGCGAGGTTCACGGCGAGGGTGGTCTTACCCGCACCGCCTTTCTGGGAAATCACCGCGATAATCTTCATGCGCACGTCTCCACGTGTACACACTGCCACACTTCCGCGCGTGTACAGCTCATCATATCGGATGTACGCACGTGTATCCAGAGGTTACACTGCCGCAATGTCACTGACCCCATTCAAGACCAAAGACGCCGGGCTGCGGCTGCGCGTCGAGCGGGAAATCCGCCAGGAATTTGTCGAGGTGTGTCGAGCGGAAGGGAAGACAGCCGCGCAAGTCCTTCGCGAGTACATGCGGGATTACATCGCTCGCAATCGGGCAGCAATGCAGAGGGAGTTGTTTACGAAAGCCGGAAAGGAATCCGGTTGGGCAGCAGAGCAGGGAAGTCGCATTCTTCGGGATTACCCCCCAAGGACTTAGTTGCCGAAGTAGGGGAGGGACCAGAGGCACCCGCCTACCGCAGCGCTGGGAGATTTGATATCGAAACCCCTCTGCGCTAATGTCATTGTCGACAAGTCGACATAAATCATCACCATGACTCAGAAAAATACCGATGCCGTTCCCAAGAAGAACCGCATTCGCCAGATTGTGGGGTTCAGCCTGCCGCCGGAGCTCGCCGTCGAAGTAAAGACGGAGGCCGCACGGCGAAACATCTCTTTGCGAGCCCTCTTTGGTGAGCTCTGGGCCCTCTACAAGACCAAGAAGCCCGTTTGAGACCATGGCCGTTAATCGCGACAAGCCGGATCAATGGAAGGCTGATATCTCGGAATCGGTCGATATGTACAACGACTGGTTCATGAAGGTTGCCCCGAAGGCATTCCGTGACACTCGGGTCAGGACGACCAAGGACGTCGAGGCAACTCTAAAATCAACCGAAAACTTATCGAACATCAACCCGAAAACGCTGCGTGAGTACCCGGAAATACTTCCGACGCTCCGCATGTCCACTTGCCCACCAATTGCGGTGGACCGGCTGATTGGTCTCGCTCATGTCTCCCCCACCCTCGTAAAGTGCATGGAGAAGGAGCAGAAACTCCCAGTTCGCATGTCAGTAGCCACTGCGGATGCCGAGCTGGTTAAAATCACAACCATCATCAAAAAATTGGCAGATCCAGACATCTTCGTCTGGTTCGGCCGAACACAGCCGGCGACCGAGCCAGAGGTTCATCGAGCCGCCACCATAGTCGCGGATCGACTCTGCGGCGCATATGCGAATCCGATCATTCGGAACGCTCAGGAAAAGCGACAGCTCGCTGCCATCAAAGAATGGCTGGAAGCACGCGGCTATCGGTTTCTCCCGATTGGCAACGGAACGCGGTACGATGCCATGCCGCCCGGCACGTTCAGCTTTCACCTCAATGTTCCCGTGCGGCTCGAGGGCGGCATCCAGGCCGTCAATATTCCAATTGACACAGTCGTTATGCCGAAAGGCGCCAAAGCTGGCGCCTTTCCGCTGTTTTTCGAGGCGAAATCAGCGGGAGACTTCACCAATACCAACAAGCGCCGCAAGGAAGAGGCCGTGAAGATGGCGCAGCTGCGCTCGACGTACGGTGACCAGGTGCGATTCAATCTCTTTCTCTGCGGGTACTTCGATACCGGCTATCTCGGCTACGAGGCTGCAGAGGGAATCGACTGGGCGTGGGAACACCGCATGGACGATCTTGCCCTGTTTGGACTTTGAGATAGGGACTCTATGGCTCGCATGATCAGCTCCATCGAGAACGAGCGCCTCGCGCTTCAGGCCGAGCTCGATGCCGGGAAGACGCAAGCCGAACGCAACCGCCTTGGCCAGTTTGCAACTCCGACAGCGCTAGCACGGGATATCCTGACCCACGCAACCGATCTTCTGCCGTCGAACGAGACAATTCGCTTTCTCGATCCTGCCATCGGAACAGGTGCGTTCTACTCTGCGCTCCGAGCCATTGTCCCGGAGACCCGCATCGATTCAGCGCTCGGCTTCGAGATCGACCCGCACTATGGCGGCCCGGCGATGGAACTCTGGAAAGACGAGCGCCTGGCGCTGCGGATCGAGGATTTCACCAGCGCTGACGCCGAGCCGCGCTTCAATGTGGTGATCTGTAATCCACCTTATGTACGGCATCACCACCTAGATAATGGCCACAAGAGTCGCCTGCAGCTCCGCACGCAACAGGCGTCCGACATGAGGCTCAGCGGTCTGGCGGGGCTTTATTGCCATTTTCTCGGTCTCACACACAAGTGGATGGTCGACGGCGGCATAGCGGGCTGGCTGATTCCGAGCGAATTCATGGACGTGAACTACGGCCGCGCCGTGAAGCGTTATTTGCTTGAGCGCGTCACTTTGCTGCATATTCATCGCTTCGATCCGAACGACGTGCAATTTGCGGACGCTCTAGTGTCTTCGGCGGTTGTCTGGTTTAGGAAGTCTCCACCTCCGAAGGACCACGCTGTTAAGTTTAGCTTCGGTGGTTCGCTAGCTGCGCCGCGCCAGACGCGTGTCGTTTCGGCATCGGCGCTGGCCAGCGAGTCCAAATGGACGCGATTTCCAGCGTCTCCCGTGCGCAGCAGCGCCGGCACGACTACGCTCTCAGACTTCTTTCAGATCAAGCGCGGTATCGCAACTGGCGACAACAGCTTTTTCATTCTCTCAGAAAACGACATCGCCGCGCGCGGACTGCCTATCGAGGCGTTTACGCCCATCCTTCCGAGTCCGCGGTACATGCCACACGACGAAGTGACGGCACTGGCCGATGGTACTCCAGACCTGGAGCGACGGATTTTTCTGCTCGATACCAAGCTCGGCGAGGACGAGATCGCCAGACGGTACCCGGCGCTTGCCGCCTATCTCGCCGACGGGAAAGCACGTGGGCTGCACGAGCGCTATCTCTGTAAGCACCGAGCACTTTGGTATGGCCAGGAGCACCGCCCGCCGGCGCCGATCGTGTGCACCTATCTAGGTCGGGGGGATAGCAAGCGCGGCAGGCCGTTCCGCTTCATCCTCAATCGTTCTAAAGCGACCGTGGCGAACGTATACCTCGCTATGTACCCAACGCCGCTTCTCGCTCGCGCGATGGCGCGCGATGCCACGTTCATCCGCCGTGTCTGGACCGTCCTCAACGGCTTGACGCCGGAGCATCTACTCGGAGAGGGCCGGGTGTACGGAGGTGGATTGCATAAGCTTGAACCGAGGGAACTGGCCAATGTCCCAGCGAAGGAGATCGCGGCCTTGTTGACGCCGGCAGAACGGCCGCGAAAGCAAGGAGATCTTCTTGTGGACCTCGTTGCCTAGGAGTGGGGGGCTGTGGCAGACGTATTCATAAGTCATTCGTCCGCCGATAGGCAATTCGCAGAGGTTCTGCATCGCCACATGACGAGCGAAGGCCTGAGCGTCTTTCTCGCGCCGCTCTCGCTGTCACCCGGACAGAGGTGGTCGGAGACAATTGTGAAGTCTCTCGAGGCCTCTCCATGGGTGTTATTTCTGGCGAGCCGTACTGCGTGCAGCTCGCCGTGGGTACAGCAGGAACTCGGCGCGGCGCTTGCGAAGCAGAAAAAGCTGGTGCCGATCGTTTGGGATATGCCGGTTTCGGAACTCCCTGGCTGGACGGGCCAGATTCAGGCGATTGACCTGGCCGGAGCCTCTGCGGAGAAAATCAAGGCGCAGATCACTGCGATTGCCGAGCAAGTCAAGGCAGATAAGGCGAAAGGACTCGTTATCGCTGGCCTGCTGATTGCGGGACTGTTCATCATCGCGAAGAGCTGAGTTATGCAGCCGTCCGTTGCAGAGCTCGATAGAGCGTCACGCGCCCGACGCTGAGCAGCGCCGCCACATCCTGCACCCGCTGCCCGCCCTCGATCAGCTGCCGCGCATGTGCGATCTGCGGCGCCGAGAGCTTCGGTTTCCTCCCGAACTTCACCCCCCGCCGCTGCGCAGCCTTCACGCCGGCGCGCGTGCGCTCGGTGATGAGCGAGCGCTCGAGCTCGGCGAGCACGCCGATCATCTGCCACATGGCGCGCCCCGTTGCGGTGTCCGTGTCGATCGCCTCGGTGAGCGAGCGGAACTTCACCCCCCGGTGCTTCAAGTCATCGAGCATGTGGATGAGATCCCGCAGACTCCGCCCCAGCCGATCGAGCTTCCAGACTATGAGCGTGTCGCCGGCCTGCAGCGTCTTCAGGCACTTGACGAGGGCAGGGCGCTGCGCCGTCGCCCCGGAGATTCCCTCGTCCTTGAACACGGTCCTGCAGCCGGCCTTCTTCAGGGCGGCGAGCTGCAGGGCCGGATTCTGATCGTCGGTCGAGACGCGCGCGTAGCCGTATTTCATGCGGGGTACTGTGCGGAGGAGGGGGTCACTTCCCGCCCCGCGGCCGCCCGAACAGCTCGCGCAGCAGCCGCTCGGATTCCCGTGCGCCTTCCTCGGTGAGCAGCACCGAGTGCGCCTTGCTGACCGGGTCGGTGATATAGCCCTTCTCGTGCAGCCGGTTCATGGCCGCCCAATCGAACCCCTTCCAGACCCGGTACCCCTCGTGCCGGCCGAGGGAGAGCAACGCCAGAACGGCCTGATCGATCTTGTCGGTATCGAGTTCCACGAGGGCGACCTCACGAGGGATGCTCGGCAATGTCCCCGTTGTCCCAGAACGTGCCTTCCCACCCGGCGATGCGTCCCTCGTCATGGCAGCGGGGACA
>JAKBCR010000005.1 GCA_021807675.1 Pseudomonadota bacterium
ATTAAGATCGGGAAATATATCCGGCAGCAAGATAAAAGGCCGCGGCACGGACGCGCCGCCAAGCGATTGTCTGCACATCGGTTTGTGCGGCACGGCCGCGCTGGAGAGAAGTGCCGTGACACGTCGCAAAACCTAATGGATCAAAGGACTTTCGGGTGCCGCCTTCGCCCTGTTGCGATGGGATGCCCTTGGGGCCTGCCACGAGTCGAGAGGGTGATGGGTGGTTCGATCGCTGGCTTCATCCCGTTATACTGAGCGAGTTATGATGAAACCCCATCGCGTCCCACTTTACGACTTTCCGGACGTCGTGCTCCACGCACCGGAAGCGGTCGTCAAAGGTCATTCGCAGTATCGTCCTGCGAAGATCGGTGACGCTTTGGCGGCGGAGGCGCTGGTCGCCGATTCGATCAGTGACCGGGCTGTGGAACAGCTCGCCGTGGTGCTGAGCGGGCGAGCCGTGGTTCTGGTCCCGATCCATGCCCTCGAATCGGAGGGGGTGAATGAAATCCCGATGGCCCTGGCCGAGGAGTTGTCTCGACGTCTTGAGTTACCCGTCCATGATGCGATCGTGCAGTTGAATTCCGTCGGGCACACGGGAGCCGACGGCTTCACGCGGCTGGCCAATCAGGCGCTCTTCGATGGCCCGGTTCGGGGCGGCCAAGCGTATTACCTTGTCGACGACTTCGTCGGCCAGGGTGGAACGCTGGCCAATCTGGCCGGGTTTATCTGCGGACAGGGTGGGGAGATTCTGGGAGCCACCGTATTGACCGGGAAGCCGTATTCGGCAAAGCTGGCTCCCGATGAGGCCCAGATACGGGCATTGAGAGCGAAACATGGCGCACAACTCGAAGAATGGTGGCGGCAAAGCTTCGGGTTCGGCTTCGATTGCCTTACCCGGTCGGAAGCTCGCTACCTCGAAAACACCGCGGATGCTGACACCATCCGAAGTCGAGTTGCTGCGGCAGGATCTGCGAGCGGCACTTGAGCTGCTCAGGACGCGCTCAGCGACCCATTGCTGAGGAGATTCGCCCGGGGATTCTCCCCCGGGAGGTCCAACTACCTCTGAGATGGTTCTCGCGCGGTCGCGGGCACCTTGGTGTGTCCAGGCCGCCTCCCCGCTGCCGGAATCAGGAACCGCGGGAATCCGTCGCTTGCGCTTACCATGCGCTTACAGCGAATCAGATCTCGAGGCCGAGAGTATAAGCTGTTGATTTTATGGTGCCGGGAATAGGATTCGAACCTACGACCCGCGCATTACGAATGCGCTGCTCTACCAGCTGAGCTATCCCGGCGCCGGGGCGGCGAATTCTATCGGGTGAGACTCGCGCCGTCACCCTTGCGGTGCGGCGGCCCCTCAGCTCGGGGTCGGGCCGGGGCCTGTGCTGGGCGGCCCGAAGCCCGGGGGCATGCCTCCCGCGGTGCCGCGCTGGGATGGCCACTCGCCGAAGGCCAAGTAGTACACGAAGATGATATTGGCGATCGGGATCAGCAGGAGCAGGCTGAGCCACGGCGAGAGCCCTACGCGCTGGCAGATCCGCCAGAAGGGGATGATCGCGATGACCGCTGCGATGGGCCAGAAGAACCCGCCGAAACCGTAGAAGCCGTGGTACATGAGCATGGCGCGTGACTCCAGCCCCGGGCGCGGGAGCGCAACCGGGGCGCTAAGAGGCCTTCTTGCGCAGGCGAATGACCAAGTCTATGCCTGCCACTTCCGTTCCGGGAGGGGCCGGGGGCAGGCGGCTGAATTCTACCTCGGGGACGGGGACATCGATCAGGGCGCCGCTCGCGGTATCGTGGAAGTGGTAGTGGGCGTGGACATTGGAGTCGAACCATGCCCGCGTCCCGTCGACGGAGAGGAGACGGATGAGACCGTGGGAGGCGAACAAATTCAGGGTGTTGTACACCGTCGCTTTCGAGACGCGCCTGCCGGCGGAGCGCAGATTCGCCAGGATCTGCTCCGCGGAAAGGTGCTGCGGCGCGCAGAGGAGCAGGGAGGCGATCCGCACGCGCTGCGCGGTCGGCCGGATTCCGCAGTCGGCTAGGCGCTGCTCGCAGCGCGCCGAGACGGATTCAGACGCCAGGGCTCCGTTCGAGTCCATAAGGGCCATTATAGCGACAAAAGAGCGCTGATCGCGCCAATCGAAGCCTCGCTCAGGCCACCGCCGCTTTCAGGACCCGCTGCGGCTGCGCCACCCCGTAACCCTGGGCGAAATCCACCCCTAAGCTCGTCAGCATCTGGATGATCTCGGCGTTCTCGGCAAACTCGGCGATCGTCTGCTTGCCGGTGAGATGGCCGATCTCATTGATGGAGCGGACCATCTCCCGGTCGATGGGATCCCGGAGGATCTCGCGCACGAAGCTGCCGTCTATCTTGAGGTAGTCGACCGGGAAGTGCTTGAGGTAGCCGAACGAGGAGAGCCCGGTGCCGAAGTCATCGAGGGCGAATTTGCAGCCGAGCTCCTTCAGCGACTGGATAAACCGGTTCGCCTGGGAGAAGCTGGCGACGGCCGCGGTCTCGGTGATCTCGAAACAGATCTTGCCGCCATCGAGCCCGCTGCGGTGGAACTGGTCGATGACGAACGGCAGGAACTTGTCATCGCCCAGGCTCTGGCCGGAGAGATTGATGGAACAGAGGGCGAGCTTCTCGCGCTCATCGGCTTCCGAGACGAGCCACCGGAAGGCGTTCTCTATCACCCAGCGGTCGATGGCCGGTGTGATGCCGTAGCGCTCCGCCGCCGCGATGAAGTCGTTCGGGGAGACGATGCGTCCGGCCTCATCCTTCAGGCGCAGCAGCAGCTCGTAGTGCGCGCCGAGATCGACTCGCTGCAGGGGCTGGATGGCCATGCGGTGCAGCTCGAAGCGTCCCTCCTCCAGTGCGGCGTTGATGCGTGCGGCCCACTGCATCTCGCGCCGCCGGCGCATGAGCTCCATGTCGTTCTCGGCAAAGCTGTGGACGCGGTTGCGGCCGCCTTCCTTGGCCGCGGCGCAGGCACTGTCGGCCGCCGAAAGGACGGAGGCGACATCCTCGTTGTCGGCGGTGATCGGGACCACACCGACGCTCGCCCCCAGCCGGAATACCCGGTCCTCCCAGGTGAAGCGGAAGTTGCGGACGCTCTCGCGCAAGGCCTCGGCCGTGCGCATCGCCTCATCGATCGAGCAGGCCTCGAGCAGGATGCCGAACTCATCGCCCCCCAGGCGTGAGAGCGTATCGCGCCAGCGGACCTTGGATTTCAGTAGCGCGCCGACCTGCCCGAGGAGCGCATCGCCTGCGCTGTGCCCGCAGGTGTCGTTGACGATCTTGAACTGGTCGATGTCGAGATAACACAGGGCGTAGGAGGTCTCGCGCGCCTTCGCGCTCTTCAGCGCGCGCTCGAGCCGGCTCTCGAACTCGCGGCGGTTGACGAGCCCCGTGAGGAGGTCGTGGCTCGCGTGATAGGAGAGGCGCCGGTTGAGCTCGCGGGCCTCCGTGACATCGTGGAACACCAGCACGCCGCCGCAGACCCTGCCCTGGCCGTCGCGGATGGGCGCAGCGGTGCTCTCGACGTAAAGCTCGTTGCCGTCGCGGCGGATCAGGAGCATCGGCCGCACCGATTTGATGGGCCGGATGCGCCGGATGGCGACAGTGAGCGGGTTCTCGAGCGGCTCGCAGGTCTCCTCGTGGAAGGCGCGGAAGATCTCCTCGACCGGCCTGCCCATGGCATCCTCCAGGCGCCAGCCCGTCAGTGACTCCGCGACCGGATTGATGTAGTCGATGACGGAATTGGCGTCGGTGGTCACGACGCCATCGCCGATCGACTGCAGCGTGATCTGCGCGCTCTCCTTCTCGCGAAAGAGCGCCTCCTCGTAGAGCTTGCGCTCCGTGATGTCGAGCTCCACGCCGACCAGACGCAGCAGCCGGCCGTGCGTGTCGACACGCGCCGTCGCACGGCTGCTCACCCAGCGCCATTCCCCGCTGCGGTGGCGCATGCGGTGGGTGCTCTCGAAGACGGGTGTCTTGCCGTCCACATGGTCCCGGATCGCTGCCTGCACCCGCACGAGGTCATCGGGATGCACCAGGCTGCTCCAGTCGGGCGATTCGCGCATGTCTTCATCGCCGTAGCCCAGCATGGCCTTCCAGCGGGGGGAGAAGTAGACCTCGTTGCTCTCGACGTCGAAGTCCCAGACACCGTCGTTGGCCGCCGCCTGCGAGAGGTTGGCGCGCTCTTCGAGCCTGGCGAGGCGCGCCTCGATGCGGATGCGCTCGAGTCCGGTGGCGAGGCTCGTACCGATGAGCTTCATCAGGAGCTGCAGATTCACATCCCAAGCACCGCGCGGCAGAGTCTGCGCGAGGCCGAGGAAAGCCGCGGGCTTGCCCTGCACCCTCAGGGAAACCAGCAGTACCGAGCCGAGCTGCAGCTCGGAGAAGCGCTGAGCCTCGGCGCTCTGCTCCCGACGCGGCGCCGCGGTATCGCGCAGCTCCGAGAGACGAAGGTGATCGGTGCGCCCCTTGAGCCAGGTAAACGACTCGAGGCTTGTGCCCTGAAGGCCCTCAGGGCGGCATTGCGCGAAGGCCCCTCGGGCCAGCTGCACGTCCTCTATGACCGGCTCGTCCGCCCGCAGCACGAGAAGAAATGCGCAGTCGGCGGCGCTCGCTTCCCGCAGGAGCTCGAGGTTGCGGCGCAAGCAGTCGGCGACGTCCTCCTTGCGCATGTTCTGGAAGTCGACCGCCATCTTCGTGCAGGCGACATCGATGCCGATCACCGGCCTCGGCGCCTTGCCGCTCCAGGCGTCCGCCGAAAGAATATCCGAAGCGGTGAAATCCGCGGGCTTGTCCGGCGGCAGACTCGACACGGGACCGGTTACCTCCCCGACCATTCGTCGCACACTACCCCAGAGCTACCGCTCCGCGGGCGAGCATTGCGCAGCTTCTGGAGCATTTCCGGCTGCGATCTTCTAACGAGTTGCGACCGATTCTCGCACACTCGCTCAGGAACACAAGGTAACGCTCTGTTCGTTCAGGGGTGCGTGACTTGACAGAATCCAGTGCCCAAAGCCTGAAGATGTGACACAGTTCCAATACGCGAGGGGGCTGCCGCAGGGCCTTTCAGACGAGCGCCGCTCGGGCCGTCTCGAAGAGGCCTTTGAGCTCGGTCTCCATCGCCCTCTGCAGCCGCTCGAGGGTCGCGGCATCCATCGCGCGCGGGATGTAGCGGGGCGTTCCAATGGCGACGGCGACCCGCGAAAGCGGTGCTGGAATCACGAACCGATCCCACTTGATGCGCCAGGCGCGCGAGGCGGCGTAGGCCATGGGCAGAATCGGCCGGCCGGACATCTGCGCTAGCAGAATGGCGCCAGGCTTGAATTTGAACCGCGGTCCGCGGGGTCCGTCGGGCGTGATGACCGGGGAGATGTCCTCTTTGACCAGGGCCTGATAATAGTCGCGCAACGCGCGAGCACCCGTATGGCTGGAGGAGCCGCGGATGACATGCGCGCCGACGCGGCGGGCCATCATTGCGCCGAGCTCTCCGTCGACCGAGGGGCTGATCAGCCAGCCGACCTTCAGGCGCGAGCGCTGCTCGAGCAGATACTTCGCGCAGAAGAGCTGGTGCTGGTGCCAGTAGCAGGGAATCAGCGAGGGCGCTTTCCCGAGCGCCTCGTCGAGATGCTCGGCGCCTTTCACCGCCACGACCCGGCACATGAGCCACCATCCGCGAATGATGCCGATGGCAAGAGGCACGGCCAGCCGGTAGAGCAGCCGGCGTGCGGGTGTCATCCTGCGGCCCGAGCGCGTCACCGTGCGGTAGAGGGTATTTCGCAGGCCGTCGTCCGGATCGGGTGTCACGCTGCAACCGCTCCCATATGGAACCGACCAATTTACTATAATCGGGGGCTCACATGAGCAGACCCGCAACGATGCAGGCCCAGCCGCCCGAGGCGGCGCTTCAATTCGATATCGGCTCCACGGACGACTCGCTGGAGCGGATGATCGAGCTCTTCGCCTTGCATGGCGATATCTACCGCGTCTACGTGCCGGCGCGGCAATCCCATACGTATGTCATCCATCACCCGGACGACGTCAAGCGGGTGCTGGTCTCGAACCACCGCAACTATACGAAGGGACTCGGCCTCGATCGGGTGAGAATCCTGCTCGGCAAGGGCATCATGACGAGCGAGGGGGAGCTCTGGACGCGCCAGCGCTACATGATGCAGCCGTTGTTCCACCGGCGCGTCATTACCCAGTTCGCGGAGGTGATCGGCACCGCGAACTCGCAGCTCCTGAGGCGCTGGGAGGCCCTCGAGCGCCGAGGAGAGCCGGTGAGCCTCACCGACGAGATGAGCATGCTCACCCTGGAGATCGTACTGCGCGCCATCTTCGGGCGCGACCTCGAGCGCATGTCGGCGCAGCTCGGCGGCAATCCGTTCGAGGTGGTCACCCGGGAGCAGGAGCGGAATCTGCAGTTCGCCTTCAAGTTCCGCTCGCTCACCAAGCTCGTCGCCGGTCTGATCGAGCGCCGCCGACACGAGAAAGAAGAGCACTTCGACTACGTCGCCATGCTCATGGGCGCGCGCGATAAGGACAGTGGCGAGCCGATGGCGGAGCGCCAGCTCATCGACGAGGTCCTCACCCTCGTCGTGGCGGGACACGAGACCACGGCGAGCGCGCTCAATTGGACCTGGTACCTGCTGTCACAGCATCACGACGTCGAGGCGCGGCTGCACGCGGAGCTCGATGCCCTTTCGGACGAGACCGCGCCGAGCCTGGCGCGGATGGAGCAGCTGGCCTACACCCAACAGGTGGTCAACGAGGCGCTGCGACTCTATCCGCCTGGGTGGCTCCTCTCGCGGCGCACGGTGCAGGCCGACGTGCTCGGCGGATACGAGATCCCGGCCGGTACCAACGTGCTCCTGCCGCTTTATCTGCTGCATCGGCACCCACGATTCTGGCAGGATCCCGATCGGTTCCTCCCGGAGCGCTTCGCGCCGGAGCACGAGGCCGAGCGCCCGCGCTTCGCCTACATGCCCTTCGCGGCGGGTCCCCGCCACTGCATCGGGGAGACCTTCGCGCTCTACGAGATGCTGATGCACCTGCATCGTATCGCGCGCCGTTTTCGGCTGATCCACGTGCCCGACAAGCCGATCGAGCTCGAGGCGCAGATCAATCTTCGCACCCGCTATCCCCTGCACATGAGGCTGGAACGCCGCTGATGTCGATCTCCACGACGAACGCCACCACTCTGACCGAGCTTCTCGAGGCCAACCGCAACCATCCCGGGAAAATCACCTACCTCGAGGGCGAGCACGACGCGCGCGACGTCGGTTACGGAGAGCTGTACGCGCGCGCGCTCGGCATACTGCACCACTTGCAGCGCCTCGGCGCCCGCCCCGGCGATAAGCTGATCCTCTTCCTCGGCAGCAACGAGCAGTTCATCGATGCGTTCTGGGCCGCCTTGCTCGGCGGCATCGTGCCGGTGCCGGTCGCGCTCGGCATCAGCGACGAGCATCGGCACAAGCTCCTGCGGATCGCCCGCACGCTCGCCGGCCCCGGCTCGCAGCTCGGCAAGCCGTTCATCTACACGGAGCGCCGCTCGCTCGAGCGCATCGGCGCCTTCGCCGCCCAAGCCGGGGAGTCGGAGACCTTCGAAGGACTGCGCTCGCGCGCCTTCCTGGTCGATGACCTCGCTGACATCTCGCGGGCGGGCCAGGTGCATCGCGCGCGGCCGGAGGACACCGCGTTCATCCAGTTCTCCTCGGGCTCGACCAGCGAGCCCAAGGGTGTTGTGCTGACTCACGGCAACATCGTCGCCAACGCACGCGGAGTGATCGAGGCCGCGCGCTTCGCGCGGGACGACATCAGTCTCTCGTGGATGCCGCTCACCCATGACATGGGGCTGATCGGCTTTCATCTCATCATGTTCTACGGCCGGGTGCACGCGCACCTCATGCCGACGGAGCTGTTCATCCGCCGGCCGCTTCTCTGGCTGACGCTCGCGAGCCGTATCCGCGCGACCATCCTCTGCTCGCCCAATTTCGGGTACAAGCACTACCTCAAGGTGCTCGGTGACCGGCCGATCGAGGGGCTCGACCTCTCGAGCGTCAAGCTCATCTTCAACGGCGCGGAGCCGATCTCTGTCGAGCTCTGCGAAGAGTTCCTGACGCGGCTCGCGCCCGCGCGGCTGCCGTGCAATGCGATGTATCCGGTGTATGGGCTGGCGGAGGCCTCTCTCGCCGTGAGCTTCCCGCCTCCCGGCGCGCCGATGCGCACCATCGCGCTCAACCGGCATCGGCTCGGCGTGGGGCATCCCGTCGAGCTCATCGACCAGCGCTCACGCGATGCGGTGCGGCTGATATCCGAGGGCCGCGCGATTCCGTATTGCAGCGTGCGCATTGCCGATGACGAGGGTAAGCCGCTGCCGGAGGGCCGGATCGGACATCTTCACATGCGTGGCGACAACGTCACTCGCGGGTACTTCGAGAATCCCGGGGCGAACGCACAGGCCTTCACCGCCGATGGGTGGCTGCGAACGGGCGATCTCGCGCTGTTTCACGAGGGCGATCTCTATGTTTCCGGGAGGGCGAAGGAGATCATCTTCGTCAACGGCCAGAACTACTACCCGCATGATCTGGAGGCGCTCGCGCAGCGCATCGAGGGCCTGGAGCTCGGCAAGGTCGTCGCCGCGGGAGTGCGGCCGCCCGGGGAGGAGATCGACCTACTCGTGCTCTTTATCCTCCATCGGGGCGCGATGGAGGACTTCCTGCCGCTCGCCGCGCAGGCCGCGCGGGTCATCAACGAGCAGGCGGGGCTCGAGGTCGCGGAGGTGGTGCCGGTCAAGCGCATCCCGAAGACGACCAGCGGCAAGATCCAGCGGCACCTTCTCGAGCAGAGTTATGTCGATGGGGAGTTTGCCGCGCAGCTGAGCGAGCTCGCCGCCCTGCGCGAGGCGCGGCGCGGCCCCGAGACCGCCTCGCGCAGCGAGATCGAGGAGAAGCTGCGGACGATATGCGATGCGGCGCTCGGCGGCAGGCGGGTGGACGTCAACGACAATCTCTTCGAGCTCGGCGCGAGCTCTTTGAAGCTCATCGAGATCCATGAGCGGATCGATCGGGAGTATCCGGGGCAGGTGGACCTGACGGAGCTCTTTGATTTCCCGACGATCGCCGAGCTCGCCCACCACCTCGAGAGCAAACTGGGTGCGCCCCGGGCTGTCTGATCGAAAGCAACTGATCGAGCGGCCCAGGGCCGCTCCCTGGGCCGCGGGATCGAAAAAGTCCATGGGCTGGCCGCGCGCAAAATCGCCGGGAGCGATTTTGGACGGCGCACAGCGCCGGGCCCGAAGGGCCGAGGCCCAGGATGGGCCGAGCAAAGCGCCGCAGGCGGCTTTGCGCCAATAGACCTAGAAATCCAGCCGCATGGACAGATCGACGGCGCGTACGTGCTTCGTCAGTCCGCCGGATGACACGAAGTCGACACCCGTCGAGGCGATGGCGCGCACGGTCTGGAGACTGACACTGCCGGAGGCTTCGAGCGCGACCGGCCGATCGCGCGAGCGATTGAGGGATACGGCGGCCGCGAGATCCTCGAGACTGAAGTCATCGAGCAGCACGATATCGGGTCCGGCGCGCAGCGCCTCTTCCAGCTCCTTCAGCGACTCGACTTCGACCTCCACCTTGACGCCTCCGGCCACACGCCGGGCGGCGGCGATCGCGGCGGTGATCGAGCCCGCGGCGGCAACGTGGTTCTCCTTGATGAGCACCATGTCGTAGAGGCCCATGCGGTGGTTGCGGCCGCCGCCGCACCGCACGGCGTACTTCTGCGCGCTGCGCAGGCCGGGGAGGGTCTTGCGGGTATCGAGAACGGTGCAGCCCGTGCCGGCGACCGCGGCGACGAAGCGGCTCGCCTCGGTGGCGGTCGCGGAGAGCAGCTGCAGGAAATTGAGTGCCGTACGCTCGCCGGTGAGGATCGGCCGCGCGAGCCCTTCGATCTCGAAGATGACCGTCCCGGATCGCACCCGATCCCCGTCGGTCGCCCGCCATGTGAGCCGGATGGTCCTATCCAGGCGGCGAAAAGTCTCCTCGACCCAGGGCCGGCCGCACAGCACGGCGTCTTCGCGGGTGATGACCCGGCCCCTGACCCGCTGGCCTTGCGGGACGAGCTGTGCCGTGACGTCGCCGGTGCCGAGGTCTTCCCGCAGCGCGGCGGACACCTGGTCCGGCAGGTCCCCCGGCGGGGTGAGGTCGGGCGCGGGCGGGGACCCAGTCGCGTTCATCCGCACAAGGCTAGCACGGGCGGGGTTTGAACATTGCCGCCACGGCCTCATAATCGCGCAGGATGTCCGAAGCATGCGCGCCGGCGGAATGGGACCGCCCCCGTTCCCCCTGCATCAAGCTCTGCACGCTCGATGACCGGGGGTATTGCATCGGGTGCCTGCGAACCGGCGATGAGATCGGCCGGTGGACATCCATGAGCGCCGCCGAGCAGTGGCGGCTCATCGTCGAGCTCGAGCGGCGGCGCGAGCTTGCACGGCGTGACATGCAAGCGGATTCCTGATCGGCCGAAGGCCGTAACGAGGTTGTCGATGGACGTGGTCGAGAGAATCAAGGCCGAGCTCGGCTCGAGCCCGGTGGTGTTGTTCATGAAGGGCACGCCGGATTTCCCGCAGTGCGGCTTCTCCGCGCAGACGGTGTCGGCGCTGCGCGCGCTCGGTGCCGATTTCAAATACGTCAACATCTTCGAGGAGCCGGAGATGCGCGAGGCGCTGAAGCGCTACTCCAACTGGCCGACCTATCCTCAGCTCTACGTCAACGGCGAGCTGATCGGCGGCTGCGACATCGCCCTCGAGATGTACCAGAGTGGTGAGCTGAAGACGCTGCTCTGCGGAGTCGGCGCCGTCAAGTAACCGGCGGGGAGTCGCTCTCGGCTTCGGCGGCCGGCTCGGTGAGCCAACCAAGCGCCCGTGCCCGCGCCTCGGCTTCGAGAAAGCTGTCGCGGAAGCGATTGCAGATCAGGCAAAAGAGCTCCGCGGTGCGCTCGGCGTCGTAGACGGCCGAGTGCGCCGAGCTCGAGTCCCACGCGAGTCCCGCGATGGTTGCCGCCTTCGCGAGCACCGTCTGTCCAAGCGCCGCCCCGGCCAGCGTGGCGGTATCGAAGCAGGAGAACGGATGGAACGGGTTGCGCTTCACTTCCGCCCGCTTGACCGCGGCGTTGAGAAACCCGAGGTCGAAGGCCGCGTTGTGTCCGACCAGAATGGCGCGCCGGCAGCCATAGGCGCGTAAGGCGTGGCGGATCTCACGGAAGATCCGCTGCAGGGCGTCGCGCTCGGGCAACGCCGGGCGCAACGGATGATATGGGTCGATACCGGTCACGGAGAGCGACGCCGGATCGAGCCTCGCGCCTTCGAAGGGCTTGACGTGGAAGTTGTGGGTCGCCCCGCGACTCAACACGCCATCGCCGTCCATGTCGATGAGCACGGCGGCGATCTCGAGCATGGCGTCCGTGTCCGCATTGAAGCCGCCCGTCTCGATATCCACCACGACCGGTAGGAAGCCGCGAAAGCGCCGCGTCATGAGCACCGCGCCCGGGCCCGGGGTGGCGCCTGCCGCCGCCTCAGGCTCCCTGCTCGAGCTTGGAGGCCCGCTTGCCGCGCTCATTGCCTCTCCTGCAGGCGCCAGCCGATGTGCTCTCCGGCGCGCAGGGGCACGAGCTCCTCGGCGCCGAATGGGCAGGACCGCGGCACTTCCCAAGGTGCCTTCACCAGCGTGAGACGGCCGGTGTTTCGGGGAAGGCGGTAGAAGTCCGCGCCGTGCTCGGAGGCGAAAGCCTCCAGGCGCCCGAGCGCGCCCGCAGCCTCGAATGCTTCCGCGTAGAGCTCGATCCCCGCATGTGCGGAGAAGATGCCGGCGCATCCGCAGGCGACCTCCTTCGCGCCTCGCGCGTGCGGTGCGCTGTCGGTGCCGAGGAAGAACCGCGGATCGCCGCTCGCAACGACACCGAGCAGCGCCTCGCGGTCGGCCTCGGACTTCAGTAACGGCAGGCAGTAATGGTGAGGCCGGATGCCTCCTGCGAAGAGCGCGTTGCGATTCATGAGGAGGTGCTGTGGCGTGAGAGTGGCGGCAATCCCGGGACGGGAGCCGAGCACGAACTGCGCGGCGGCGCGTGTGGTGATGTGCTCGAACACAATGCGCAGGCGTGGAAATCGCGCCGCGAGCGGTGCAAGCACCTGATCGATGAAGCGGGCTTCGCGCTCGAACACGTCGACCTCGGGATCGGTGACCTCACCGTGAACCTCGAGGACGAGGTCTTGCTCCTCCATGCGGGAGAGCACCGCATCCACCTTACGGATCGCGGTCACGCCGGCATCGGAATGGGTCGTAGCGCCCGCCGGGTAGAGCTTGAGGCCCACGATGCAGCCGCTCGCCTTGGCGCGGTCGACCTCGGCGGGGTCGGTCCGATCCGTGAGGTAGAGCGTCATCAGCGGCTCGAAGGGCACTCCCGTGGGCAGGGCGTCGAGGATACGCCGGCGGTAAGCCAGCGCCTGCTCCGTGCTGAGCACGGGAGGGTGGAGGTTGGGCATGATGAGCGCGCGCGCGAAACGCGCCGCCGTGTATGGCAACACGGAGCGCATCGACTCGCCGTCGCGCAGGTGCAGATGCAGATCATCCGGACGCCGGAGCGTGATCGAGGTCACTTCAGCCGCTCCCGCAGGATCTCTTGCTCCACGATCAGCTGCGGCGCATATCGCACACCGAAACCGGTGATGGCGGTGTTGACGCAGCCCAGGCCGCCGGTGCGCCTCGCCGACTGGGCCAGAGCTGCGGCGAGCAGCGCCTCGAGCGGTGCCGCGGCGGGTGTCGGCGGGAAGCCGGCCGTCGCGAGCCCGACGATCTGCGGGCCGCCTGCTGGCGGCAGGAGCGACGTGAAGCCTCGACGGCCGGGGCTCGAGCTCCGCTCGGAGGCTTGCTTGACCACCGGGAGTGAAACCCGGATCATTGCGCGGCTCATGGACAGGCGACTTTCGCTCGCAGGGGAAGCTGTCGGCGCATCCTACTCCATTAACTCGAATGACCGAACCTCCAAAGCTGGAAGATCTCGACCCCGTTGAAACCCAGGAATGGCTCGAGTCGATCGACTCGGTGCTGACGGCCCATGGCCCGCAGCGTGCGCACTTCCTCCTCGAGCGTCTGATCGACTATACGCGCCGCAGCGGCGCGTATCTGCCGTTCAAGGCGAACACCGCCTATGTCAACAGCATTCCGACCGGGCGCGAGCCGCAGTACCCGGGCAACCGCGCGCTCGAGAGGCGGATCGAAGCGTACATCCGCTGGAACGCGATGGCGATGGTGGTGCAGGCCAACCGCATTTCCTCGGAGTATGGCGGACACCTCTCGAGCTACGCCTCCTCGGCCACGCTTTATGAAGTCGGCTTCAACCACTTCTGGCGCGCCCCGTCGGCGGAGCATCCGGGCGATCTCGTCTTCATCCAGGGACATTCCTCCCCCGGCATCTACGCGCGCGCCTACCTCGAGGGACGGTTGACCGAGAGTCAGCTTCACCACTTCCGCCAGGAGGCCGGCGGGCCCGGCCAGGGTCTCTCCTCGTACCCGCATCCCTGGCTGATGCCGGATTTCTGGCAATTCCCGACCGTCTCCATGGGCCTGGGGCCCATGATGGCGATGTTCCAGGCGCGCTTCATCCGCTACCTCGAGCACCGCGGCCTCGCGATGCCGAGCGACCGCAAAGTGTGGGCGTTCCTCGGCGATGGAGAGATGGACGAGCCGGAGTCGATGGGCGCGCTCACCATGCCGGTGCGCGAGGGGCTCGACAACCTCATCTTCGTCATCAACTGCAATCTGCAGCGCCTCGACGGACCGGTGCGTGGCAACGGCAAGATCATCCAGGAGCTCGAGGCCGCCTTTCTCGGCGCCGGTTGGAACGTCATCAAGGTGTTGTGGGGCTCGCGGTGGGACCCGCTTCTCGCCCGCGACACCCGCGGCCTCTTGCGGCGGGTCATGGAGGAATGCGTCGACGGCGAATACCAGAACTTCAAGGCCAAGGGCGGCGCCTACACCCGCGAGCACTTCTTCGGGAAATACCCGGAGCTCAAGGCGATGGTCGCCAACATGTCGGACGAGGAGATCTGGCGTCTCAATCGCGGCGGCCACGACCATCGCAAGGTATATGCCGCCTACGTCGCCGCCATGGCCCACAAGGGACAGCCGACCGTCATTCTCGCCAAGACCGTCAAGGGCTTCGGCCTCGGCAAGGGGGGCGAGGGGCAGATGGTCGCGCACCAGCAGAAGAAGCTGTCGGAAGACGATCTGCGCGTTTTTCGCGACCGCTTCCACATTCCGGTGTCGGATGAGGAGATCGCGAGGCTCCCGTTCCGTCAGCCGGCCGAGGACTCCGACGAGAGCCGCTACCTTCACGAGCGCCGCAAGGCTTTGGGCGGGTATCTTCCGGCGCGCCGCAAGCAGGCGCCGCCGCTTGCCGTGCCGCCGCTCGAGGCGTTCTCCGCGATGCTCGAGGGCACGGGGGAGCGCGAGATCTCGACGACGATGGCGTTCGTGCGCATCCTGACGGCGCTGCTGAAGGACAAGGGCATAGGCAAATACGTCGTGCCCATCGTGCCGGACGAGGCGCGCACCTTCGGCATGGAGGGACTCTTCCGCCAGATCGGCATCTACTCCTCGGTCGGGCAGCTGTACACGCCGCAGGATGCGGAGACCCTCATGTCCTATCGAGAGGACAAGAAGGGTCAGATGATCGAGGAGGGTATCAACGAGGCGGGCTCGCTCTGCTCGTGGATCGCGGCCGCCACGGCGTACAGCAACCACGGCATGAGCATGGTGCCGTTCTACATCTTCTACTCCATGTTCGGCTTCCAGCGGGTCGGAGATTTCATCTGGGGCGCGGGCGACATCCAGGCGCGCGGCTTTCTCCTCGGCGCCACGGCGGGCCGCACGACTCTCGCGGGTGAAGGTCTGCAGCATCAGGACGGACACAGCCAGCTCATCGCCACGACGGTGCCCAACTGCCTCGCCTACGATCCGGCGTACGCATACGAGCTTGCCGTCATCATCCAGGACGGGATGCGGCGCATGTACGTGGAGCAGGAGAGCATCTTCTACTACATCACCGTGATGAACGAGAACTACCCGCAGCCGGCGCTGCCGAGGGGTAGCGAGGCGGGCATCCTCAAGGGCGCGTATTTCTTGCGCGCCGGCGGCAAGGGGAAACTGCGCGCGACGCTGCTCGGCTCGGGCACCATCCTGCGGGAGTGTCTCGAGGCCGCGAGCATCCTCGAGGCCGACTACGGCGTGCGGGCCGATGTCTTCTCGGTGACGAGCTTCAGCGAGCTGCGCCGCGAGGCGCTCGAGTGCGAGCGTTGGAATCTGCTGCATGCCGGAGAGCCCGCGCGTGCGCCCTATGTGCAGGAGTGCCTGAGGGATGCGCAGGGCCCGTTCGTCGCCGCGACCGACTACATGCGCACGGTGCCCGATCAGATCCGCCAGTGGGTGCCGGGCCGCTATGTGAGCCTTGGAACCGACGGCTTTGGGCGCTCGGACTCGCGTGCCGCGCTGCGGCGGCATTTCGAGGTCGACCGCCACTACATCGCCGTCGCCGCCCTGAAGGCGCTCGCCGACGAGGGCAAGCTCGAGCCCGCCACCGTCAACACTGCGATGAAGGCGCTCGGCGTGGATCCGTCGAAGCCCGTTCCCTGGAAAGTTTGAAGGATCCATCGCCATGAACGCGGCAGCCCGCCTCGTCGAAGTGCGCGTGCCCGACATGGGCAACTTCAAAGATGTCGCCGTGATCGATGTCCTCGTCAAGCCCGGCGAGAGCATCGAGCCGGAGTCGCCGCTCGTCACCCTGGAGACCGAGAAGGCCACGATGGATGTGCCCTCGACGGCCGGGGGTGTCATCGAGAAGATCCATGTCGGTAAAGGCGGCACGGTCAATGCGGGCGACCTGATCGTGACCGTCCGCGCCACCGCCCAAGGGGCGCAGGGCGAGGAGCGCTCGGGCGGTGAGCGCCCGAGCGGGTCGTCCGGCGCACCGGGCCCGCAGGCGGCGACCCGGGGCGGGGCTGAGGTGCCGGCTGCAAAAGCGGCGCCGGCGCAGTCGGCCACCGCGCAGGCGGCTGCGCCTGCGGCCGCATCTGCACATTCCGGCACGCCCGCCGCGGTGCAGTCCGGCAACACGGCCGGGGCGGCCTCGGCACCGCCCGTGTCTGCGCCGCAGTCCCCAGCCGGGACGATGGCGCCATCGCAATCGACTGCGGTGGCTGCCGGCGAGCGCCCGCTGCGCGCCGATCTGCCGCCCATCAACGAGCCGGGCTTTTCCCGCGCTCACGCGGGCCCGAGCGTGCGCAAGCTCGCACGCGAGCTGGGTGTCGACCTCACGCGTGTCACTGGGCATGGCTTCAAGGACCGGATCACGCACGATGACATCAAGACCTTCGTCAAGAGCGTCATGACTGCGCCAGCCGCCGCCCCGGGCGCGCCCGGGGCGGTCAAGCCTGGCGCGGCGGCGGCCACGCCTGCGGCTGCTCCTGCTGCGGTGCCCGCCAAGCCCGGCGGCGCGTTGCCCGCCATCCCGGCGATCGATTTCTCCGTATTCGGCCCGATCGAGACGAAGCCGCTCTCGCGCATACAGCGCATCTCCGGCCCGCGGCTGCATGCAAGCTGGGTCAACATTCCGCACGTCACGCAGTTCGACGAGGCGGACGTCACCGAGCTCGAGGCGCTGCGCGGGAAGCTCAGGGACGGGGCGTCGGAGCGGGGCATCAAGCTCACCGCGCTCGCCTTCATCATGCGCGCCTGCGTGAGGGCGCTGCAGGCGTTCCCGCAGTTCAACGCGTCGCTCGATCCTGCCGGCGCCAACCTGATCTTTAAGAAGTACATCAATGTCGGGTTTGCCGCCGACACACCGAACGGGCTGATGGTCCCGGTGGTGCACGAAGCGGACCGCAAGGACATCTACCAGATCGCCCGCCATCTCGGGGAGCTCTCCGAGACGGCCCGTGCCGGCAGGCTCGGAGCCGCGCAGATGCAAGGCGGCTGCTTCACGATCTCGAGCCTCGGCGGCATCGGCGGGACGGCGTTCACCCCGATCATCAACGCCCCGGAGGTCGCGATCCTGGGAGTGTCACGCTCGGCCATGAAGCCGGTCTACCAGGACGGAGCGTTCGTGGCGCGGCTGATGTTGCCGCTGTCGCTTTCCTATGACCACCGGGTCATCGATGGCGCCACCGCGGTACGCTTCACGACATTCCTCGCCAAGACCCTGGCCGAGCCGCACGCCCTGGTCGAGGCCGTGCCGTGAGCCCCATCGGTCTGCTCGTACCAGATCTCGGCAATTTCCACGACGTGTCGGTCGTCGACGTGCTGGTCAAGGCCGGCGACACGATCGAAGTCGATGCGCCGCTCATCACCCTGGAGACGGACAAGGCGTCGATGGACGTCCCTGCGACCGCCGCGGGGAGGGTCGCCGAGGTGCTGTTGAAGCGCGGCGACAAGGTGTCCAAGGGCTCGTTGATCGCGCGCGTGGAGACCGACTCGCAAACCGGCGCTCCTGTCAGCGACGGCGAAGCTGCCGCGAAGCCGGAGTCGGGCGGCGATACGGTGCGGATGCCCGTGCCGGATCTGACGAAGGCAGCGCAAGGGCAAGTCGAGTTCAATCGCTCGACGCAGCTCCTCGTGCTCGGCTCGGGTCCGGGCGGGTACACCGCCGCATTCCGCGCCGCGGACCTCGGCATGCAGGTAACACTGGTGGAGCGGTGGCCGACACTCGGCGGCGTATGCCTCAACGTCGGCTGTATACCCTCCAAGGCGCTGCTGCATGCGGCCAAGGTCATCGAGGACGCCGAGGAGATGAGCGCCCGCGGCATCGCCTTCGGGGCACCGGAGATCGATCTCGAGAAGCTTCGCGCCTGGAAGGCGTCGGTCGTCAGGAAGCTGACGGGTGGCCTCAGCACGCTCGCGAAGCAGCGCAAAGTGAACCTCGTGCAGGGAGTCGGCCGGTTCATCAGTCCCAACGTGGTCGAGGTGATGGGCAACAGCGGCTCGGAGCGCATTCGCTTCGACCAGTGCATCATCGCGGCAGGCGCGGAGCCGATCCGGCTCCCGGGCCTGCCTTCCGACCCGCGCATCATCGACTCGACGGACGCGCTGGAGCTGCCGGAGTTCTCCGGCGGGCTTCTCGTGGTCGGCGGTGGCATCATCGGCCTCGAGATGGCTTGCGTCTATGACGCGCTCGGCAGCCGCGTCAGCGTCGTCGAGTTGACATCGCAGCTCATGCCCGGCTGCGATCCGGATCTCGTGCGGCCGCTCGAGCGACGCATCCGCTCCCGCTACGAGCAGATCCTGCTCGGCACGCGAGTCTCGCGCATCGAGCCTCTGGCCGAGGGGCTGCGCGTGACGTTCGAGGGCGAGAAGGCCCCGGCTGCGCAGATGTTCGGTCGGGTGCTGGTGGCCGTCGGTCGCTCGCCGAACGGCAAGCTGATCGGGGCCGAGGCCGCGGGAGTCCAGGTTTCGGATCGGGGCTTCATCCCGGTGGACACGCAGCTTCGCACCAACGTCCCGCACATTTTCGCGGTCGGCGATATCGCGTGTCCTCCCATGCTCGCCCACAAGGCGATGCACGAGGCGAAAGTCGCCGCGGAAGTCGCTGCCGGCCACCGGCGGGCATTCGACGCGCGCGCCATACCGTCGGTCGCCTACACCGATCCGGAGGTGGCCTGGGCGGGCCTCACGGAGACCGAGGCGAAGGCCAAGGGCATTGCGGTCGAGAAGGGCACCTTTCCGTGGGCCGCCAGCGGCCGCTCGCTCTCGCTCGGGCGCGATGAGGGCATGACCAAACTCCTCTTCGATCGGGACACCCGTCGCCTGCTCGGCGCCGGCATCGTGGGCACCAACGCCGGCGAGCTCATCAGCGAGCTCGCGCTCGCGATCGAGAACGGCTGCGATGCGGCCGATATCGGCCTCACCGTTCATCCCCATCCTACTCTGTCCGAAACCGTGGCAGGCGCCGCCGAGGCGGTCGAAGGCACGCTGACCGATCTCTACATTCCCGCGCGGAAGAAGTAGGGACAGGCGGGACCGGTCGGAAGTGCCGCGATCCAGCTCACTTCCCGCAAAGGTGGCGCGGCGATTCGCCAGCCGGCCGCACATGGCCGCGGCGCTGCTGCAGTGGCGCAATGCGTATCGCCTCGGGCGGGCCCGCGCACTGGGCATCGCGGCGCTCTGCGCGGTCCTCGTTGTCGGGGTCCTGTTGGCTGCGCCGGTCGGACCGGCGCTTCGGTGGCTCGCCGGCAGTCCGCTCGCGACGTTCGCGATCAGCGCATGTCTCTTCGGGCTCTCCACCGTCCGCCGCCATGATCGGATTCGATCTGACGCGGCAACCTCCTGGCTCGCCGCTTTGCCCGTACGGAGCTCCTTGAACCTGCGGCTGGCGTCGGGAGCCGCCGCGCGGCTCCTCGCGGCACTCGTCTTCCTCGGGCTCGCGTGTGCGGTCGGCCGCGTTGCGATGCCCCTGGCATTGCGGCTCGCTCTCGTCACGGCGGGAGGCGCGCTGGCCGGCACGCTGGCCGGCTCGCCGTTGAGGGGCGGTGCCGCGACAGGCTCGCCGGGGTGGCATTACGCGAGCGTGCGCCGTCCGCGGCGGTACTGGGCCACGGCACCGTCGCTCATCCCGCTCTCCTACTGGCCGGTCGCGCAGGGGCGGATCTTCAGCAGGCCCTCGACATCGCGCGTAGTGCTCTTTGCGCTGCTGGCGATCCCCGCCGGACGCCGGGATCCGGGCGAGGTGGCGATCGCCGTTGCAGCCGGATGCATCACGGCCTTTACCCTTCTCTCGCTCTCCACGGCGGCTGTGCGAGTGGCTGGCAATGCTGCGCGCTGGCTGGCGCCCAGCGGCGTCCGCCTGCGCGCGTTCATCATTGCATTCCTCTGGCAAGTCGCGCTCAAGCAGGTGGCAGTGCTTGCAGTCACCCTGTTTCTCGCCTGCGCAATCGATTACCAGGGCGCGCTTCGCGTGGGGTTGCCGCTTGCCGCCGCTTACGTCGCCATCTCCTGCGCCGCAGCATCGGTGGCATGCGTGTGGGCCTGCCGCCGCGCGGGGCTCGGTGCGGGCCGCCGCGGTGGCCTCCGAGAGGATCGGCTGAGTTGACCAGAGCAGGCGCGCATAGCGGGGATGGGAGCCTGCCCGTGCTGCTGGTGAGGAGCGTCCACGCCGGCTACGACAAGTTGGCGGTGCTCTCGGGGGTGGACCTCGAGATCTCCCGGGGAGAATGGCTCGCGCTCCTCGGTCCCAATGGGAGCGGCAAGACGACTCTGCTGCACTGCATCGCCGGAATGTTGGTTCCGTCGGCGGGCGGCATTTCCATATGCGGTCATCCGTTGCGAACGGACGCACTCGCCGCTAAGCGCCGGCTCGGCTTCGGCTGCGCGCCGGAGCATCTTCCCGGCCTCCTGACGGGAAGGCAATGCCTGGAAGTATATGCCGCGGCCAAGAGCCTCTCAGCGATCGATGCGGACGTGCTCGAGCTGGCGGAGCAATTCGCATTCACGGATGTGCTCGATCGCTTCGTAGGGTCGTACTCGCTCGGCGCGAGGCAGAAGCTCGCGGTGCTCCTCGCTCTGCTCGGGGAGCCCGCGCTCGTGGTGCTGGACGAGGCCTTCAACGGATTGGATCCGGCCGGTGCGCTGGTTCTCAAGAAACATCTGCAGGCACGCGTCTCGGCGGAGCGTTGCGGCGTCCTGCTCGCCACCCATGCTCTGGATGTGGTCGAGCGACATTCGGATCGCGCCGTGCTGCTTCTCGGGGGCCGCATCGCGCGACAGTGGAGCCGGGAGGAGTTGACGGCACTCAGGGCGATGCCGGGCGAAGGTCTCGAGTCCGCGCTGGCGGCGGCCTCAGCGGGCCAATAGCGCTCGGAGGCGCTCGAGGTAGCGCTGCTCGTCGGGCGCGCGGCCGGAGTGTTGGCCCTCCCAGAGGACTTCCGCCAGCACTTCGAGCATCGTGTGCTCGGCGCCGTGAGGGTTCACCAGGCGCTGCGCGAGCGCTCGATGGATTCGAGCGATGCCGGCAGGCCGGTCGGTGGCGACCTGCTCGCGCAGGGCGAGATGCAGGCCCATGTGGAGGAAGGGGTTCTCGCGCCCACCGTCGGGGGTGTAGTCGGCGGCGAGGGCGTCGGGACCGGACTCGAGCAGGGGGACGTGCTCGGGATGCTCGGCGATGACGGCGGCGATCTGTGCCTCGAGCGGCTCGAGGGGCTGGCGGGCGGTGTATTTGCGCCAGGCGTTGAGGTACATCTGGCGCAGTTGCTCGCGGTCTTGGCCGGAGAAGACGGGCATTACTCGGCTGCCGTCTTGTGAGGCTTTCGCGTCCGAAGCGGCGATCGCAAAGGGCCTTTCCGGGGCCGCCGTGAATCCCTCCGTGGAGGCTGTGGCAAAAACGTCCTCGTTTTTGACGCCCCCGGAAAGGCCCTTTGCGACCGTCGCTCCTCTTTCAGCTTCTCGGCCGCGGTCTTCTCCGGATATTCGCAGAGGTCGCGGATGAGGCAATTGGGGCAGTTGGGGGCGCGGGCGGTGCAGACGTAGCGGCCGTGAAGGATGAGCCAGTGGTGGGCGTTGTGCTTGAACTCCTCGGGCGTGCTCGCGGTGAGCGCATCCTCAACGGCACGCGGGGTCTTGCCGGGGGCGAGGCCGGTTCGGTTGGCGACGCGGAAGATGTGGGTATCGACCGCGATCTCCGTCTCGCCGAAGATGATGTTGAGGACGACGTTGGCCGTCTTGCGGCCGACCCCGGGGAGCGCCTCGAGGGACTCGCGGTCGGCGGGGACTTTGCCGCCGTGAAGCTCGACCAGCATCCGGCAGAGGCCGATGAGATTCTTGGACTTGGCGTTGTAGAGGCCCACGCTCCTCAGGTAGGGCTTCACGCCTTCTTCACCCAGCGCGAGGATGGCCTCGGGAGTGTTGGCGACGGGAAAGAGCTTACGGGTCGCGGCGTTGACGCTCTTGTCGGTCGTATGGGCGGAGAGCATGACGGCGACCAGCAGCTCGAAGGGGCTCGAGTGCTCGAGCTCGGTTTTCGGCTCGGGGTTGGCAGCCGCGAGACGGCGGAAAATCGCGCGGCGGGTCGCGGCGTGCACGATCTGACCTCAGGTCTCTCGCGCGGGCCCGCCCGCGACGGCCATCCGCTTGCGCGCGGCGAGCAGGGCGTCACGCTCGTGCGCGCGGCGGACGATGCGCTCGGTGTGAGCGAGGAAGCGCCGTCGGCTCGCCTGGCTCTCGGGGACCGGCGGCGCATCGGCAAGGGAAGCCCGCGGGACCATGGAGATGCAGTCCACCGGGCAGGGCGCGATGCACAGCTCGCACCCGGTGCACAGCGCGAGGAGCACGGTGTGCATCTGCTTGCGCGCGCCGACGATGGCATCGACCGGGCATGGGAGCAGACATTTGGCGCAGCCGATGCAGGTTGCTTCATCGACCTGCGCCACGAGCGGCGGACCCTCCACGCCATTCGACGGGTTCAGCGGGAGCGGCGCGCGCTGCAGCAGCGCCGCCAGGTTCGCGATCGTCGGGGAGCCGCCGGGCGGGCATTGGTTGATCTCGGCCTCGCGGCGGGAGATCGCCTCAGCATAGGGCCGGCAGCCCTGATAGCCGCAGCGGGTGCATTGGGTCTGCGGCAGAAGCGCTTCGATTTCATCGGCGTCCACCATGAGGCTCAACTCACGCGCATGCCCGGAGTGGCTCCGCTGTCGGGCGAGAGCAGGTAGGGGCCACCCGATTCGTTGCTCGCGGCGAGCACCATGCCTTCGGAGATGCCGAACTTCATCTTGCGGGGCGCGAGGTTCGCCACCATGACCGTGAGACGGCCCGTGAGGGCCGCCGGATCGTATGCCGACTTGATGCCGGCGAACACCGTGCGGGTCGCGGTGCCGAGATCGAGCGTGAGCTTGAGGAGCTTGTCGGCTCCCGCCACGTGCTCCGCGGCAACGATGCGCGCCACGCGCAGGTCGAGCCGCTTGAATTCGTCGATGGAGAGCGTCACGGCCGAAGCGGTGGACTCGCCGGTTGCGGAGCCGGCCGCCGCGCCCGCGGCGCCGGATGCGCTCGATCCTGGGCCGCTCTTTGCGGCCGCCGGCTTTGCCCCGGACGATGCGCGGCCCGGCGCGTGCTCCGCGGCCGGTGTCGCCGCCGTGCCCGAAGCCGCCACGGGACCGGCCGTCTCGAACAGGGCATCGAGCTGCTTCGGGTCGACCCGGGTCATCAGGTGTTGATATGAATTGACCCGTTGCGGCGGCTCGAGCGCATCCGGCCAGCGAAACGGCCGATCGAGCCCGAAGAGCTCCCGGGCGACCCGGCCCCCGACCTCGGGAAGCACGGGCGTGAGCAGCACGCTCAGGAGCTTGAAGCCATAGAGCGTGCGCGAGCAGATCTCCTGCAGCTCGGAGCGCCTCGCGGGATCTTTCGCGAGCACCCAGGGCTGGCGCGCGTCGAAATCCTGATTGATCCGGTCGGCGTGCGCCATGATCTCGCGCATCGCGCGGCCGAACTCACGTGCCGCGTAGCTCTCCCGGACCTGCTGGGCCAGATCGGCCGCCTGCCGCCGCAGCGCTTCCGTCCCGGCGCCGCAGTCCAAGGCGCCCTCGAAGTGCCGGGTGATGAAGTTGGCCGCGCGGCTCGCGATGTTGACGTATTTGCCGATGAGGTCGCTGTTGATCCGGGCGATGAAGTCGTCGGGATTGAAGTCGAGGTCCTCGACGTTGGCGTTGAGCTTGGCGGCGATGTAGTAGCGCAGCCATTCGGGATTCATGCCGATATCGAGATAGCGCAGCGGGCTGATTCCCGTGCCGCGCGATTTCGACATCTTCTCGCCGGATACGGTGATGAAGCCGTGCACGTACACATTGTCGGGAACCTTGTAGGGCGGGCCCGCGAACTTCAGCATCGCCGGCCAGAAGAGCGTGTGGAAGTAGATGATGTCCTTGCCGATGAAGTGGATCTGTCTCGTGTCGGGCGCGCCCAGGAATTCCTCGAAGCTGCGCGGCTCGCCGTTCTCCTTGGCCTTGCCGCTTGCGAAGTAGCTCTGGAGGGAGGCGAGGTAGCCGATCGGCGCATCGAGCCACACGTAGAAATACTTGCCCGGAGCATCCGGGATCGGAATGCCGAAGTAGGGCGCATCCCGCGAGATGTCCCAGTCGCCGAGCGCCTGCTCGCCCTTGCCCGAGAGCCATTCCCGCGCCTTGTTGGCGACCTGCGGCTGCAGCCTTCCCGGTGCGCCGGTCCACGCGTTCAGGAAGTCTACGCACCTCGGGTCGGAGAGCCTGAAGAAGAGGTGATCCGATGTGCTCAGCACCGGCTTGGCGCCGGTGAGCACCGAGTAGGGCTCGATCAGGTCGGTCGGCGCGTACACGGAGCTGCAGACTTCGCAAGCGTCCCCGTACTGGTCCTTGGAATGGCAGTTGGGGCATTCGCCCTTGATGTACCGGTCGGCGAGGAACATGCCTTTGACCGGGTCGTAGAACTGCTCGACGGGCTTCGAATAGACGAGCCCGGCCGCTTTGAGCCGGCGGTAGATGTCCTGGGAGAGCGCGACGTTCTCGGGCGAGTCGGTCGAGTGCCAGTGATCGAAACCGATGTGGAATCCCCGAAGATACTTCGGCCGCCCCGCGGCGATCCGCGCCACGAGCTCCTGCGGGGTGATCCTCTCCGCCTCCGCCTTGAGCATGATGGGCGCGCCGTGCGCATCGTCCGCCCCCACGAAATGCACCTGATGTCCCAGCATGCGCTGGAATCGCACCCAGATATCCGCCTGGATGTACTCCATGATGTGCCCGATATGGAATGGGCCATTGGCGTAGGGAAGCGCCGTGGTGACGAAGAATTTCTCGGCCATTGCGGCAGTTTACAGGAGCGCACAGGCGGGGGCAGCCCGCCGCGCGGCGAGCCTCGTCATCGTGACGCGCTCGGCGCATCTCGGCGCGGCAGCGCTTGCCGGAGCAATTCGGGCCTCAGCCGGTGTCCTTCAGCAGCTCGAACTTCGCCTTGTTGATGGCTTTCTTGTAAGCCTCTTTGCCGGTGATCATCCGCTGATCGAGAAGCTGTTGGATGGCGGTGTCCATGGTGCGCATCCCGAACTGGCCGCCGGCCTGCATGGTGTTCTCGAGCTGGTCGAGCTTGCCCTGGCGGATGAGGTTCGCGGCGGCGGGCGTGTTGATCAGGATCTCGAGCGCCGCCACCCGGCCCTGCTTGTCGGCCCGCTGCAGCAGCTGCTGGGAGATGACGCCGCGCAGGGAGGTGGAGAGCATGGTGCGCACGTGCGACTGCTTGTCGGACGGGAAGACGTTGACCATCCGGTCCACGGTCTGCGCCGCACCGTTGGTGTGCAGCGTGCCCATGACGAGAATTCCCATTTCCGCCGCGGTGACCGCGATGCTCATCGTCTCGAGGTCGCGAAGCTCACCGACCAGGATGACGTCAGGGTCCTCGCGCAGGGCGGAGTGCAGGGCGGCTGCGAAGCTCGGGGCGTGCACGCCGATCTCGCGCTGGCTGATGAGGCAGCTCTTGCGCTGGTGCACGAACTCGATCGGATCCTCGACGGTGAGAATGTGCCCCTTCACCCGCAGGTTGATGTCATCCACCATCGCGGCGAGGGTGGTCGACTTGCCGGAGCCTGTCTTGCCGGTGACGAGGATCAGCCCATTGTTCGCGCGGCAGAGCTGACGCACGGCCTCGGGGAGCTTCAGCTCATCGAAGGTTAGCGCCTTGGAGGGGATGGCGCGGAAGACCGCTCCCATTCCGTTCAACTGGCGCATGACGTTCACCCGGAAGCGTCCCCGCTCCGGGATCGTGTACGCGAAGTCCGCGCCATCCTTCGACTCGAAGCGATCCAGCGCGGTTTTCGGCATGATCTCGTACAGCGCGTCCTTGACCAGATCCTGCGCCAGATTCTCCGGTCTGAGCGCCGTGAGATCGCCGTACAGCCGGATCCGCGGCGGATCGCCCGCGATGAAGTGCAGGTCCGAGCCGCGTTTCTCGAGCACCTCGAGCAGGAAGGTATCGATCGTCGCCACGTCCGCCGCTCCGAGTCTCAGGCGGCGGAGGCCGGCGGCGCGGCGGCCGTATCGACTTTGGGCAGCATGCTGGTGTCGGTCACGTACTTCTGGAAGGGACGCTTGTCGATCGCGTAGGAATAGGCATCGTCGGGGTCGATCTCACGGGCGGCGATCGCCGCGAGCAGCGCCTGGTCGAGCAGCTGCATTCCGAGATCGCGGCCCATCTGCAGCTGGCTCGGGATCTGGTGGGTCTGCTCCGTCTGGATGAGCTTTGCAATGGCCTTGGTCATCATCAGGATCTCGCAGACGGCCCTGCGTCCGCGCGCGTCCGGCGTCTTCACCAGCACCTGGGTGACTACGGCAAGCAGACTTTGCGCGAGGAAACTCTTGGTCTGTTCCCGCTCTTCGATCGGCAGCGCATCGATGACGCGGTCGATCGTCTTGACCGCGCTCGTGGTGTGGAGAGTCCCGAGCACGAGATGGCCGGTCTCCGCTGCTGTCATGGCCATCGAGATGGTCTCGGCATCGCGCAGCTCACCGACCAGGATGACATCCGGGTCCTCACGCATGGCGGCGCGTACGCCTTCGGCGAAGCTCGGAATGTGCGTTCCGAGCTCTCGCTGGATCACCTGACTGTTCTTGCTGCGGTGAACGAACTCGATCGGGTCCTCGAGGCTGATGATGTTGAGCTTTCGCGTCTCATTGAGGTGATTGATCATCGCCGCCAGCGTCGTGGACTTGCCGGTGCCGGTCGAGCCGGTGACGAGGATCATGCCCTGGTGGAAATCGCAGAGCCTCGTGATGGCGGCGGGCAGCCCCATCTTGTCCAGCGAGGGCACCTGGGAGGGAATTGCGCGAAAGGTGGCGCCGATGCCGGTGTCCTTGCGGAAGACATTCACGCGGAAGCGACCGCCGTCCACGGACACGTACGAGAAATCGAGATCCTGGCCTTTGGCGAAGTGCTCGGTCTGAGAGCGGCTCATGATCTCCGCGATGTACCCCTCGAGTTCCGTGGCGCGCAGCTCGCGGAATTTGATCGGCAGGAGGTCCCCCTGCATGCGCAGCATCGGTGGCACCCCGACGGCTAGATGCACGTCAGAGCAACCCTGCTGCGCTCCCAGCTTCAGAAACGCGTCTATACGCGCCAACGGAGGTCTCCTCATTCGACGTCATCGGCAGAAAGCGCAGCCTTGCGGGCTTGCGAACTGGCCGCCGACCCTGGCCCGGCGTTTCTTTTGCCTCCTTATGTCGTCAAAATCAATGGCTTGTCCGCAAAAACTTGACGTAACGCACGTCTTCGCACGGCTGCGAGCCAGGAGGCATGGGAACTGGGGGGCGCTGGGCCCCTGAAGCGGTATGAGCTCCCGTGCCAGGCACAGGGGGGGGGGCCGCCGCCGCACGCACCCCTACAGGTACTTCTCCACGGCCCCGCGCAGCTCGTCCATGCTCTGGAAGCGCTTGGCCTTGTCGACCGCCATGGCCTTCATGACGAGCTCCGAGAGCCCCGGAGGCAATGCGGGATTCACTTCCTGCGCCGGGCGCGCCTTGCCCTGTACGTGTTGGTACATGACCGACATGTGATCGCCGCGGGAGTAGGGCGGAACGCCCGTAACCATCTCGTAGAGGATCACCCCGACGGCGTAGATGTCGGCACGCTCGTCCACCTTCTTGCCGAGGATCTGCTCGGGCGCCATGTATTTCGGCGAGCCGATCACATACCCGGTCTTCGTCAGCTGGGTATCACCTTCGCGCTGGGCCGCGGCGACGCCGAAATCCACGATCTTTAGCAGCCCCTCCTGGTTGATGAGCACGTTGGCGGGCTTCAGATCGCGGTGGACGATGCCGACCTGGTGCGCGACCGTCATGCCGGTGCAGATGTCGCTGCCGAATTGCAGCGCGCGCTTGAGCTCGAGCGGCTTGTCGCCGACGATCTCGCTCCCCAGGGTGTGCGAGGGGAAGTACTCCATCGAGATGGCGTAATTGCCCTGGATATAGAGAAAGTCGTAGATGCGGATGACGTTCTTGTGCGTGATCTTGCGCGAGTAGCGCAGCTCGTGGACGAAGCGCTTCATGACTTCCTCGTCCGTCGAGACGTTGGGATTCAGGAACTTCAGGATGAGCCGCTCGTCGACGACCGTATCCTCCATCAGCAGCACGGTGCCGAACGCTCCGCGGCCGATACGGTCGATGTACTTGTAGCGTCCCTCGAGGATGTCGCCGGGCTTGAGCATCTGAATGTCGAGCCGCGGCGGCCCCTCGGCGATTCGCGATTGGGAGGCCGCTTCGACCACCGCGGTGCGCGCCGCCTCCAGGGGCGCGGTCGGCTGCGCCGGGCGTATCGGTGATGGCGCCGGAAGCGGCGTGCCGCCCGCCACGCGATGCTCCAGCTCGGCGAGCGCCGCGGCGGCGACCCGGGAGATCGTCTGGTCGGGGGAAGCCGCCTGGGTCTGCAACTCGGTCCGCAGCTGCTCGGCCCGCCGCTCGTCGACCAGCTTCGCGAGCGCCTGCATCGCCTCGATCCGCAGCTCCCGCTCAGGCCTCGCCATGAAGGGCAACAGGGCATCGACCAGCCTCGCGTCGCCGAGCTTCCCCAAGGCCCGAACGACGATGGGGGTTGCCTTGGAGGGTGCCCCCTTCAGCATCTCGGCCAGACGCGGCACGGCGCGCTTGCTGCCGATCTCTGCCAGCGCATCCACGGCGCGCTCGCTCACCCACCAGTCCGGGTCGCGTGTGGCCTGGATGAGCGAGTCGACTGCCCGCTCGTCCTTCGTCTGGTTGAGGATCTCGATGGCGGCGCGGCGGATGTCCTCGTCCTTGTCACGGACGAGCTCGAGCACCGCCTCGATCACCCGCGGGCCACCGATCTTGCCGAGCGCGTCGGCGGCGCGGCTGCGCACCCACCAGTCGCTGTCTTTCAGCGCCTCGAGCAGGTGCTTCACCGACTTCGCATTGCCGACCTCGTTCAGCACCTCGACCGCGGCACGGCGCGCATTCTCGTTCTCGTCCTTCAGGATCTCGATCAGGTAGCGGATGGTGTCGGGATCGTTCGCCTTGATGACGACGTCGATTGCCCTGTTCTGCACATCGATCTCGGGATCCCTGAGCAGCGCACAGACCCGCTCGATGTCGAACTTGCCGTCCATTCTCTGCAGTGCCGACAGCGTTGCGCCGCGAATCAGCTTGTTCGGATCCTTCAGCAGACCCTGCAACGCCGTCTGCACTTCCGGGGTGTTGAAGCGGGCCAGGATGTTGATGATGTGAACACGCGCTATCGGGTCCTTGCCCTGCACCCGGCCGATGAGCTCCGGTACGGCATTGGCATCGGCGATCTCACCGATGATTCGAAAGAGCGCCGCTTTCTCGTTCGGCTCCTGCGTGTAGGCGGCATTGAGAAGCTCCCGGATGCCGTAGCGCGCTTTCTGGGCGGCGATCACCTCGAGCAGGGCGGATTTGGAGATGCCCGGGGTCGCGAGCGCCTCGATCAGCAGATTCGGCGGATAGTTGCGGCTGCTGGTGAGCGCCCAGGCGATGCCTGACACCACCCGGGGGCTGCCTTCCACCAGACCCCGCACGAACATCGGGAAGGACTTCGGGCTCACCAGACCGGCGAGCGCGTCGACGAAGGCGAGGGTCGCGTTCTTGTCGGCATCCGGCAATGCCGCGAATATGGAATCGATCGCGCCGGGGCCCAGATCCTTCAGGCGCGCGACGGCCTTCTGCGTCTGCGGGCTCGCCGGATCGGTGCAGGTCCTGATCTCGGTGATCAGCCGGTCGGCACGCAAATTGGTGAAGAAGCTCATTCAGCCTTTCCGGAAAGCCACTCCCGCACGACTCCCTCGCGCAAGTGTTCCGCGGCGCTGATACGTCTCGACGTCAGTGCCAGGCGCAGACCCACCCTTACCTGCCGGGCTGCGCCTCGCGCACCCGGCCGGAACGCAGCGAAATTATGCCATAGCCCCGGATGCGGCACGACGCGGCCGCCGGGGCCCTCGGTGCGAGCGGTATCCCGGTCGCGGGCGCCAGGAGCAAGCGATATCCGCTCTCACGAGTGCGAGTTCTCGCCGAATCGCTCTACAATCTCCCTTTCCATCCGCCCATCGCAGCGACTTTCCCATGGCCGACGATTCCACTCTGAACGCCGTCAGGGCCGCCCTCAAGGCCTACGTTGACCCTTATTTGAAGGAGACCCTTGGGGAAGCGGGTGCGCTACGGGATCTGATCGCGCAGGGTGGCGGCTACCAGGCGCGGATTGCGCTCGGCTATCCGGTGGGCGGCTACCGCGAGGAGCTCGTGGCGGCGCTCGAGGCCCATCTTGCGGCGGCGGGACTCAACCTGCCACTCACCATCGAGCTCGAGGCGGATATCCGCCCGCACGCGGTGCAGCGCAATCTCAAGCCGCTCGGGGAGATCAAGAATATCGTCGCAGTCGCCTCGGGCAAGGGCGGTGTGGGCAAGTCGACGGTCGCGGCGAACCTGGCGCTGGCCTGGGCTGCGCAGGGCGCACGCGTGGGGATGCTCGATGCGGATATTTACGGACCCAGCCAGCCGCTCATGCTGGGCCTGGAGGGTCGGCGACCGAGCTCTCCCGACGGCAAGCACCTGAAGCCGCTCGAGAGCTACGGGGTCTCGGCGATGTCGATCGGCTTCCTGGTGGATGCGGAGCAGCCGATGGTCTGGCGTGGCCCCATGGTCACTCAGGCCCTCACGCAGCTGCTCTCGGAGACGCACTGGGGCACACTCGACTACCTCGTCGTCGATATGCCTCCGGGCACGGGAGACATCCAGCTCACACTGGCGCAGCGTGTGCCGGTGGCCGGTGCCGTGATCGTCACGACCCCTCAGGACATTGCGCTTGCGGATGCCCGCAAGGGGCTGAAGATGTTCGAGAAGGTCTCCGTCCCGGTTCTCGGCATCGTCGAGAACATGAGCGTGCACATCTGCTCCCAATGCGGCCATGCGGAGCACATTTTCGGCGCGGGCGGTGGCGCTCGGATGGCCGAGCAGTACGGCGTGAAGTTCCTCGGCGAGCTGCCTCTGGACGTCCACATCAGGGAGGAAGCGGACGGCGGGAGACCGACAGTGGTTGCCGCTCCGCATTCTTCCCGTGCCCGGGCGTATTTGGAAATGGCCCGCCGGACGGCGGGCGCCCTCTCGATCCGCGCCCGCGATCGCAGCAGTGTCTTCCCGAAGATCGTCATAGAAGAAAGCTGATCGTCCTGACGGGACGGAGAGCGGATGCAACTGAGCGCTTCGATCGAGTCGCCTGCTCGAGCCCCCTCGTACACCGGCATCCTGCCCTGTCAGAAGATCAGAGGCATGCTGGGTGCCGGAGAGATCCTGCCGGCGGGGATTCTCAAGGACGGGGAGATCCTTCCCGACCAGGTGCAGCCTGCGAGCATAGACCTGCGGCTCGGCGAGTATGCCTATCCGGTCGATGCCAGCTTTCTGCCCGGAAGGGCAATGAAGGTGCTCGAAAAGATGCGGGAGCTGGATAGCGGCTTCGAGCGCTTCAAGATCGATCTGCGCAACGGGGCGGTCCTCGAGAAGGGCCGCGTCTATGTCATTCCGCTTCTGGAGAGCATCAATCTCAGAAGCGACGTCGCGGCGTTCGCGAATCCCAAGAGCTCGACCGGCCGCCTGGACATCCTGACGAGGCTCATTGCAGATCGGGCAACGCGGTTCGATCAGGTCGAGGAGGGCTATGAAGGACAGCTGTACATCGAAGTCGCTCCCCGCAGCTTCAGCGTCGTGGTCAGAACGGGCACGCGCCTGAATCAGCTCCGATTCCGCCGCACGCGCGGAGAGAACCCCAGGCCGATCACCGTTGCCGACTGGAAGTCGCTTCTCACCGAAGGGCAGATCGCGGATTCGAGCGGCATGGGCGAGAGGACGGGTTTCCTGCCCTTCACCATCGATTTGAGGGGATCTGGCGCCGATGAGGTCCTCGTCGGGTGGCGCGCGAAGAAGCACGCCAGACGCATCGATCTGGAGCGGCGCGACTACGATCCGCTGGACTTCTGGGAGCCTATCCGCTTCCACAAGGAGTCCTCCCTGATCCTCGATCCGGACGAGTTCTACATCCTGGTGACGAAGGAGGCGATCGCGGTGCCTCCGGAGTTTGCCGCGGAGATGCTCCCGTATGACACGCGGGCCGGTGAGTTTCGAGTTCACTATGCCGGCTTCTTCGATCCCGGATTCGGCTGGGACATGCGTACGAGACGAGCCGGCAGCAGCAGGGGCGTGTTGGAGGTCCGCTCCCATGAGGTGCCCTTCCTCCTGGAGCACGGACAGACGGTAGGTTGGCTGCGCTACGAGCGCATGGCCGAGCGGCCGGACATACTCTACGGAAGCGACACCGCGTCGAATTACCAGGGGCAGCAGCTTCGACTGGCGAAGCAGTTCCGGGCGTTCCAGGCGGTCTGAGTCACTTGCGGGTAAAGGCCCGGATCTGAAGCGAGAGCTGAATGTTACCCTTCACGCGCTGCTCGGCGCGCGCCGGCATGTAATCCAGCGCGGGGGCGAGCCAGAGATAGGTCGTCTTCTGCGAACCGGGCTCGTGGCTGGTGTAAAGAATGGTGCGTAGCTTCCCGAGCGGCGTGTCGAGCGTCGTCGCCTCGTGGCGGACGTACAGGAAGCGGTCGATCTCGTCGGTGTTGAGCATCCAGAAGCTGTCCGGAGCGCTCCGCGCCCGGAGCTTGAGCATGATGGCGATCTGCACCGACAGGGGATCCTGGGTCCCCGGTTGCAAGCGCAAGTCGAGCGGCTTTCCCTTGGCCATGCCGGTCACATGGCCGTCTTTCCAGTCGAACTGCGCCATCACGTCGTTTCCGCCACCGCCTGCCTCGAAGGCGAGAGGCTCGACCTCGCCGGCGGTGATCCTGAAGCGGCTCGATTGGCGCAGCGGCTGGGGGAACACGAGCCGGAACACGCCGTATGCAATATCGGTCGAGGTGTATAAATACGAGTCTGCCGCGGTCTGGCGCAGCTCGAGAGTCGAGGCGCCCGCAGTGAGGCCGTGCCACGCGATGGTGTAAGTCGCGACGAACGGGACGGGATTTGAAGTTGGCGCGGTCGGCTGCGAGAGAGCCTGCCCAGCCGGCGCCGCCTGGACCGTCGCGGCCGCCAGCAGGACGGCGGCGGCGAGACCGACGCGCTCAGCGCTCCATTGCCTCATTACGCCTCGTCATCACGGGAAGTCCTCCACCACGGGCGCATCGAGCGCCTTGCCATCGAGCCACGGCCGGCCTTCCCGCCACGCGAGCCTGCCGTCGGCGAGCCAGCCGATCACCCGCGGGTAGATGATGTGCTCCGTCGCCTGAACCCGCGCTGACAGCGTGTCCTCGGTATCCGCCGTCCGTACGGCAACTCTCGACTGGAGAATGACCGGTCCGCCGTCGAGTTCCGCAGTGACGAAATGCACGCTGGCCCCGTGGATCCGATCGCGGGCCTCGAGCGCGCGTCGGTGAGTGTGCAGCCCGCGGTATCGCGGCAGGAGCGAGGGATGGATGTTGAGAATCCGGCCCGCGCGCGCCTCGACGAACTGTTGCGACAGGATCCGCATGAACCCGGCGAGGACGATGATGTCCGGGCACGCAGCGGCGAGTGCGGCGTCGAGGGAACGCTCGAACTGCTCGCGCTCCGCGGCGCCGGGCCACGCTACGGTGCGAGCGTCGATTCCGAGAGCGCGGGCCGCGTCGAGGCCGGCGGCACTTGCTCGCTCGGAGAGCACGAGATCGACGCGCGCGTTGATCCGCCCCTCGGCACAGGCGCGCGCGATCGCGGACATGTTCGAGCCGCGGCCGGAGATGAGGATCGCGAGCCGCAGCGGGTCCGTACCGGTCACTCTGCTATGGCCACGCCGCGCGAGCCCGGACGGATCTCTCCGATGATTTGCGCCGATTCCCCGCGTGCGACGAGGAAATCGACCGCCCGCGATGCCTGCTCCTTCGGCACGATGGCGACCATGCCGATACCGCAGTTGAAAGTCCGGTACATCTCCACCGGCTCGATGCGCCCCACCTGTTGCAGCCAGTCGAAGACAGGATCGCGCTGCCAGCGGCGGCGCTCGAGCACGGCTTCCAAGCCCTCGGGCAACACCCGCGGGATATTGTCCGTCAGTCCCCCGCCGGTGATATGCGCCAATGCGTGCACTTCGAGCTGCCGCGCGAGCGCAAGGAGGGGCTTGACGTAGATGCGGGTGGGCGCGAGCAGCCGGTCGAGGAGCGGCTTGCCATCGATCTGTGTACTGCCGACCGCGCCGCTCAGCGCAACGAGCTTGCGAATCAGCGAATAGCCGTTGGAATGAGGACCGGAGGAGGCGAGGCCGAGCACGGCGTCGCCGGCGCGCACCTGGCTGCCATCAATGATCGCGTCCTTCTCCACCACGCCCACGCAGAAGCCGGCCAGATCGTAATCCTCTCCGTAATAGATGCCGGGCATCTCCGCGGTTTCTCCTCCGACCAGGGCGGCACCGGCCTGTGCGCATCCCTCCACGATGCCGCGCACCACGGCTTCGGCCACATCGACGCGAAGCTTGCCGGTGGCGTAGTAGTCCAGAAAGAAGAGCGGCTCCGCGCCGTGCACGGCGATGTCGTTGGCGCACATGGCGACGAGGTCGATTCCGATCGTGTCGTGGCGTCCTGCGTCGATGGCGAGGCGCAGCTTCGTTCCCACACCGTCCGTTCCCGAGACGAGAACCGGTCGCCGATAGCCTGGTGGCAGCTCCACGAGCGCGCCGAAGCCGCCGATACCGGCCAGAACCTCGGGCCGTCGCACGCGCGCGACCAGAGGCTTGATGCGCTCGACGAGCTCGTCGCCGGCGTCCATATCGACACCGGCATCACGATACGTCATGCCTCGGCCTTCACTCACCGAAACGCCCTCGTGTACAGGCCGGAGCCCTTGCCGGCAGTCGCCATGGTCTCACCCGGGAAGATGGAAATCGAAGATCGCGCGCCGCAGCCGGGCGCTCGCGCGAGGGGTATTGCACGTGTGGTATTGTACATTTTGCGCAAACGAGTGGCGCGATCCAAACACTGCCGATGCCCTGCCGCGAGATTACCGTGAAGAGCCTGGTCCGAATGGCGCTGCTGCTTGCGGCGTGCGTCGCGCTGCCGATGACGGCCTGGGCGGCGCGCCCGGTGCCGGTTTTCCAGGTCGATGTGGCGGGCCAGTCCGTGCCGGACTTGCAGCAGGGCATGCGCGAGGCGCTGGTGCGCGCGACGGGGCGGCAAGAGTCGGCAAGCGACCCGGTTTTCGCCGGGCTGATCGCCGATGCACCCCAATATGTCCAAGGGTTCGATCGTGGCCGGCAGGGCGAGCTGCAGGTCGTTTTCAATGGAGCGGCGGTCGGGAAGACCATCGCCGCCCTGGATCGCAGCGTCTGGGACCCGACACGCCCGTTCACCCTGGTGGTGCTCTACCCGCCGCCCGATCAGTCCGATCAGTCCACCGACCAGGCGGGGCTCGAGCAAGCCGCGGAGCAGCGGGGACTTCCGATCAGCATCGTGCCGTTGCCGGTCGCCGATGAGAGCGGCAATCTGCTGCCGCGCGAGGCCCTGCTCGAGATGGCGCACCGCTACGGCGCGGAGGAGCTTCTGGTGGGCAGACCGCCGCCGGCCCAGACCGCGGCCGCAGGGACGGCGCTGCCAGGCAGCGGTTCGCCTGCCACGATTCCCGCTTTTTCCGGGGCTGCCGCCGCGCCCCCGTCGCCAGGGGCGCCGGCCACGCTCGCCGCAGGCTCACCGGCGGCGACTGCTGGCGCGGCGCAAGCGTGGCAGTGGACGCTCTACACCGATTTCGCCAGTCGGAGCTGGAGCGGTCAACTCACTGCGGGCATCGATGGCACTGTCGACCTGCTCGCGCCGCCGCCGGGACCCGCCTCGGCCAACGCGCCCGCGGTGGCTGAGCTCGAGATAAAAGGCGTATCCAGCCTTTCCGACTATGCCCACATCGAGCTGATGCTCGGCGCCGTCCCGGGCGTGAGCGCGGCGAACGTGAGGCAAGTCAACGGCGACTCCGTTCTGTTCGAGGTGACGGTGCGCGGCGGGCCGGCCACCATCGGCCGGGAGCTGGCGAGCTCGAGCAGCTTCACGCGCGTCGGGACAGCGGAGCAGGGCACCGGAGCACCGCTCGTCTACCGGTACCGGTCGGGTTAGCCGCACCCCAAAGCCGCACGCGGACGCAGCTGCTCCTCAAGATCTCCATGCGTCACCTGCCCAACCTCATCTGTCTGGTCCGCCTCGCGCTCATCTGGCCGATCGCCCTCGCGCTCTATGGCCATCGGTACGGTCTCGCGCTGGCGCTGTTCGTCGTGGCGGCGATTTCCGACGGACTGGACGGCTATCTCGCCAAGCGCTTCAATTGGATTTCCAACCTCGGCAAGTTCCTCGATCCGGCGGCCGACAAGCTGTTGCTCGTCACCGTGTTCGTCGAATCGACCTGGCTCGGCCTCGTGCCCTGGTGGGTGACCGCGGCGGCGGTCGCGAGGGACGCCATGATCGCGTTGGGTGCGCTCATCTACAGAGCCTGGTTCGGTCCGCTCCGCGGGCGGCCGACGATCATCAGCAAGATCAACACGGCCGCGCAGCTGCTTTATCTGATGGCGGTCATGCTGGGTGCCGCGGTCGCTTTCCCGCCCCACGATGTCTTGCGAGCGCTCGCGCTGACCGTATTCACCACCACTGTCCTCTCCGGCTTCGGCTACGTGCAAGCCTTCACGCGGCGGGCATGGTCGTCGGTCGCAATGAAGGAAAGCGAAATCAGACGGCGCGAGACGCCAGCCGGTCGGCGAGACCCGGCCGCGCAGCGGCAGGGCAAGGGCGCCAAGCGCACGGCCTGAGGAGCACGCGTGCATCAGCTTCCTCTCGAAGTGCGTCTGCCGGACCGGGCGGTCTTCGCGAGCTTCCTGCCCGGCCGCAATCGTGAGGCGCTCGAGCATGCCAGGCGTGTCGCCGCTGGGGATGTCACGGGCGCGAGCTGGATCTGCGGTCCGGCGAGCGCAGGCAAGACACACCTGCTGCAGGCCATGTGCTCGCAGGCGGCCGGGTCGCGCCGTTCGGGGTATTTTCCGCTGGCCGAGCTCGCCGCCCTGGGTGTCGGTGTCCTGGATGGCCTGCCGCAGCTGCAGTGTGTCTGTCTCGACGATCTCGAGGCGGTTGCCGGCCGTCTGGAGTGGGAGAAGGCGCTCTTTGGGCTGCTGCGTGAGATCGAGGAGAGCGGCGGGGCGTTGGTCATGGCGGCGAGGCCGCCCCCGGCATTGCTCGCCTGGGCGCTGCCCGATCTGGGCTCGCGCTGTGCCGCGGGGGCCGTGCTGCAGCTGCGTGCGCTGAATGAGGCGGAGCAGCAGCAGGCGCTGCAGCTGCGCGCCCGGCTGCGCGGCTTCGAGCTGCCGGAGGAGACTTCGCGCTGGCTGCGGCGCCGGTTTCCCCGCGACATGCGCCGTCTCTACGATCTGCTGGACACTCTCGATGAGGCGGCGCTCGCCGCGCAGCGGCGGCTGACGGTGCCGTTCATTCGCGAGGTGTTAGGCCTCACGTGACAGCAACACAGCCAAGGACGCCACACGCCGACCCAGGGCCTGCGCCAGTGCCCGCTCATCCTCCGTCAGGGCCGGCTCATCCGCGGCTCGGGCGACGTGCGATGCGCCGTAGGGGGTACCGCCGGAGCGTGTTTGGTGCAATGCCTGCTCCGTATACGGCAAGCCGACGAGGTACATGCCGTGGTGCAGGAGCGGCAGCATCATCGATAGGAGCGTCGCTTCCTGGCCGCCATGATGAGTTTGCGTGGAGGTGAATACGCCGGCTGGCTTACCGGCCAGCGCGCCCGATATCCACAGGGGCGAGGTGGAGTCGAGAAAATACTTCAGGGGCGCTGCCATGTTGCCGAAGCGGGTGGGGCTGCCGAGCAGGAGGCCGTGCGCGTTGCGCAGGTCCTCGATGGTGGCATAGGGGGCGCCCGCCATCGGCACGAGCTTCGCCGCCCGCTCGCTCTCCGCGCTGACGGGCGGCACCGTGCGGAGCTTCGCGGTGGCCCCGGCGACACTCTCTACACCCCGGCACACCTGGCGGGCGAGCTCCGCGGTCGAGCCGTTGCGGGAGTAGTAGAGCACCAGAATCTCGGTCATCGAAGCTTCCCCTGTTCCGGGCCGCGAGCGGGGCACGGCGCACGGCCGGACCAGCCTGGGTCGAGTTTGCGGATACGTTGCCACAGCGCGATGCCTCCTGCCATGCGCTCGAGGCCGCCTGGCGGTGCGCAGTCTCGATCCCGCGCGCGGGGTGGGCGAGAGGGTGTTTCGCCTGATCCAGGGCGAAAATGGGTATATTCACGCCATGATCTGCAAGAAATGCCTCGTATCGGGCCGTGTTCAGGGGGTGTTTTATCGCGGCAGCGCTGCGCAGCGCGCGCGCGAGCTCGGGGTGCGAGGGTACGCGCGAAACCTCCCCGACGGACGCGTGGAGGTCCTGGCGTGCGGCGAGGAAGCGACCGTGCAGGCGTTCGTGAGCTGGCTCTGGATAGGCTCGTCCGCCGCGAAAGTGACCTCGGTGGACGTCGCCGACGCGCCGGAGCATGGCGCGCCCCCGGGATTCCATACCGCGTAGGTCGTGAGGAGGCCAGGCACAGGATGTGCCCCGCCGCCGCAGGTGGCGGGCGGTGAGCAAAAAACCACGCTTTTTTGCTCAACGCGCGCCGGGCCGGGCACGTTGCCCGGATGCGGCGCTTGAACTGCCGAATCCCAGATCGTCGGCGCCCGACCAGCGTTCCCAATCCGTGAGAACGCGATCGGGATATTCCGGGTGGCCCACGCTGCCGTTGTATTTCTCCAGCGCGAGGCGCACGTCGTCGTGCGTGTATTTCAGATAGAACCTCAGAATCGCGCAGCCCATCCTGATGTTGGGTGTGACGTGCACGAGCTCGTAGCGCTTCATCCCGAGCCGCTCCGGCCAGTAGGGCATCACCTGCATCAAGCCGACGGCGCCGCTCGCAGAGACCGCCCAGCGATTGAAGTCGCTCTCCACCTGCATTACCGCCATCACGAGACCCGGCGGCAGCTTCGAGGCGCCCGGCCGGTGGGTCGCGCAATACACCTGCTTGAGGATCTTCAGCCGCTCGCCCGGGTTGCGCACGAAGGACTTCAGCCGCGGCTCCATCATCGTGTACCACACGGCGGCATCGAAGCGATCGGCGAAGCATTGCGCCTGCGCGATGGCGCGCTGGACGACGGGGCCGAGCGCCGGATCCCGCTGCGGGTCGGCGCGAGCGGGCGGAACCAGCACGGCGATCAGCACTGCCGCGAGCATCGTCACGTGCCGGCACGGGGAAGTGCCCCGCCCTGAATTATCGCAGGCGCGCTTTGATGAAGGCGACCGCCTCACCGGCGGGGAACTCCGTGCTCTCGCTGTCGCGGCGCTGGCGGTACTCCAGCCGACCGGCTTCCAGCCCCCGCTCTGCGACCACCAGCCGATGCGGAATGCCCAGCAGCTCCGCGTCGGCGAACTTGACCCCGGGCCGGGCATCGCGGTCGTCATAGAGCACCTCGATGCCTTGGGCGGTGAGCTCGTGGTAGAGGCGGTCGGCAACTTCGCGCACCCGGACGGACTTCTGCAGGTTGATCGGCACGAGCACCACCTGGAACGGCGCCAGCGGCTCTGGCCAGATGATGCCGCGCTCATCGTGATTCTGCTCGATGGCCGCAGCCACGACGCGCGTCACACCGATGCCATAGCAGCCCATGAGCAGCGTCACTTCCCTGCCCGACTCATCGAGCACGGTCGCCTTCAGCGGCTCGCTGTACCTGCGCCCCAGCTGGAAGATGTGTCCGACCTCGATGCCGCGCGCGATCTTCAGCCGTCCCCGGCCGCTCGGGCTCGGGTCTCCCTCGCGCACGTTGCGAATGTCGGCGGCGGTCACCTCGCCCACGTCCCGCTCCCAATTGACTCCGGTGAGGTGCGTGTCCTTCTGGTTGGCACCGCAGACGAAGTCCGCCAGAGCCAGTGCGCTGTGATCGGCGTAGATGGGACAGCGCAGCCCCACCGGCCCGATGAACCCGGCTTCGGCACCCGTGGCGCGCGCGATGCGCTCCGCTCCCGCCATCCGAAAGGGATTTGCGACGCCCGGCAGCCGCTGCGCCTTGATGGCGTTGAGGTCGTGATCGCCGCGCAGGACGAGCGCGACGACGTCCACGTCCGAGCCTTCCACGAGAAGCGTCTTCACGCAGCGGGAGGGCGCCACCTTGAGCAGGCGTGAGACCTCATCGATCGTGCGCGCGCCGGGTGTTGGTACCTGGCTCATCGCCTCCCGCGGGGCGGGGCGGGACTCCCGGGGCGGCAGCGCGGCGGCCGCCTCGAGATTGGCGGCGTAGCCGTCCTCGTCCGAGAAGACGATCGCGTCCTCCCCGGAGGCGGCGATGACGTGAAACTCCTGCGAGACATCGCCCCCGATCGGCCCGGAATCCGCGCGCACCGCGCGAAAATCCAGCCCCATGCGGGTGAAGATACGAGTGTAGGCATCGTGCATGGCCTGGTAGCCCTGCTGCAGAGATGCCTCATCGACGTGGAAGGAGTAGGCGTCCTTCATGATGAACTCGCGCGCCCGCATGACGCCGAAGCGCGGGCGGATCTCGTCGCGGAACTTCGTCTGCACCTGGTAGAAGTTCACCGGGAGCTGCCGGTAGCTTCTGATGTCGCGGCGGACGATGTCCGTGATCACTTCCTCGTGTGTCGGGCCAGCCACGAAATCGCGCTCGTGGCGGTCCTTGACGCGCAGCAGCTCCGGTCCGTATGCCGTCCAGCGGCCAGACTCCTGCCACAGCTCCCCCGGCTGGAACACCGGCATGATGAGCTCGAGCGCCCCCGCCCGGTCCATCTCTTCGCGAATGATGGTCTCTGCCTTGCGCAGGGTCTTCAGACCCATGGGCAGCCAGCTGTAAAGGCCCGCCGCCTCGCGCCGGATGAGCCCCGCCCGCAGCATCAGCTGATGGCTCAGCACTTCGGCCTCGGCCGGGGTTTCCCTGGTGGTGTTGATCGGGTACTGCGAGAGCCTCATCGGTGCGGGGGTCTTTGGCGGGGTGAAGAGTCCCCATCTTAACAGGAGACCTCCTGATAAAATTCGCTCCCCTTCCGCCTGCAAGACCGAGCCCATCTTGACGTCCCGCAGCCAGATCCCGGAGAGTGGCCCGAGCGTGGAGCCGGATCCCGACAATGAGGTCAAGCCGCGGCGCAAGGGGATATACCTGCTGCCGAACCTGCTGACCACCGGATGCCTCTTCTCGGGGTTCTACGCCATCGTCGCCGCGATCGACAAGCATTTCGCGCCGGCGGGCATGGCGGTCTTCCTGGCGATGATCTTCGACACGCTGGATGGACGGATCGCGCGATTGACCCGAACGGAGACCGCCTTCGGCAAGGAGTACGACAGCCTTGCGGACATGGTGTCGTTCGGCCTCGCGCCGGCCATCGTCGCCTATCAATGGGGCGTGGTGCGGATCGCCGAGTACGGGCACGAATGGGGCCGGTTCGGCTGGCTGGCGTGCTTCTTCTACGCGGTGACGGCGGCGCTTCGCCTCGCCCGCTTCAATGCCCGTGCCGCCAGCGCCGATAAGCGGTATTTCGAGGGTCTGCCGAGCCCGTCGGCTGCCGCCAACGTCGCGGGCTTCGTATGGGTATCCAGCCAATGGCACGAGCCCGGGCTCGGCGGGCTCATCGCGGCTTTCACGGTGACCGCGGCGGCCGGCGCGCTCATGGTGAGCCGCTTCGGCTATCCGAGCTTCAAGCAGTTCAACCTCGACCGGCGCATCAGCTTCCTCTCTTTGCTCCTGGTGGTGCTCATCGTCGTTCTGATTGCGGTCATCCTGAACGCGACCGGGCCGCCGACATTGCTGCTTGCGATTTTCGGCACGTACGCCGTCTCCGCCCCGATCACCTGGCTGGTTCGCCGCCTGCGCCGCCGCAGGCGCCTTCCCGCATGATGGATCGGGCGCAGCGCGCCGCGTACCTGGAGGCTCTCGGCATCGATGTCTGGGTGCCGCGAGCCCCAAGCTCTACCGCGACGGTGAGACCGACTGAATCAGCGGACGTGACCCCGGCCTGCGCCATCTCCGCGAGCCCTGGAGCGAGCGATGGCCACTGGGATGCGCTGCGCGCGGAAGTGCTCGGCTGCACCCGATGCGGGCTGCATGCCGGCCGTACCCAGGGCGTCTTCGGGGTGGGCAATCCCCGCGCAGAGTGGATGGTGATCGGCGAGGCGCCCGGGGCCGAGGAAGACCGGCGCGGGGAGCCTTTCGTGGGCCGCGCCGGACAGCTTCTGGATGCAATGCTGCGCGCGATCGGCCTGAGCCGCGCCGAGAACGTCTACATTGCCAACGTGCTCAAGAGCCGGCCGCCAAACAACCGCGATCCGCGCCCGGAGGAGGTCGCCGCCTGTCTGCCATACCTGCGGCGCCAGATCGATCTGGTGCGCCCGCGCGTGCTGCTCGCGGTGGGTCGGATTGCGGCCCAGAACCTGCTGGGGACGGACGAGTCCCTGACCCGCCTGCGCGGCCGGGTGCATCGGTTCGGCGAGCTGAACACACCCCTCGTGGTGACGTATCATCCCGCCTATCTCCTGCGCAACCCGGCGGACAAGCGCAAGGCGTGGGAGGACTTGAAGTTCGCACGTAGCGTGTTCCGGCAACTGACGGCAGGCGTACCCGAAGATGGCCATCGCTCCTGAGCTGCTCGATGCCGCCGCCTCCGAGATCGGCATTCGTCCCATGACGGAAGTGGACGTCGCCGAGGTCTTTGCCGTGGAGCGCGCCTCGTACCAGTTTCCCTGGAGCGAAGGCATCTTCCGCGACTGCCTCCGGGTGGGATATGTCTGCCGCGTGCTCTCGTTCGGGGGCCGGGTCATCGGCTACGGCGTCATGAGCGTCGGCGCCGGCGAGGCACACGTGCTGAATCTTTGCGTCGCGGACGGCTACCGCTGCCGCGGGCTCGGCCGGCGCATGCTCACCTATCTGCTCGAGCGGGGCGCGGCCGCCGGCATGAGCGAGGCGTTCCTCGAGGTGCGGCCGTCCAATACGGCGGCGATCCGTCTGTACCAGGCGATCGGATTCGAGCAGGTCGGCATGCGCCGCGGCTATTACCAGGCGGTGGGCGGCAGGGAGGATGCCGCAGTGCTGAGGCTCACCCTGCGCGGACGCCGCGTCCCCCGCAACACACTCTGACGATAGTACTACTCAATGACGCTGACTGCCGAGATCCGTCGGCGGCGGACGTTTGCGATCATCTCGCATCCTGACGCCGGCAAGACCACTTTGACCGAGAAACTGTTGCTCTTCGGCGGCGCGATCCAGATGGCGGGCACCGTCAAGGGCCGCAAGGCTGCGCGCCACGCGACCTCCGACTGGATGCGCCTCGAGCAGCAGCGCGGGATCTCGGTGACTTCGTCGGTCATGCAGTTCCCGTACCGGGAGAGCATCGTCAACCTGCTGGACACGCCGGGGCACGAGGACTTCTCGGAGGACACTTATCGGACGCTCACGGCCGTGGACTCGGCTCTGATGGTCATCGACTGCGCCAAGGGTGTCGAGGAGCGGACGATCAAGCTGATGGAGGTCTGTCGGCTGCGCGACACCCCCATCATGACTTTCATCAACAAGCTCGACCGGGAGGGGCGCGCGCCGATCGAGCTGCTCGACGAGATCGAGAAGGTGTTGGGAATAGCCACGGCGCCCGTCACCTGGCCGATCGGGATGGGAAGGGATCTGCGCGGCATCTACCATCTGCCGGAAGATCGCATCTACGCCTACCTCGCGGGCGAGCGCGGGCGTGTCGGCGAGAATCGGATCATCGAGGGTCTCGAGAGCGCCGCGGCACGCGAGTTCCTGGGAGAGCGCCTCGAGGCGGTCGCCGCGGAAATCGAGCTCGTCAGGGGCGCGACCGCGGAATTCGATCCCGAGGCCTATCTTGCCGGGCGGCAGACGCCGGTGTTCTTCGGCTCGGCCATCAACAACTTCGGGGTGGAGGAGCTGCTGGCCTCCTTCACGGCGCACGCTCCCGGCCCGCAGCCGCGCGAGTCGCAGGAGCGGCGGGTGGAGCCGCTCGAGGAGAAGCTGTCGGGATTCGTGTTCAAGATCCAGGCCAACATGGATCCGGCGCATCGCGATCGCATCGCTTTCCTGCGTCTTTGCTCGGGCAAGTACACCCGAGGCATGCGGCTCTATCACGTGCGGCTCGGCAAGGAGGTGCGGGTGGCCGATGCGCTGACCTTCATGGCGGCAGAGCGCGAGCACGCGGAGGAAGCCTACGCGGGCGACATCATCGGACTGCACAACCATGGCACGATCAACATCGGCGACACGTTCACGGAGGGAGAGAGGCTGGCTTTCACGGGCGTGCCCAACTTCGCGCCGGAGATTTTCCGGCGCGCGGTGCTCAAGGACCCGCTGAGAATGAAAGCGCTGCAGAAGGGCCTGTCGCAGCTCTGCGAGGAAGGCGCCACGCAGCTATTCAGGCCGCTGCGCAACAGCGATCTGATCCTGGGAGCGGTCGGGCAGCTGCAGTTCGAGGTGGTGGCGTTTCGGCTTCAGGATGAGTACGGCGTGCAATGCGCGTTCGAGCCGGTGACCGTGCACACGGCGCGTTGGATCGATGCCGCGGATGCCAAGAAGCTCGAGGAGTTTCGGAGCAGGGCCCACGACAATCTCGCGGTGGATCATGCCGGAGCGCTCGTGTATCTCGCGCCTGGCCGGGTGAATCTGCAGCTGACGCAGGAGCGGTGGCCCGATATCACTTTCCGGGAGACCCGAGAGCACGCGGTTTGAGAACGCGGAGGCTGCTTCCTCGCAGCGCGATGGCCCCGCGCGGCCCGTTGCGGATCGTTCGACCTGGGCCTTGCCGCGCTCGAGTGCATCCTCAATCGGTGCCGGAGGACTTCCAGTAAATCAGCTTCCGCGAGGGCACGATGGCCGGCCCGATCTGCTGTGGCGAGATCTCGGTGCTGGCGCCTCCCGAGAGCTGAGCCGCCCCGATGATGACCTGTGTGACGGAGCCGCCGATGGGCACGGTCGCAACGGAGGGCGACGGCGGCAGGCCGCCGCCCACGAATGGCACCGAGCGTGTTCCGCCGCACGAGGCGCCCGAGGCGGAGATACCGCCGGATGCGTTGAACAGATTGACCCAGTAGCCGTACGCGTAGCCCAGGAGCGGTGAGCAGGTGCCGATCGTGCTGCTCGGGGGAGCCGGTCGATTGGTGCTGAAGGCCACCATGCCGGCGGCGATCAGTGCCGAGGTCACCGTCTGCTCGCCGGGACCATTTTGATCGAGGTCCATGTACCACCCGCTCTCGGTGGAGATCGGCAGGACGCCCTGCGTGCTGCAGGTGGTGCCGGCGGTGAAGTTCTCCATCGTGGAGCCATCGAGGTTCAGGGGGCTGTCGGGGTTCGCGCCCGGCAAGGCCAGATTGTCCTTGAACACGTAGAAGCGCTGCTCGATCGGCGTCGACTGCGTGGCCTGCACGTACGGGTACTCGGCCGCGAGCGGGTGCTCGCGATCGCCCGATCCGAGCGCCACGTATACCTGGTTGTTCGGAGCGGCGAGCAGAGCCGGTCCGAACAGGAACTTCCGGCCGGCGCCAGTCGTCTGGGCGACGACATGGATCGCCCAGTTGCCCATGCTTGAATTGAAGTCAATGCGGTAGACGTTGCCGCCCGTATCGACCGCATAGGCGTGGTCGACTACGCCCGGCGTGGCAATGGAGATCAGCGAGACATCTCCCGCCACCGAGCGCCCCGTTCCGGCGACATTCGCAATTGCCGTGGAGAAAAACTTCAATTCCTGTCCGGTCTGCGCATCGAGGACGAAGACGCCCGCACCCTTCTCCCCAGTGCAGCTCGGGATGCTGGTATTTTCATCCTCGCACGGGAGCCCGGCCGTGTTCACCTCCGCATCGTAGCCACCTCCGACGATCACCACGGGACGCGAGTACCCGAGCACGCTCGCGGCGACCGCGGGCGTAGACCACGTCTCGCCAATCTGCGCGGCGTCGGGAGCGGTGACCCCACTCGTTGTCGAGACGACGCCGCAGCCCGTATCGCTGGTGAGCAGGGGACATCCGAACTTCCAGAGGAACTTGGGTGAGCCGGGAGTAGTGACGTCAAGCGCATAGATCATGCGCCCGCCGCGCCGCATCGCCGGGTAAATCCACACCGCGCTCGGCACGCCGCTGGAATTCGCGGCACCCTCGTAGAAGCCGATCGAGCCGTCGAAGTAATAATCCTTGGGCGCCGGCGCAGGCGTGAGGTTCGTGGTGTTCATGTCGAAATACTTGTCCAACGGACTGATCTGGTTGCCGCCGGCATCCGTCATCGCGCTCCACATCAGCCGCTCGAGGCCCGTTGGCGGGCTGGTGCTCGAGCCGCTCGGAGGATAGATGGCGGGCGCCGGAGTGTAGAACTCCGGCGCGACGAACGCCCACAGCTCCTTGCCCGTCGAAGCGTCGACGGCTCGCAGCGTGCCGTCATTGGAGCCGTAGAAGACCGTCACGGCGCCCGACCCGTAGTCGACAGGCAAGGGTCGCGAGTGGATCACGTCCCCGTGCACCGACGGGCGCGTCTCGCTCGTGTTGCCGTTCCCGTTCTCGTCCTGCACGTCATAGCCGAGTACCCAATCGACGAGATTGCCGGGCAGGCCGGTGTTCGTCTGGTTGAAGGGAACAAGCGCCGTCCCGGCGAGTCCCTGAAGCGTCAGGACGTCGCGCTGCGCAGGAGACCACGTCGGGGTGGAGTTGGTAGCCGGAGGATTGTCGCCCTTGCGGATCACCTCCGCGACTCCGCCCTTCTCGACGATCGGGCCGTCCTGATCATCCGTGTAGACCCCGAATGCGGGCGTCGGGCACGTGCTCTTCGACAAGCTGCTCTCGATCGTGGTATTCCAGTAGCCGGACGAGTTGATGCTCGCGCCATAGTTCCAGTAGCCGTTCGGATAGTGGGTGGAATCGGTCGAATCCGTGGTCCAGAAGCTGAGCGCACACGGCATCGGGAAGCCGGTGTTCGTATTCACCGCGGCGGCGCCGGTCGCATCACCGAGCTGGATGGAGCCGTCAAGGTCGATGAGCTGATACTCCTTGAGGTTGCCCATCCACCGCGGCTGGTCCTTGGGATCGGGGCGGAACATCGGAATGAAGACCTGGTTGTCGTTCTCGGCGCGGTTGGTCGAGCTGACCGGCAGGCTGGCCGAGGCGAACGTGGAGTTGACCGCCTCGATCTGCGACAGAATGTTGACGACGGCGTTGTATACCGCCAGCGTGTTGCCGACCTGGTAATACCGGCCCCCGCCCTGGATGGCCGCGGCCTTCAGCGAGGCCGAATAGCCGGGGTCGTTCTGGGAATTGTAGGCGTCCAGCACATAGGTGACGATCGAGCCGTTGTTGTTGCCGGCCGGGACTACGGCCCCGTTCTGATACAGGAAACGGGTCCACTCATCGAGCCACGAGTCGCCATTCTTGAGCGTCGAGGTCGCCGGCAGAGCGGTAAGCGGTGGCACGACGCTCGACTCGTAGACGTTTTCGGTGGATCCGACCTGGCCATAGCTGTTGTTGGCGATGTAGATGATGTAGTTATTGGTGCACGGCTGGGAGGAGTTGATGGGACTCTGATAGTTACTGCCGGCTGACAGCAGCGCAAAACCGGAGGTCAGTCCCTGGTCCGCGGCCGTTACGCCCTCGGCCGTGAGATTGCCGCTCAGGTCCACCCAGGGGTTCTGCGGATAAATCCCCGTGAACGGGGTGAGGCCGGAGAAGTATTTGTACAGCTCGTAAAAGGCTGCCGTCTCGTCCTTGTGAGACATTCCGCAGCATTCCTCGTCCTGTTGCCCGCCGCCGTTGGTGTAGTTGTAGATATGGGTGAGTATGGCGCTCAGTGCCGTAGCGTTTGGATAAGTGACATTGCCGCTCGAGTCGGTCACCGAATACGCCATGTTCCGTGCGGCGAAGCGGATGTAGCCGCCGCCGGTGCTGATTCCGTTCAAGTAGTACGGGCTCAGCATCGCGAGGCCGATGTTGACGGCCTGACCCTGTTTCTCCAGGTAGGTGATGACGGACTGGATGGCCTCGACCTCGGCCTGTCCCTGGTTGATCGCGGCGCCGGTGTTGGGGTCGGTCCAGCCTTGGGAATTGCGTGCCCAGTTGGCGCTGTTGTCGAGAAGAATCATCACATTGGCGGTGTTCGAGACTCCCCCGGAGTTGCCGAGGAAGATGTCGATGTCGCCATAGCCATAGCTCGTATCGGCCGTGGCGGCTTCGGGGATCGCAAGGGTGGCGATCGCGAGCGCGATAGCGGCCAGCATTACGCGGCAGGCACCGGGAGTGATTGGTTTCATGTTCGCGTGCTCGATGGCTGTACGGTCACGGGCATGTCGTCCATGAGGGAACGCGCACACCGGTGCCTTCATCCACGGTGGCCGTGGCTCCGGTCACTGTATCCTGTGCGACGGCATGAATGTTCCATACGCTGTTGGAGCACATGGAGTCATTGCTGTTCGTACCGACGACCCCGAAATTCTGGCCGGCACCGACGAGACAACCGGAATCGTTGGGATCGGCGAAGTTGAGTGCGGTGACCGGGATGGGCTCGATCGAATCGCAGGCCGGAGTCACGGTGACGTCGATCTCGCCCGTGCCCGCGGTGGTGGCGGCGCCGCTGGAGGCGATGCAGAGGGTGTTCGTGCCCTTGCATGGGTTCGGAACGGGGCTCGACGGTGTGGCGATGAACTGGACGCTGCTGACGGTGGTGTCGATGGCGGCCTGCGCGGCGGCGGTCGCCTGGTCGCGCTGCTGGATGTTGCCGACGATCTGCAGGTTGCTCTTGCCGAGGCGGAAGGCAGTTATCGCGAGGATGGTGATCAGCAGCAGCATGATCAGGCTGACGATCAGTGCGGCGCCGCGCTCCTGGGCGAACTTGTTTCTCACGGGGTATTCCTTCCGGCGATGTTTGTCAGGCGGAATTCCGCTTCGTAAACGTGACGCTTGAAGCCGTCGGCATACGGACCGAAGGCTTGTGGGTTGCCGCTCGGATCGGTTCCAAGAAAGAAGGTCTTGCGTGGCGCGCTCCCGGTCGCGTAGCCTGGTGTCGCGGTGGTGTTGCGCGCGAGCACGTAAACTTGAGCGGCGACCGTATTGCGCCAGTAGCTCAGGCAGCCGGCTCCGGAGCAACCGTTGTAGCTGTACGGATCCGGGGTGAACACGGCCGGCGAGCCCGTGGGGGCGGCGACGTTGTCGAGCCCCCAGTCGATCTTCAGCTCTTCGATGCCTTCAGCGATGGGCATCGGGCTGGTGAATCCGCCGCTCGCAAGGTCGAGGTCCACGCGCTTGAGGGTCGGTATGCCGTCTCCGGGCTTGTCGTCCGTGGCTACGAAATAGATGTGCACCTCGTACGGATAAAGAGGCGCCGCGGTCGTGCAATCCAGATTGTGCAGGGTGAAATTCGCGCTGTCGGTGTCGAGCACGTAATACGTGCTGATGTCTCCGGAGCCGAGCTCGCTGGTACTGTTGCAGCCCGACGCCTGGAGATACGCATCGCCCGGAGTCTGGGACGGGCAATTCGGATCGCTGACGTTGACCGCGCAGGTGCCGGCGCGCCGGACCACCAGGATATCGCTGCCCGGTTTGACGTCGGTCGGGAGGCACGACAGAGTCGGGGTCCCGGTGTAGTCGTAGTATCCTTGTACGAAGATGGGCAACGCGGCGTTGAGGCTCGAGACGGTGGTGGCGCAGGGGTCGGGGTCGGTCGTCGGCGTGGACAGGACGCTTGGATCGAACGTGCCAAGATAGCCCGCCTCGCGCAGGTCATCACCGATCACCTCCAGGGCGTATTGGCCGTTCTCCGTCTGCTGATTGGCGCGCTGAATCTCGTCGCGCTCGCGGCTGTTGTTCGCGAACAGCGTGACAAGTCCTGCCAGGAGCATGAGGCTGATCACGATCGAGACCATCAGCTCGATGAGGTTGTAGCCGTGCTGACGGGTCGGGCTCATGGGGTATAGGGAGTACATGCGCTCAGAAGCACGATGTCGTGGGAACGGTGACGGTACTCGCGACTGCGCGTCGATACGCGTCATTGCTGCCGTAATCGCCTTGCCCGCAGACGAGGCTGGCTGGGGGCGCGACGGTCGGATTCATCCCCTGCCAGACGACCGTCACCTGGTAAACGCCGGGCGTGCAGACGCCGAGGGCGGGGTTGGGCGCCTGCAGTTGGGTGACGCACCCGCGTGCTTGCTGCATGCCGCCGACGTCTGCTGCCGCTGTCCCAGTGCCCGTCTGCTCGCTGGCGCCTTTGAGCAGCTGGCTCCATTGGCATCGGTCGAGCGCCGGGCCTACCCCATAGCCGGCACAGCTCGTGCCCGTATAGGAGTCGCCGGTGCCGAGCGGCGTGGTGGTGACGTAGCTGGCGGCCTGCGAGGGGTTGAGGCTGATCCGATCGGCCATGTCCGTGAGGGCCAGCAGCGCCTGCTCGCGCTGGTACGACTCGATCTCCGAGACGCCCATTTTGGATTGCAGTCCGGCAACGCCGAGCAAGCCGATCGCGAGGATCAGAAGCGTCACGAGCACCTCGATGAGCGACGTGCCGTGGGAATTGTGCGGTGGCGCTCGTGTCAGCATGTCGTCCCCGCCTGCATGTAGGGAGTACCCGTCGGATCGACGGAGACGCATTGGGTGGTCGTGGAGCTGCCTGTGGTCGCGGTGACGACGAACATCGGCGCCGTGCCCGGGGCCAGCCGGCCGTAGGGAAAGTAGGTGACGCTGGTGGCGCCCGAGGTCTCCTGCAGGGTGACGCCGTGCATCGGTCCATGGGTGTCGACGGTCGTGGCACTGCTGCCAGTCGACTGGGTCGTCCATCCGTACTGCCAGCCGCCGGCACCCTCGGTGATGTTGACCTGCTGGTCGAGCCGGATCGCCTCCGAGCGGGCGGTGATGAGGCTGGTGTAGAGCTCCGAGGCCGCCGCATCGGCGTGCTCGGTGGCGATGATGTCGTTGAAGGAGGGTACCGCGAGAGTCGCGAGAATGGCTCCGACCGCGATCGTCACCACGAGCTCCGTCAGGGTGAAGCCACTTTCCAGCCGGCGCGGCGCTCCGCGGGCCAAGATGCCCTCCGTGGTGAGGCGGAGAAGCTTCATCATGTGTGTTCTCGAAGCTGCTACCAGGTGCCTGCCGGCTGCTTGCTTCCTGTCTGATCGATGATCAGGGTCACATCGCCCGCCTGGGCGGTGCCGGCGATGGGGGCCGCCGTTGCCGTGAAGGTCGGGGGCGGCCCCGCCTGGGCATTGACCGAAACGTTGTAGAATTGCGTGACGTTGCTCGGGATCGTGACGTTGAGGCTCGCGCTCACGGCGCTGGCGGTCGCTCCGCCGGCGTACTGGCGTTGGTCGAGGATGTACTGCTGCTCGCGCTGTGCGATGTCCATGAGCGCCGCTTCGGCGGCGGATCGGCGGCCCTCAACGAGCTGGTGCAAATAGAGCGGATAGGCGATCGCGGCGAGAATGGCGACGATCGCTACCGTGACCATCAGCTCGATCAGAGTGAACCCTCGTGCGAATTTGGAGGCTTGCTCCGTCATCGTCTCTCGCTACCGCATACGCGGACATGAGAAGGAGTCTATTGGGCGCGGCGGCCGTTGAGGGGGGTGTGTGTTTGATTTGTGACGACCGCACGGTTTCGACGTGCTCGACCTCCCAGGTGCGACAGATTATGTCATATCCGGCCCGGCAAGCGCGGGCAACTGGTCATGAGGACGCCCCCCCCCCGCGCGCCGCGGTCCGGACCGGAGGCCCTGGCGGATCGTTTGACCTGAGCCACGTCGTGCTCCGTCAATGCGTCTGGTTCTCAGGTCCGCAATGGCCTTTCCCGCCGGCGGACGGCGAGTCGCGCCACCGCGCGCTCGAAGGCCCTCAAGTCCCGATCGTGCGCGCGCTCCGAGCCGGATCCGAAGCGCAGCTCGGCGTAATGCTCGAGCAGCGGTCCTACATGGGCGGCGAGATCAGGGCGACGTCGCATGATCGCTTGCGCGTACGCGAGCGGGCCCTGGTGTCCTCCACGCGGCAGGCCTATCCGGGTCAGTTTGCGGCACAGCTGCGCGTAGGCACGCCCGAGGCGATCCGGCACCGGCTCGCCGACCGCTTTGCCGAGTTGCCACGAGACCCATGCCAGCCAGGAGAGCAGTGTGACCGCGAACGCCCAGCCTGCATCGCGCAGCTGCGGGGAGCGGAAGCCGAGATCGGCGAGCAGGTTGAGCTGGGCGCGGCTGTTGAAATCCACCACGCGGTCGTTCCACCAGCCGTTGAGCGCCTCCCAGCGCTCGAGGGCGGTGCCGAGCCAGGGCCAGGCGTGCACCAGGCGCTCGGGAGCCGAGACCGAGTGGGGCAGCAGGTCAAGAATGCCGTGGTAAAGCCTCTCGGGCTCGATCACCGCGGTGGGGTCGACCCGCGTCCATCCGCGCCCGTGGAGCCAGACTTCGGCCCATGCGTGCGCGTCCGATTGACGCACGATGAGCGTCCCGTCATAAGGGTTCCATTTCCCGCCGAGATAGCCGGTGACCACCCGCGCCGGCACGCCCCCGGCTCTCATCATGTCGACGAAGGCCGAGGCATAGTGACCGCAGAAGCCGGTGCGGGTGTGGAAAAGAAAGTCATCAACCGGATTGCGCGGGCCGAGTGGCGGCGGGGTGAGCGAATACGAGAATCCCCCGGTGCGCAGGAATGCGAGCACGGACTGCACGAACGCGACATCCGAGCCGGCGCGGCGGCGCAGCCGCAAGGCCAGGGCGCGGGTGCGGGGGTTGCGCCCGGGAGGCAGCTGTGTGTCCTCGCGCCGCGCCGCGGGGGCGAGCGGAGCCAAGGAGCGGACCCGCGTGCAGGAGACGGCGCTATAGGTCAGCGGGCGTGTTACGCGGTGCGCGGCGATGAGCTGGTAATCGCTCGTGTAGCGGACGCTCGCGCTCGGCGAGCCCATGACCGTATCGAGGGCGAGCCACCAGCGCCTGAAGGTCGGCTCGAGGTAGATGCGATAACGGTACGGCCTGGAGAGGCACTCGAGCCGTTGTGTCAGGCCGGGCGGCAACCACCCTACCGTCCACGTTGCACCGTCGAAGTGTTGCATCACGAAGCCGCGCCAGTAGCGCTTGTCGCGCGGCGGTGGCCTGCCGTCGAAGCGTACCCGAAAAGCGATCTCATAGGAGGCGGTCAGACTAGTGATGCTTCCGGGAGTCAGGGTACTGCCGAGTCCGGTCACGGCGTTCTCGCCCGAGGTCAGGGCCCAGAAGTGGCCCGGCAGACGGGGAAAGAAGAGGAACAGCAGAATGGCGAGTGGCATCGCGTAGAGCAGCGTGCGCCCGGCAAGCGCGAGGACCTCGCGCGTCGCCAGTCCGATCGGAGCTGCGAAAGCTTCCGTATCCGTCACGGGCGCATAGGCCACAACGGCGAGCGCCGAACAGCACAATAGTGCATCGGCCCCATAGAGCGGCACCCACGCGAGCGCCTGGCCGTAGAGGCATCCCGCCAGAAGAAGAAACAGCGCGCCGCCGATCACGACGTACTGATCGCGCCGGCTGCGCGTCTCGAGCAGCTTGACCGCGGCCATCAACATGAGCAACGCCGTGCCTGGGACGAGGCCGTCCAGCGTGCCGAATTGGGCGAACACCGCTGCCACGAGCGCCAGGCTCAGCGCGGCGCGCGCAACGCCGCCCGGCAGCCGGGCGGGACCGAGCAGCGCCGCGAGCCGCCACCCTACGAGCCCCAAGGCGCTGATCGTGATCCACGGAGGCACCTCGGTCGCGTGTAGCAGAACGGCCGCCGCGCTCGCCCCGCAAACCCACAGCAGGGGCGGCAGCGGCTGGCGCGGAACAGGGCGCGCCGTGATCATCGCCTCTGCGCCGCTGCCGCGGGGCGTGGTGCGCCGTACAGCGCGAGTGCCGACAGGCACCGGTGGCGATGGTTGGGACCGCGGTGCGGCGGGATGCGCTCGCCCGGCAGCTCGAGCCCGTAGACATCGCCGCTCGCCTCGGCGTCGATGATCCAGCGAGCGAGCTGCGCCAGGCGCGACTCGAGATCGGTCTGCCTCGTATGCTCGAGGGAGAGCAGGCGCAGCGGCGAGCCGGCCGCGCTATATTCCTTGACGAGCAGCGGCGCCTCGCGCGCATAGGCTTTCCACGCCACCTGCCGCGGTGAGTCACCGTCGCGGAACGGGCGCAACCCGCGCCATTCGTCCGTACCGGCCGCGCCGCGTGGCCACGAGCCGGATGTGCCGCCGCGGTCGGCCGGTAAAGGCAACGAGCCTGCGGCCCGCGGGTAGACCATTACCACGATCGGTGCATGAACCCAGGTCCAGACCCGGAAGAGGCCGAAGGGGTGCGAGCTGCTGATGCGCAGGCGATCGATTTTCTGCAGGCCGCGCCTGAGCGCGTGGATCGGCAGCTCGAGCTGGCCGCGGCGGCCGGCGGGCAGATCCAGCGCCACCGCGGCTTCATTCACCACCGCAACTGCCAGGCGATAGCGCCCGAGCCGCGATGCATTCTCGAGCATCAGGCGCAAGGAGCCGGCGGAGCCTGCGAAAAGCGGCGCGGCCGAGGCCTCGAGCAGCGAGATACCCAACATGTTGCGATGACACTCGTGCATGGCGACGAGCGCGAAGCCTGCGAGCAGGAACGCGAGCAGCAGCGCGAGGCTGTTGGCGTAGTTCAAGCCCGCGGCCAGCATCGTCAGCACCAGGACGCCGAAGGCCAACCCGGCGCGGGTCGGGAGGATGTAGAGGCGTCGGCGTGCGAGCGTCAGCGGCAGTCTGTCGAGCCCTTGGCGGCGCCGCGCCCACTCGGCGGCACTGTGCCGCAGACGCTCTCGAAGCCTCGCATGAGCTGTCATCGCCGTAGCTGGACTCCGCCGCCACAGCGGCGAGACGGTGCCCTCGAGCGAAGCACCGCTTCGCTCCGGCAAGCGGGCGTCCCTGGACGGAGACCGCGGGCAGCCTCCGCGGGACCCGGGGCGTGCGCGAAGCATGGAATGCGTAGCGTCATCTGCCTCGGCGCCAGCGCTTCATCCTCAGATCGGAACCGGCACTGTCCTGATCAGCTCATCGGCCGCATCCGTCCCGGCCGTAAAGCCGGGCGAGCCGTGGCTCGCGGTCTCGCGTCGCTCGAGCCGGTGCGCGACCACGGCCGGCAGCACCGACTGCACATCTTCCGGAAGAACCGCCGACCGTCCGGCGAGATGCGCCCACGCCTGCGCGCAGCGGATGAGCCCTTGCCCCGCCCGCGGCGACAGCCCGAGTCTGAAGTCGGGGCGTTCGCGCGTTCTGGCGATGAGGCATTGCGCGTAGTTGAGCAAAGACTCTGATACATGAATCGCGCGCACAGCCTGTTGGGCGCGAATGAGCGCCTCGGGTCCGAGCACCGGCTCGAGCGCGGGGATCAAATCGCGACGGTCGCCGCTTCGCAGCAGCTCCCGCTCGTGCGCCGCGTCCGGATAGCCCAGCGTCACGCGCATGAGGAACCTGTCGAGCTGCGATTCCGGCAAGGGAAATGTGCCGAGCTGCTCGTGAGGATTTTGCGTGGCGACCACGAAGAAAGGCTCGGGCAGGCGGTAGGTGGTCACGTCCACGCTGACCTGACGCTCCTCCATTGCCTCGAGCAGCGCGCTCTGGGTGCGCGGGCTCGCCCGGTTCACCTCGTCGGCGAGCAACAGTTGGGTGAATATCGGTCCCTGACGGAACTTGAACTGTTGACTCGCACGGTCGAAGATCGATACGCCGATGATGTCCGCCGGCAGCAGGTCGCTCGTGAACTGCACCCGCTGCCATGCGAGCCCGAGCACCTGAGCGAGCGCGTGTGCGAGCGTGGTCTTGCCGACGCCGGGAACGTCCTCGATGAGCAAGTGTCCGCGCGCGAGCAGGCACGTCAGACAGAGTCTCACCTGTCGCGGCTTACCGAGAACGACCGACTCCAGGGCTTGCAGCGCTCGCCGCAGGGCCGCCGCATCGCAGTCCCGCGCCGCCGCCGCATTCATACGGCGTCCGATCTCAGGAGCTCGCGGACGCGCTCGAGCTGTGCCGTGAGCCCTGTCGCAGTCCGCTCGAGATCCGCCTGCCTTGCCCGCTCCGCGGTGACCACGGCCTCGGGGGCGTTGCGCACGAAGTTGTCATTGGCAAGGCGGGTGCGAGTCTTGTCCAGGTCGGATCGAGCCCGCGCGAGGAGCTTGCCGAGCCGCTCGGCTTCGGCGGCGGCATCGATCAGGCCGGCCATGGGTACGAGCAGGGTGAGCTCGCCCACGAGCGCGGTTGCGGCCTGGGGCTGCGGCTCCCCGGCGGCGAGCGCGCGCGGGGGCTCGATGCCGGCGAGGCGCTCGAGCCATGCGCGGTGACGGTGGATGAGCTCCGCGTCATGTGCCGAGGCGTTACGGTAGAGGAGCGGGATGCGCCGTGAGGGGCTGATGTTCATCTCGCCGCGAATCTGGCGCACGCCGAGGATGAACGCCTTGAGCCAGCTGACCTCGCGCTCCGCGGCCTCCTCGACGGGGAACTCGGCCGGCCGCGGATAGGGCGCGCGCATCACGGTCGGGCCCGTGCGGCCGGCGAGCGGGGCGACACGCTGCCAGATCTCCTCCGTGATGAAGGGCATGATGGGATGCAGGGCGCGCTGCAGTGCCTCCAGAATCTCGAGCAGGGTGCTGCGGGTGCCGGCACGCGCCGCGGGGGAGGACCCTTCAGACTGCAGCACGGGCTTGGTGAGCTCGAGATACCAGTCGCAGAACTCGTACCAGGTGAACTCGTAGAGTGCCGCGGCGGCGTAGTCGAACCGATAGTCGGCGAGGGATTTCTCGACCGTCTCCACGGTGCGCCCGAAGCGCGAGCGGATCCAACGATCGGCCACGGAGAGCTCGATGGCCTGCGGCGCGCGATCGGCCGCCGTCGGCCCGCCGGAGGAGTCGGCGCCGGCGCTCATGGTGACGAAGCGGGCGGCGTTCCACAGCTTGTTGCAGAAATTGCGGTAGCCGGCTACGCGCGCGAGATCGAAGCGGATGTCGCGGCTCGGGGAGGCGAGGGCGGCGAAGGTGAAGCGCAGCGCGTCGGTGCCGTGCGGCGCGATCCCTTCCGGATACTCCTTGCGAGTCGCCTTCTCGATCTTCGATTTCATCTGCGGCTGCATCAGGCCGCTGGTGCGCTTGGCTGCGAGCGACTCGAGGTCGATGCCGTCGACGATGTCGAGCGGGTCGATGACGTTGCCCTTGGTCTTCGACATCTTCTCGCCGTGCTCGTCGCGGATGAGGCCCGTGATATAGACCTCCCGGAACGGGACGTCGCTCATGAACTTAAGCCCCATCATCATCATCCGGGCAACCCAGAAGAAGATGATGTCGAATCCGGTCACGAGCACGGCGGTCGGATAGAACCTCGCCAGCTCCGCTGTGCGCTCTGGCCATCCGAGCGTGGAGAACGGCCAGAGAGCCGAGGAGAACCAGGTGTCGAGTACATCCGTATCCTGGCTCAAGGGAAGGTCGGCGGCGAGACCATGTTTACCGCGCGCTTCGGCCTCGCTGCGCGCGACGTAGACGTTGCCGGCTGCGTCATACCATGCCGGGATACGATGGCCCCACCAGAGCTGGCGGCTGACGCACCAGTCCTTGATGTTGCGCATCCAGTCGAAGTACGTCTTCGCCCAGCTCTCCGGCACGAACCGCGTCCGCCCGCTCTCGACTGCCGCGATCGCGGGAGCCGCGAGCGGCGCAATCCTGACGTACCACTGATCGGTCAGAAGTGGCTCGAGCACCGCGCCGCTGCGATCGCCGCGGGGAACCATGAGGCTGTGCTTCTCGACCTTCTCGAGCAATCCCGCCGCCTCGAGCTCGGTGACCACGCGCTTGCGGGCCTCGAAGCGGTCGAGGCCGCGAAAGTGCGGCGGCGCATTCTCATTGAGGGTGGCGCGGGGCGTGAAGATATTGATCTGCTCGAGTCCATGGCGTAGCCCGATCTCATAGTCGTTGAAATCGTGTGCCGGCGTGATCTTGACGCACCCCGAGCCGAAGGAGGCATCCACGTATGTGTCGGCGATGACGGGAATCGGACGCTCCGCGAGCGGCAGCAGCAGGCGCTTGCCGATCAGATGCTTGTAGCGCTCGTCGTCCGGGTTTACGGCAACAGCAGTGTCGCCAAGCATCGTCTCGGGCCGCGTTGTCGCCACGATGACCTGACCTGACCCGTCTTCCAGAGGGTAGCGCAGATGCCATAGGTGACCTTGTTCTTCCTCACTTTCCACCTCCAGGTCGGAGAGAGCGGTGAGCAGCACCGGGTCCCAATTGACGAGTCGCTTGCCGCGGTAGATCAGACCTTCCTCGTGCAGACGCACGAATACTTCCACCACGGCGCGCGATAGGCCCGCATCCATCGTGAAGCGATCGCGCGACCAATCGACGGAGTCTCCCAGGCGGCGCATCTGTGAGGCGATGGTCCCGCCCGACTGCGCCTTCCACTCCCAGACGCGCTCGATGAACGCCTCGCGTGAGAGCTCGCTGCGTCTTCGGCCTTGCGCTTCGAGCTGGCGCTCGACCACCATCTGGGTGGCGATGCCGGCATGATCGGTGCCGGGCTGCCACAGCGCATCATCGCCGCGCATACGGTGGTACCGCGTGAGCGCGTCCATCAGCGTGTGCTGAAACGCATGCCCCATGTGCAGCGTGCCCGTCACATTGGGCGGCGGGATCATGATGCAGTAGGACGTGCCATGACCGCTTGGCTCGAACCAGCCATGGGATTCCCACTGCTCGTAGATCCGCCGCTCGATGTCGTGCGGCGCATACACTTTGTCCATGGTGAAGCGCAGGCCCTGAGTGAATTGTCAGGGCATTATAGAGGCACAGGGAAGTGCCCGCCGCCGCAGGTGGCGAGCGGCGGGCAAAAGTCGCGCCTTTTTTGCCGTCGCCGCGCTGGGCCGGGCACGATGCCCGGATCCGCCGCTGCATATAACCCGGGCGCGCTTAGCCGCCACGCCTCATATCTCCGGCCTTCAGGCCGGAGATATGAGGCGTCCTCGGAGAGGAAGTCGATGAAGCGGGTTCGACCCAGACCTGTAGTCGGTGTAATAGCCGGACGGGGCCGCGAGGTCTCGAAGGTCTTGGAATAAGGGAATGGGTGTGTGGGGAGTGCGGCGCGGTCCACGACCGCGACGTGAACTCTGCCCGGCTCATTCTTGCGGCCGGAGGTGGCCGTCTTGCAGAAGGAATCCTCGCCTTCGCCGCGAAAGCGGCGGCCTGAAAAGGCCGAGGGCGGGGAGGACGTCAATCCGTGCGCAGCGTATGAGTGCGGGGCTCGATGCCGAGCTCCCGGTAGGCTTTGAAGCGCGCCCGGCCGGCCCGTCGCCGCCCCTCCTCGCCATCGATGATCTCCGCGATGCGCCGCGTGAGCGGCAGGAATGGCGGCAAGTCAGCGGCGAGATTCACCATGAAATCGAATGCGGCCCTGGGCGTAGTGCCGGCGCTGAGCAGCACCGGCGCCTCCGGGGGACCGTTGGATGTCAGCCAGTCGTGCGGCACGAAGCTGCCGTCCGCGAAGGTCCACAGCAGCGTGTCGACTGTCTCGAGCTCGGCGCGGTCGGTGTGCCATATGAGCGTGCTCTGGGAGGCGAGATAGGCCTTCTCCGCGAGGCGGCAGGCGACCTTCAGCCGCGCGGCTGCGGAGTCTGCCGGCAGCACGTAGAAGTCGACACGGCATCCTCGCGCGCTCGCAGTCGCCGAGTCCGGCCCGAGGATCGAGGCCGGGTCAGCGGCGAAGGAGCCGGGCGGCGAGGAATCGGCGTCGCTCGAGTCGGCAGATGCGGAAATACCGTCGTTTTCGCCCATGGCTCACGCCGTGGCGGGTCAGAGCCCGGCGCGGCGGATGAGGAAATCCGCAAGGAGCGGGGTTGGGCGTCCGGTGCTGCCCTTCTGCGCACCGCCCTGAAAGGCGGTGCCCGCGACATCGAGGTGCGCCCATTTCATCCCCTGTGTGAACTTACCGAGAAACGCCGCGGCGGTGATGGCTCCGCCCTCCCGGCCGCCGACATTGGCAAAGTCTGCGAAGTTGCTCTTGAGCGGCTCCGCGTGCTCCTCCGTGAGCGGCAACGGCCAGGCGCGATCGTCGGCGCGCATGCCCGCCTCGACGAGCTCCGTGACCAGCGCCTGGTCATTTCCCATGGCGCCGGAATGCTGATGTCCGAGCGCGACGACGCAAGCTCCTGTCAACGTGGCGATGTCCACGACGGCCGCGGGCTGAAAGCGGCGTGCGTAGTGAAGCGCGTCGCAGAGAATCAGCCGGCCCTCGGCATCGGTGTTGAGAATCTCCACGGTCTGCCCGGAGGCGCTGGTGGCGATATCGCCCGGCTTCACGGCCTTGCCGTCGGGCATGTTCTCGACGGCGGCGACCAGTCCCACGATGCGCAGCGGCAGATCGAGCGCCGCGGCGAGAGTGAGTGTGGCGATCGTCGCCGCCGCGCCGCTCATATCGAATTTCATCTCATCCATGCCGGCCGGCGGCTTGATCGAGATGCCACCGGTATCGAACGTCACGCCTTTGCCGACGATCACCACGGGATGTGCGGACTGGCCCGCCTTGCCGGACCCTGCATGCTCGATGATGATGAAGCGTGGCGGCTGGGCGCTGCCCTGTGAGACCGCGAGCAGACACCCCATCTTCTCCCGACGGATCGCGCGCTCATCGAGTACCCGCACGCGCAGTGAGCGATAACGCTTCGCGAGCGCCCGCGTCTCCTCCGCCAGGAAGACCGGCGTGCACACGTTCCCCGGCAGGTTCGCTAGGTCGCGGTGGACCTTACACGCTTCGGCGATCGCTGCCCCATGCGCAAGCCCGCGATTCACGGTTGCAGCCGCGCCCTTGGCCAGCGGCCCCACCAGCACCCGCTCGAGCGGGGCGGCCCTGGGCTTCTTGCCGCTCTTGAGATCGTTGATGCGGTAAAGGCCCGTCGCCCCGATTTCCGCGACAGCGCGACCGAAATAATAATCGTCGAGGTCCTTGGCGTCGGGCCGCGTGATCGCGAGCGCGACGCTCTCGATGCGGGTCTTCGACAGCGCCCCGACGACGGTGCTCCACGCCTTGCGCCACACTTTGCGGCCGAAGCTCTTTTTGGGGCCCAGGCCGGTGAGCACTATGCGAGTGGCGGCGATCCCCGGAAGATCCGCGAGCAGCAAGGTGTCGGCAGGCTTGCCGGCAAAATCGCCATGCCGCAGCAGCTTCTTCAGCCGCCCGCCGCAAGCGGAGTCGATGGCACGCGCCTCCTCGGTCAGCTCCCCCTCCTCGAAGATGCCCAAGGCGAGGCAGTCCACGTCGAGCGCGGCCATCCCCTTGCTAAAGGTCTCAAATCGCATCGCAGTATCCCGTGCCGGCGCTGCCGGAGTACCGGCTCAGAGCCGGAGCATTTCCTGGATCGACGCTGCGAACCATTGAGGCGCGCAACCGTCTGCTTTACCGTAAGATTTTAGTGTAACCCACCGGCGGTCCGGCGGGGACTAGTCACGGCAGGCCATCGGTTGGGGAAAATCCTCGGACGCTACATTCTGCGCGAAGTCATCACCGCCTGGATCGTGGTGATGGGTGTGCTGCTCGTCATCCTGCTCGCCAATCAGGTCGCCGCCGTGCTCGAGCGTGCGGCGGTGAGCCAGTTTCCTCAGGGAATGGTGCTCGAGCTCATCTACCTCGGGATCCTGCAGTACCTGAGCCTGCTCGTGCCGGTGGGTCTATTGCTCGGCATCGTCCTCGCCATCGGCAGGCTTTATCACGATAGCGAGCTCGCCGCCGCCCTGGCGTGCGGTGTGAGGCCGGCCACGCTCTACGGTGGAGTGATCGGCCTCGGGGTAGTGGTGGCTGGCGCACTTGCCGCGATCACGCTATCCGTTGCGCCCGGAGCCACGGCGCAGGCGCTGACGCTGCGCAACGCGGCAGTGCGCGCGGGGCAATTCGCGCCTCTGCAGCCTGGGATCTTCCGCTCCTTCGGCGGCGGCAGTGCCGTCGTTTACGCGGAGAAAGTCGAGCCCGACGGAACCCTGCGAAACGTGTTTCTCGAGAGGAATCGGGGAGCGATCGTCGAAGTGGACGTTGCCCGAAGCGCGGTGCACACGGTGTCCCCGGATGGCTCGACTCAAGCCATCGATTTGCTGAACGGCGAGAGCCTGGAGGGTATCCCCGGCAGTCCCCAGTTCCGCATCATGCACTTCGCCGAGAATTTCATTCCCTTCAGGGTCCCGCCCGCCAATAGCGTGGTGACGGACCTCGACGCGCAGCCCACGGCCTCGCTCCTCGCCTCTCCCGATCCCAAGCGTCAGGCCGAGCTGCAGTGGCGCATCTCGCTACCGCTCATGTGCATCATCCTGACCGTGCTGGCGGTGCCGCTCGCGCGCCTGAGACCGCGGCAGGGTCGCTATGCGCGCGTGTGGATCGCCGTTGTCGTGTACATCGTTTATCAGAACCTCCTCTCCGCCGGTCAGGCGTGGGTCGCGAACGGAGCCATTCCCGTTGCGCTGGGTCTCTGGTGGGCTCACGTCGCCGTCGTATTGCTCGCCCTCACGGTGATCCTCGCGCCTCGGGCCTTGCAGCGGCTGCGTTACCGGCCGGAGGCGGCGTGAGCGTATTGGACCGCTACATCGTGCGCACCGTGCTGGGCGGGGTGATGCTGGTGATGCTGGTGATGCTCGTGCTCGGGGGGCTCTTCGTCTTCATCAGCCAGCAGAGCGACATCGGGATCGGACACTACACCGTTGCGGATGCGCTCTGGTACACGCTGCTCAATCTGCCGCAGCAGATCTATCAGTTGCTGCCGATCACCGCGCTCATCGGCTCGCTCATCGGCTTCGGCCAGCTTGCCCGCGGCAGCGAGCTCACCGTCATCCGCGCCACGGGTGTGTCGGTGGGGCGGCTCGCGGGCACCGCGCTCATCGCCGCCGCTCTGCTCATCGCGCTCGAGGGTACGCTCGGGGAATTCGTCGCCCCGCAGCTGCAGGAGGCGGCGAATCAACAGAAGGCGTTCATTCAGTTCAAGAGCGTGGGTTTCGGCGGCGGAACCGGGGCGTGGGTGCGGGACGGCGATCTGATCCTGAACGTGGCGAGCCAGTCCGGGTCGCGGCATTTCGCGGGCATGCAGGTCTTCGAGCTCTCGCCGCAGCACACCCTGATCGCCATGGGGCGTGCCGCGAGCGCAACGGCCCTGGGGCACCGAAAGTGGCTCCTCGGGGGCTACACGGAGTCGCGCTTCACCGGTGAGAAGGTGGCGACGAGCGCGCCGGGGGAGAAGGTGTTGCAATCGAACGTCACGGCCGGGTTCCTCGGTCTTGCGGTGCAGGACCCTGAGGAGTTGACGCTGCGGGCCTTGTGGAAGCTCATCGGCTACTTCCACGCCAATTCGCTGGACGCGCGGCAGTATCTGTTCGCGTTCTGGTCGAAGATCGCCCGGACCGTGGCGATCGCGTTCTCGGTGCTGCTGGCGATACCGTTCGCCATGGGGTCGATGCGGTCGGCGGGGGCGGGGGCGAGGACGATGATCGGGCTGGTGATTGGGGTCGCGTTCTTCCTGCTGCAGCGGCTGATCGAGAGCGGGGCGATCGTCTTTAACCTGGACCCGGTCATCTTGGCCTGGTTACCTACCGCGCTGCTGGCTACGGTCACCTTGCTTCTGTTGGCTCGAGCGAGATAGGGGCCGCCTCTCTGGCTATTTCACGTGATGCGGGTGGATTGCCGGTGCTTTCTTCTTGGACGGCAGGGGCTTCAAGAGACCGTCCATCGACTGGAAGACCTCGTCATAGCGGTAGCCGGGGATCTGGTAGTCCCAGCCGTGGAGGCGGGAGTTAATCTGCTGAGCCTCGGCGTCGGCTGATTTTTGAGTGGCGTAGGCGGAGACGTCGATGTAGTGGTGCTTGGCTTGCTCGTAGCCGCTGATGTCGATCCCGAGGCCGCCGAAGGTCCTGAAGACGGCGTGAGAGAGGGCGGTCCCGCGAGGCGGGGCGGCGGCCTTGCGGACGTCGGTCAGGGTCAGGTTGGAAAGGGCGCTCCCCATCGAGTCGGCGGCGTCGGCGCCGGTCAGCTCGCGGCCCCGGGGGATGTCGTGGACGATGAAGTCCGCCTGGGCCTTCTTGGCGCGCGAGACGCTGAAGGCGAAGCCTTTGGCCGGGCGCTCCTCGATCTGACTGATGCGCGTGTGGGCGATGTCGAGGATGGTCGGGTCGAGCCACTGCTTCGGGCTCGCATCGACCTGGATCAGGGGGCTTGCGAGGAGGCTTCGGGCGGAGTCGACCACCCGGACGTAACAGCCGTTGCCATCGGCGGAGTGACCGACGATCAGTGACCAGGTCTTTCCGGGGGAAACGATGTCGATGCGGGCTCCCGTAGCCTTGGGGGAGGTCACATCCTCGACGCCGAGCACCGGATAGTTGCTCGCGATGCGCGTCTTGCGCTCGACTGCCTTCAATGATGCGAGATCGAGCAGGAGCTTGCGCAACTTGCCGGAGTCGGCGGGGTAATTGCGCTCGCCGACGACCCAGTCGGTCGCCGTGCGGCTCAAGATGGTCCGAGTATTGCCGGCTTTGGTGATGCGGACCTGGGTCACCTGGTTGAGAGACCTCTCGAGGCCGGGAAGGACCCGGGTGCCCGCGATCGAGCTCCCGCCGGTCTGGCTGCGGCTCGATACCCAGACGGCGAGGGCGATGACGGCGATGCCGATCGCGAAGAGAAGTGAGACGCGGCGTGCGGTCATTGAGTCTTGTCCTTCTTATCGGTGTCCCCTGGAGCCGAGTCTCCAGGGGGCGGGACGGCGGGACGGCGGCGCCGAACCGCGGCGATGAGGAGCGCCGCGAGCGCGAAGAGGCCCGGCATGACGATGATGTTGATGACCTTGAGCTCCGTGCCGAGCCTGTCGATGGCACTGACCAGGCCGGCCTGCACCGCGCGCAGACGCTTGCGAATCTGGAGCTTTTCGTCCTCGAAGTGCTCGATCTCCTGCTGCTGAGCGGGCGAGAGGATCAGCGCGGATTTGTCATTGCGCTTGGATTGCAGGAGCGTCAGCTGCTGCTCGGTTTGTTGCAGCTCCTGTTTCAGTTGCGCTTCCTGGGCATGGAAGCGGGCGTCGGCCTGCCGCTGCAGCGCCTGGACGCGCAGGAAAGGCCGGGTGAAGCCGGCGCGGCCGCGCACGCTGATGAGATCGGAGCTGCCGGCGAGGTTGTCGAGAGCGTTCAGCACCAGATCGCCATTGGCGGCGAAGGCCTGGGCGATGGGCTGGCCGAAGAGATCCTCCTCATGCACCCACAGATAGTTGGACAGCAGGTCGGTATCGGCGAAGACCACCAGGTTCAATGGCTTGGCTGACGCTTTGAGGTCCCGCTGGCCGGCGGGCAATGTCACGCCCTCGGGGGGGCCGTCCGGGAAGGCGGTCTTCACCATTCCGGTGATGCGCGCGCCGATCGTGTAGCGCTTTCCGGTGGGCTTGAAGCCGTTCAACAGAGTGGTCGGATCGAGCAACATCGCGAACCGCTGCGCCGGCATCGGCTCGGCATCGGTGCTCGATTGCATCAACGGCTCGAACTTGATCTTCGCCCCCTTGATCGGAGTCAGATAGCCGGCCGTCTCCACGTTGACATTCGAGAGGCCCGCGGTGATGACATCGTTCTGCGAGAGCGAGGATTTGCCGAGACCGAGGATTCCCGCGTCCTCGACCGGCGGCTCGCCCGGGCGCATGGCGACGGAGAGCGCGTGGCCCCGATCGGCGACCACCTCATTCGGATTGAAGTCGACGCCCCAGGCCGAGAGGAGACGGCCCATGTGCGAGGCGTGGTCCGCCCCCATCGATTCCATGGGATTGGCCGCCGACTGATCCGACTCGGCCAGCGGATCGACGAAGGCGAGGATGTGTCCGCCGCGCAATGCGTACTGGTCGATCGCGAACTGGGTGGCGGGCGAAAGGTTCTTCGGATCGACGAGCACGAGTACGCGTACGTTCGGGCCGATGTGGGTCGCGGTCGTTTGCAGCGTGTGCAGATGAAAGAGCTGCTCGGCCTGCTGGTAGACCACCCAGGGCCGGCGCATTTGTCCCGTCTGCGGGTTGTATCCGCCCGTCATGGGCAACGTGGAGAGCCAATCGACCACCGGCTTCTTGGGATGCGCGAGCTGATAAATGAGCTTCGCGACGTCGTACTCGAGGAAGCGCTGCTTGCTCGGGTCGAAGAAGGGGATCGCCTGCTGGCCGTTGGTCGAGTTGGTCCCGGCGAGCCCGAAGTAGAACTTCGTGCCGGCGGCGTTGAGGGCCGTGCCGGTGACTCCGAGCTCAGCGGCGCGGTCCTCCTCCACGGAGAACGGCCTGGGATCGATGATGTGCAGGTGGATCTTGCCGTCGGCGCGCTGCGCCAGCTCCTCGAGGAAATCGCGCACGCGCTGGCCGTAGGGCTGGATCTGCGGAATGGATTCCGCGGCCTTGGCCGAGTAGAAGAAATAGAGGTCGATCGGCTCCTTGATGCTCTTCAGGATGCGGTCCGTGCCGGGGGAGATGGTGTACAGGCGGTTCTGGGTCAGATCGAGCTGCCAGCCCGCGAGGGAGTCGTTGAAGACGATGGTGAGGCCGATGAAGGTGAGCGCCAGCGCGAGAACCGCGCCCCAGCCGAGGGTCGAGCGTTTCGTCATGGAGCGCTCCTAGTCCGCTTTGCGCAGGTCGAGGGCGACCGTGGTGGTGAAGAGGAAGAAGCCGATCAGCATCGCGAAATAAAGGAGGTCGCGGGCCTCGAGCACGCCCCTGGAGATCGACTGGAAATGCGTGAGGAAGGAGAGCGAGGCGATCGCGTCGACGAGCGGTTGCGGCGCCCAGCTCTGGAAGGCGTTGATGACCATGGGATAGCCGGCGAGCAGGAAGGCGAAGCAGACCGCCACGCCAAGTATGAAGGCCACGACCTGGTTGCGGGTCAAGGCCGACATGCACGAGCCCACCGCGAGAAAGCCTCCGGCGAGGAGGAGGCTTCCGAGGTACCCGGCGATGATCGTCCCGTTGTCGGGACGGCCTAGATAGTTGACGGTGATCCAGATCGGGAAGGTGAGCGCCAGGGCGAGCGCGATGAAAATCCAGGCGGCGAAGTACTTGCCGAGGACGGCCTCCCAGAGCTTCACGGGCTGGGTCATCAGCAGCTCGATGCTGCCGGACTTGCGCTCCTCGGCCCAGAGCTTCATGGAGATGGCCGGGATGAGGAACAGATACAGCCACGGATGGAACGCGAAGAACGGCTGCAGGTCCGCCTGGCCGCGCTCGTAGAAGCCGCCGAGATAGAATGTGAAGGCGTTGGCCAGCACGAGAAAGATCAGGATGAATACATAGGCGAGCGGTGTCGCGAAATAGCTCGCGAGCTCGCGGCGCAGAATGATGCCCACATTGCGCATGGCGCCCCCTCTTGAGTCGTTATGCCGTGATGGAGCGGAAGACTTCGTCGAGCCGCCCGGATTCGAGGTGCAGCTCCTTCAGCGCGAAGCCCTTGCTGCTCGCCAGCTCCGAGACGGCCGGCAGGATGGCGGCGCCCGAGCGGGGCAGCGCCGTGAGCCGCACGTCGCGCTCGCTGACCTCGACTTCGGCTACCGAAGGCAACGCCGCCAAAGCGGCGCGGACGGCAGTCAGCTGCTCCGGCCGGGCTAGCTGCAGCGACACCGCGTTATAGTAGCGGGAGCGGGCTGCAAGCTTCACCGGTGTGTCGTCGGCGACGATGCGTCCGCGCGCGATGATGATCGCGCGATTGCAGACGGCATCGACCTCTTCCAGGATGTGAGTCGAGATGACGATGATTTTGTCCCGCGCCATCTCGTTGATCAGCGTGCGAACCTCGAATTTCTGGTTGGGATCGAGCCCGTCGGTGGGCTCATCGAGGATGAGCACCGGCGGGTCATGCACGATGGCTTGTGCCAGTCCCACCCGGCGGCGGAACCCTTTGGACAGCGTGTCGATCGACTGCTCCAGCACCGAAGCGAGCTGCAGCCGCTGGATGACGTAATCGAGCCTCTCGCGCCGGCGGGGCCCCTCCAGACGGCGCAGATCGGCGATGAATTCCAGGAATCGGCGCACGCGCATCTCGCCGTAGCTGGGTGCTCCCTCCGGCAGGTACCCCAGCCGCTGCTTGGCGGCGAGCGGCTCCGTCTCGACGTCGTGGCCGCAGATGAAGGCCTTGCCGGCGGTTGGCGTGACGAAGCCCGCGAGCATGCGCATGGTCGTCGTCTTGCCCGCGCCGTTCGGGCCCAGGAATCCGAGCACCTCGCCCGGGCGGACATCGAAGGTGACGTCCTCCACGGCCGTCACAGATTCGTAGCGCTTGCTCAGATGCTCGGTCTTGATCATCGGCCACCTCCGAGGCTGCGGTAGATGCAAGCAATCCAAAAAAGTTCCGCTCAGCCGGGCCGCCAGCCGCCGCGGCCCGGGCGCAAGCGCCAATAAAGCAGCATGAGCGCGCCCCCGAGCATGCCGCCGAGGTGTGCGAAATGAGCGACGCTCGCCTCCTTGCCGGTCACTCCCAGGAAGAGCTCGAGCACTCCGTACAACGTGACGAAGAGCCAGGCCGGCATGGGGATGGGCGGCAGCAGCAGAAGGAGCCGGGCGCGCGGAAAGAGCACCGCGAACGCGAGCAGGATGCCGAAAATGCCTCCGGAGGCGCCGATGGTGGGCTCGCCGGTCCTGGCGGCGTATTCCACCGCGAGCTGCGTCGCGCCCGCGGCGATAACGCACACGAAGTAGTACCCGAGGAAGCGCGGTGCGCCCCAGTACTCCTCGAGCGTCGGGCCGAACATGTACAGCGCGAACATGTTGAAAAAGATGTGCAGGATACCATCGTGCAGGAACGCATAAGTTACGAGCTGCCACGGCTGAAAGAGTGACTCCGGTCCAAGCGGCCAGAGCGCAAACCGCAGCAGGATCGGCCGCATCGCCACCTGCTCGAGAAGGAACACGAGAACGTTGGCGAAAAGGATGGCCCGCGTGGCCGGGGTGAGCTTCGGGAACATCCGCGCAGTCTACGCGTCGATCCGACGCTGTAGAAACACCAGATCGAGCCACCTGTCGAATTTGCGCCCGGCTTCGCGCAGGCACCCCGCCTGACTGAAGCCGCCGCGCTCATGAAAGCGGATCGAGGGGGGCGCGGCATCGCGCAATTCCATGTTGGCTTCCTCCCGGAACGAGGTCCCCGGTTGCGGCCCTCATCCGCCGTCCGAGCGCCGCAGGCGGATGTCCCAGGCGGGCTCCCGGGAGGCAACAGCCGCGCCCGGGACACACGGCGAGCGGTGCGATAATCGTACCTGCTGCGTCACGGCGTGTCATCCGCTGCCGTGCGCGGCGGGTGGACGTGTGACAATATCCTTCGTAACGCGCTTCGTGCGCGGAAGCGGCGCCTGGAGCGTCTTCCGGGGTATTTCGGTCAAAGGCAGCGGGAACTCAGGGCTATGAAGATCGCGGTTCTCTTCGGCGGCATGAGCGAGGAGCGGGACGTGTCGATCGCGAGCGCCGCGCAGGTGATTCCGGCACTGCGCAGCCTCGGGCACGAGGTGGTGGCGGTCGATACGGCGACCGGCAGGGTGTCCGGTCCGGCCGAGCAGAGACTCCTCACGAGCGGCATCGGCCCGCAGCCTCCGTCGGGCTCGGCGCTCGCGGGCATCAAGCGGGCAGCGCCGGCGCTCGTGGCCGAGGCGGCCGACATGCAGGGCGTCGACGTCGTCTTCCTCGCGCTGCACGGTGGCGCGGGCGAGGATGGCCGCATCCAGGCCGTGCTCGATCTCGCGGGCCTGCCCTACACGGGCAGCAATCACATCGCAAGCGCGACCGCGATGGACAAGGATCTCTCGAAGCGGCTCTTCCGCGCCGCCGGTGTTCCGACGGCGGACTGGCGGATGGCGCCCGTGGCCGCCCAAGAGGTCGCGGCGCTCGGCTGGCCCGTCGTCGTGAAGCCCAACAAGCAGGGCTCGACCGTTGGGCTGAGCGTCGTGCGCTCGCCGGATGCTCTGTCAGCGGCGGTCACGCTCGCGCAGCGTTACGACGACGAAGTGATGGTCGAGCGCTTCATCCCGGGCCGCGAGCTGACAGTCGGTGTGTTGGAGGGGCACGCGTTGCCGATCGGAGAGATCATCTCGCCAGGCGAGGTATTCGACTATCAGGCGAAGTACCAGTCCGGCGGCGCGCGGGAGATCTTTCCCGCGGACCTCTCCCCCGACATCTCATCGCGTGTCCAGGAGCTCGCGCTGCGGGCGCACGCCGCCCTGAAGCTCGGCGCCTACAGCCGGATCGATTTCCGGATGGACGGGCGGGGAGCGATATGGTGCCTCGAAGCCAACACGCTCCCCGGCATGACGGCCGCGAGCCTCTTGCCGCAAGCGGCCCGAGCCGCGGGCATCGGGTTCCCCGAGCTAGTCGAGCGGATCTGCAAGTCGGCGATCCGTTAATTGGCGCAAATCGCTCCCGGCGATTTTGTGCGCGGCCAGCCCATTGACTCTCGCGGTCTCGTGGCCCAGGGAGCGGCCCCTCTGAGACCCGCCTACGCGAGACGAGACGCCCCGGGAAACGGCCGCTTAATGAGTTGCTTTCGTGCTGGAGGCGGCTGGGCGCTCTCCCCGGCGGGCGAATTCCGCGAGCAGCCCTTGCAAGGCTTCCGGGTCCACGGGCTTGGTCAAGTGGTAATCGAAACCGGAGGCGCGCGAGCGCTCGCGATCCTCCTGCTGACCCCACCCCGTCACGGCGATCAGCAGGGCCTCGCGGCCCCAATCTTCCTGGCGAACGTGCCGCGCCAGCTCGTAACCGCTCATGCCCGGCATGCCGATGTCGAGCACGAGCGCTTCCGGCCGCTCCCGCTGCGCGAGAGCCAGGGCCTCCCGGCCCGAATGGCAGACATGCAGCTCGTACCCCGACATTTGCAGCAGCAGCGCGAGGCTGTCCGCGGCGTCGCGATTATCGTCGGCGATGAGCACGGTGCAGCGTGGCTCGGCGGCAGCGGGGCGCATTGCAAGTTGCGCGTCCGAGCGCGCTCCGCGGTGTACCACGGCGGCGGCGGGTAAGCGGATCGTGAAGGTGCTGCCTTGCCCGGGACCCGGGCTTTGCGCCTCGACGGTCCCGCCGTGCAGGGCGACCAGTCCTTTGACGAGCGCGAGCCCGATGCCGAGGCCACCTTCCGAGCGGTCGATCACCGAGTGGACCTGCGAGAACATCTCGAAGACGTCCGGGATGTTGGCGGTGCTCAACCCGATACCGGTATCGCGCACCGAAAAAGTCAGCTCATCGGCGCCGTGGGTGGAAGTGAAAGTGATGCGGCCGCCCGGATCGGAGTATTTGGCGGCATTGGTCAACAGGTTGGCGATGGCTTGTGACAGCCGCAGGGGATCGACCAGGAGCTCGACCGGCTCCTCCGGGAGCACGGTTTCCAGAATGTGCCGCTTGGCATCGATCAGCGGACGCGCGGTCTCGATCGCGGAGGCGACGAGTGAGGCCACATCGATGTAATCCTTCTTGAGCTCCAGGCGGCCACGGGTGATGCGCGAGACATCGAGAAGATCGTCGAGCAACAGCGCCATGCGCTGTACCTGGCGCGCGATGACGTCGCGCCCCCACTGCCGGCGGCGCTCATCCGCCGCGGGCAGCTCGAGCAGCTTCACCGCGTTGCGGATCGGGGCCAGGGGGTTTCTCAGCTCGTGCGCCAGGGTTGCGAGGAATTCATCCTTGCGCCGATCAGCCCGCCGCAGCGCTTCCATGGTGGCCTCCAGGCGCGCGTTGGCCCGCGCCCGCTCCGACTCGGCTGCCTGGCGGACCTTGACCTCCTCCTTCAGGGCTGCGTTTGAGCGTACGAGCGCGTCGGTCCGGGATTGCACCTCATCGAGCATGCCGTTGAAGGCCTCCACCACCAGACCGATCTCGTCGCTGGGGGTCTCGCCGACTCGCAGCGAGTAGTCCTTGCCCCGCACCACCTGGCGCGCGACTTCAGCAATGGCTCCGAGCGGTCGGGTGATGCCTCGCTGCAAAGAGCTCGAGAGGATGAGCGCCAGCGCCAGGCCGAGCAGGCTTACCACCCCCGAGATCTCCACGTAGCCCCAAAGACGACTCATCACGTCGTAACGGGCCTTCAGATACAGGGCGCCGAGCGACTCACCATCGCGCTCCACGGGGTATATGAGCTCGAGGTACTGTCCGGACATGCGTGCCCGGGCACGCTGCAAGGCGACGACGCGCGGCGGCGGTGTGGCTTCCCCTGCGCGGGTGTACTCGGCGTAGAGCGCGCCGTTCGGTCGATAGAGCGCTGCCGTCAAGACGGCCCTGTTGGCTCGCAGAGCGCCGAGATTGCGCGTCGCCAGCTTGTGGTCATCGAACGCGAGCGCGGGCGCCGTGGCGAGAGCGATGATTTCCCCCTCGGAGTGGATCTCGTTGACCCAGTCCTGACGATAGACGGTCAGATCGCGAACCATCATCGCGACTCCGGCGAATATCAGCGCCGCCGCCGTGGTGACGAAGATGACCGTCATCAGTTTGGCTTGGACGCTTCGCCGTGCGCGGCCAGGCTTGCGCCGCAGGAGCCGCCGCGGATGCGCTTGAGCGGGAGAAGGCTGCAACTCGCCCCCCGGCGGAACTGCCCGTCCGCGCATCATCGCGAGGCCAACCTCGTCGAGCAGGAGGGACGCATCTGCAATCGCGGCGGCAGGATCTCGCAGGGTGTGTCCGAGCCCACGGGCCTTCCCTTGATGTGAGTCGCGACCGAGAGCAGATCGGCGCTGATGGTGAGTCCCGCGCGGCGCGCGGTCGCAAGTGAGATGTCGAAGCGCACGTGGCGATGGACCAAGAGGAAGTTGATCATGCTGCCGTCGTCGAGGCCGCCCGGCTGCCTGGTCACGACCAGTACGGGGGGCGGCCGGCGATGAGCGCCAGTCGGCGCCTGAGAATACTCGCATCGCTGGCACCGAGATACAGGATCTGGGCAGCGCCAAGCTGCTTGGTGCTCGTGATCCGTTTGACCCGTACCTGCCTGCCTTTGGGCTCGCCGCGCGGCAGCATGCGCTCGAGATCGCTGGCAACCGCGTCATCATCGAGCACCGCCACCGTGAATTCGGCCGGGTCGAGCGCACCGCGCGGCCAGTTCACGAAGCTCGCGAAGCGGGAGAGGAACGCGGCCTCGATCTCATCCCTGGGGTATCTCTGCGTTGCCGCAAAACCGCGGCCGGCGGCAGCGCCAACCGCCACGAGCGCGGCGGCGAGGGCGAGGATCGCAGGCTTGCGCCAATTCCGGCAAAGCGCTGCCATGGTCGAGCGCAAGCTCCAGTCGACACGCGCGAAGACGCTGCGGTCGATGTACTTGCCGTAAGGGACCGGCAGGTCCAGGTGCCGCGCCTGAAGCAGATTCGAGCCGCTCAGCGAAAGCTCGACCGTGCGCGTAGCGCGCCAGCCCAGCCGTGTCGAGAGCTCCCGGTAGCCCGGCAGCGCGGGGTCGGGCAGCGCGCGGCGTGACGGAGCGTCGCGTCGAGGTCGAGCCGCCCGGGGGAGGTCAGCTTGAATTTCGAGTGCGGATCATCGCCAGCCTGGGAGGTGCCGAGAAGGCCGCTCGCGTCCGGCGAGAGCCGCGGTCGATTTTCAAACCGACTCACGCGCCGGCCCGGGAGCAGGCGACAAGCTGCACGCGATGGCCTGCCACATCACTTCCTTCAGGGTGGTCAGCCGCTCGCCGTCGAAGTCAGGCCAGCCGAGCGCCCGCAGGATGATGGGGCGCGCGCGGCGCACCAGAGTGATCTGCCCGACGATCATGACTGCGCGGATCGCCACTTCGGGACTCTCCGCTGGCCGCCCCAGAACGCGGCCGATGATCTCCATGACGAGCGTCAGCAGCCGTCCGCCGATCTGCTGGAAGATCGCATCGAGCGCAACGCCCTGCTCCCCTTGAATGCGCGCAAAGAAAAGCGCCCAGCTCTCCGGGCGCTCCGTGGCGAGCCCCTCGAGAAACGGCTCCACGACCGCCCGCAGCAGCTCGAGGAGCTCGCTGCGGGCAAGATCGCGGCGGTCGAGAGCCTCCCGGACTCGCTGCGTCGCCGGAGCCAGCCGGGTGCGCACGTCTTCCGTGATGTATTGCGCGCAGGCCCGGTGCAGCCCCTCCTTGCCGCCGAAATAATACTGAAGCGCGGGAAGGCTCACGCCGGCGCGGTGCGCAATGGCCCGGGTCGAGGCACGCTCGTAGCCGAGCTCCCCGAAGAGCTCGATCCCGGCTTCCAGCAGCCGCCGCCGCGTGTGCTCACCGCGGGCGTAGCCGCCGCCGATCAGGCACCGGCGCCGTGCCTTGCCCGCTCCTGAGGCCGGCGGGCGCGACTTACGGGGCGCGGTGTTGCGGTTTCTCACGATCTCGCGATCACAATGTTCGGGCCATGATTCGCGTTTCTCGGCAGGACTGAAATACTATCAGTTGACATATAAATATCAAGTGATAGAAAATTATCAGGTCGAGCGGTCCCCTCAGGAAAGCGCGGTTCGGCATGAAGAAACGCATCGTCACCCTCGGCCTGCTGGTGCTCGCCGTCCTCGGCGGCGCCTGGTGGCTCACCCATCGACATCCCGCGAGCCGGGAGATCGTGCTTTACGGCAACGTCGACCTGCGGGAGGTGGACCTCGCCTTCAACGACAGCCAGCGGATTGCGAGCGTTCTCGTGCAGGAAGGCGATTACGTCCGTAAAGGACAGGTCCTGGCGCGGCTCGATACGAGCCGCCTCGAGCCGCAGCTCGCGCAGGCCGAGGCTCAGGCCGCCGCGCAGCGCGCCGTCGTCGAACGGCTGCATCACGGCAGCAGGCCCGAGGAGATCGCTCAGGCGCGCGCCAATCTCCTGTTGGCGCAGGCCGATGCCCGCCAGGCGCGCGACAACTATCGCCGGATCGATGACCTCTTCACGAGCTCCAACGGGCGAGCGGTAAGCCGTCAATCGGTCGATGACGCCAAGGCGCAGCAAGATGTCGCCGATGCCAAGGTGGTCGTCAGCCGCAAGGCCCTCGAACTCTCGTTGCTCGGGCCGCGCAAGGAAGACATTGCCCAGGCGGAGGCGATGCTCGACGGTGAGGAGGCGCAGGTCGCCCTCCTCAATCAGGAGCTCGCCGATGCGCAGCTGCGCGCCCCGCTCAATGCCGTGGTGCGCTCCCGGGTTGCCGAGCCGGGAGACATGGCCTCGCCGCAGAAGACCGCGTTCACGCTCGCCATCGTCAATCCCAAATGGGTGCGCGCCTACGTCTCGGAGAAGGAT
>JAKBCR010000067.1 GCA_021807675.1 Pseudomonadota bacterium
CTATGTGAAAGAGAGGACCGAGGGTCGGATGGATCTTGACGTGCGCGTCGGTACCCTTCGGCAGCGCGGACAGGGTGTTGCCGAGCCCCACGCTGTTGAGTCCCAGCCCGTTGATCGTGATCGTGATGGAGCCATCGTAGTACCCGAAGCTCTGCAGCACGGTCAGCAGCCTGGGCACATCGCCTCGGGCACGAGCGATCAGGCCGAAGGGATCCGTTGGCGCAGTCTTGCGCAGCGTCGCCAGCTGGGAGGTCGCCTTCATCGTCGAATCGACCGCGTCATTCCCGGACGACACCCAGTCGATCTTGTAGGGCTGGGGATTGGCGGCGTAAGCGAGTTGCGCGGCAAGAGCCGACCACGCCAGCAAGCCGAGCAAGCTGACCAGACTGCGTACTCTTCCAAGGAACTCTATAGCTTCAGTCGCCTCGATTCGAATCCGGATCACTGGTCCAGCCACCCGCTCCTCTCAAACGGCTTGAGCGCGTCATCGTGGAGCCGCCTGCGGAGCGGGCAACTCCGAGCTCGGCTCACTCGCTCAAACGGTCCGGATGGAGATTCTGTTCCGGCGGCGATGTTGGAAGGATGTGCCGCAGCGCGGCCGCTCGGCGGCGCGACTGCCGCCGATGACGGGTCAAGGCGCCTTGCGTGGGCTTCAGGAGGAGCCGTACCGTCCCGAAGGGTTCCCCTCCTCCTGCGCCTCCTCCGGCGGGGACTCCTCTTGCGGGCCGCCTCCCCCGGCCTGCTCACGCTGGATGCGCTTGTAGATCTCCTCGCGGTGCACGGCAACGCTTCGCGGAGCATTGATTCCGAGGCGCACCTGGCTGCCCTTCACGCCGAGCACCGTGATGCTGACCTCGTCACCGATCATCACGGCCTCGCCCACTCGCCTCGTCAGTATCAGCATGGCTGTGGCCTCCAGGCGGGACTGTACACCCGTTCCCCGAGGGTTTCCCGGAGTATTCGCAACGCGTCAACCGCTCGGGGCGAGCCCTCGCGTATTCCCGGATCTCAGGCGCCGAGTCGCGCCTTGACCAGCTCGGGGACCGAGGCCAGCGCGGCATCGAGGGCCGCCGGGTTGTTGCCACCCGCCTGGGCGAAATCCGGCCTGCCGCCGCCCCTGCCGCCGACCTTGGCGGCAATGACGCCGGCGAGCTCACCCGCCTTGATGCGCGCGGTCTGATCCGCGGTCACCCCGGCCACGAGCAGCACCTTATCGGGACCCTCCACCGAAGCCAGCACCACCACGGCCGACTTCAGCCGGTCCTTCAGTCGATCGACGGCATTACGCAGCGCCCCGGCATCGGCCCCTTCGACCTTCGTGGCGACGATCTTCACACCCTGGACGTCGACGGCCCCTGCGGCGAGATCCACGCCTTGACCGGAAGCGAGACGATCTTTGAGGGTGCGAACCTCCTTCTCTATCTGGCGGATGCGCTCGAGCGCGTCCTGTACCTTGCCTTTGATGTCCTCGCGTGAGCCGCGCACGAGGTGAGCGACCTCCCGCAGCAGCGTGTCGCTCTGCTCCACGTACTCGACCGCCGCCTCCCCCGTGATCGCCTCGATGCGGCGCACGCCGGAGGCAACGCCACTCTCGCCGAGGATCTTGAAGAGCCCGATGTCGCCGGCCCGCTGCACATGGGTACCGCCGCAGAGCTCCATGGAGAAGTCCCCGATGCGCAGCACCCGAACGTCCTTCTCGTACTTCTCACCGAAAAGCGCCATCGCACCCTCAGCCACCGCGCTCTCGTATCCCATGAGCCGAGTCTCCGCGGGCGCGTTGAGCCGGATCTGCGCGTTGACCAACCGCTCGATGGCCGTCAGCTCCGCGCCCGTGACGGGCTGGAAATGCGAGAAGTCGAATCTCAGCCGGTCGGGCGCGACGAGCGAGCCCTTTTGCTGCACATGACTGCCCAGCGTCTTTCGAAGCGCCGCGTGGAGAAGGTGCGTTGCGGTGTGGTTCAGGGCGATGGCTCGACGGCGATCGCCATCCACTTGCGCCCGGACCGTATCGCCAACCCGTATCGTCCCCTCGGCGGCCCGTCCCGCGTGCGAGTGCGCGGCGCTGCGCTTGATGGTGTCCTGGACGAGGAATTTCGCTCCCTCACCCGCGAGCATTCCGGTATCGCCGACCTGACCGCCCGACTCGGCGTAAAAAGGCGTGCGATCGAGGACGACCTCGCCTTCCTCGCCGGCGCGCAACGCCTCCACCGCGGCGCCTGCCTTGAGGAGCATGGTGACGCGGCCTTCGGACTCCAGTCCCTCATAACCTTTGAATGCCGTGCGAGCATCGACCGCGGCGCCGCCGCGCAGATCGACTGCGAATTTGCTCGCCTCCTGCGAGCGCCGCCGCTGCTCCTCCATAGCAGCATCGAAGGCCGCGTGGTCGATGGTGAGTCCGCGCTCGCGCGCGATGTCCGCCGTCAGGTCGGCCGGGAACCCATAGGTGTCGTACAGCTTGAAGACGGTCTCGCCGGGGATGACCGTGCTGGCCCCGCTCCGGGTTCTTGTGATCGCTCCCTCCAGCAGCTCCATGCCGTTCGCCAGCGTCTCCGCGAAGCGCTCCTCCTCCTGCTTGAGGACCTTCTCTGCGAGCTCGCGTCCACGGGTGAGCTCTGGATAAGCGGAGCTCATCTCCCGCTCCAGGACGGGAACCAGCTTGTAGAAGAAGGGCTCCTCGATGCCGAGCTTGTAGCCATGGCGCACGGCGCGGCGGATGATGCGCCGCAGCACGTACCCGCGTCCCTCGTTCGAAGGCAACACGCCATCGACGATCAGAAACGTACATGCGCGGATGTGGTCGGCGATGACGCGCAGGGAGCTCGACTCCAAATCGGTCGTATGCGCCAGCTCCGCCGCCGAGCGGATGAGGCTCTTGAAGAGGTCGATGTCGTAGTTCGAGTGCACGCCCTGCAACACTGCGGCGATGCGCTCGAGGCCCATGCCCGTATCGACGGAAGGCTTCGGCAGCGGTGTCAGCGTGCCGTCGGCGGCTCGCTCGAACTGCATGAAAACCAGGTTCCAGATCTCGACGAAGCGATCACCGTCCTCCTCGGGGGAGCCCGGCGGCCCTCCGGGAATCCGCGCACCGTGGTCGTAGAAGATCTCGCTGCAGGGACCGCAGGGCCCGGTGTCGCCCATCGCCCAGAAATTCGACTTCTCCCCCATGCGGGAGAAGCGCTCGGGAGAGACTCCGATCTCCTTCAGCCAGATATCCGCCGCCTCGTCGTCCTCGCGGAAGACGGTCACCCAGAGCCGCTGTGGGTCGAGCTTCAGCGTCCCGGTGAGGAACTCCCAGGCGAAGCCAATCGCCTCGCGCTTGAAGTAATCGCCGAAGGAGAAGTTGCCCAGCATCTCGAAGAACGTGTGGTGGCGGGCCGTATAGCCCACGTTCTCCAGGTCGTTGTGCTTGCCCCCGGCCCGCACGCAGCGCTGGCTGGAAGTGGCGCGCACGTCGTCCCGCCGGTCCTTGCCGAGGAACACGTCCTTGAACTGCACCATGCCCGCATTGGTGAAGAGCAGCGTCGGATCGTTACCCGGCACGAGCGGGCTCGAAGGCACGACGGTATGGCCGTGCTCACGGAAAAATTCGAGGAAGGCACGGCGGGCATCCGCCGCCCTTAAAAATCGAGGCTGCTTCAAGTTCTTCAGTCCGGTTCGAGATCGGCGCCAGTGGCCGCCCGAATATGATCCGACGAAAAGCCACGATACTGCAAAAAACGCGCTTGCCGGGCCTTCTCGGCCCAGGAATCGGGGGGGCCGTCCCCGAATTTACGCCGGCGGACCGCGCTCGCCACCGCCCGCCAGTCCGGGCCGGCCTCGATAGCTGCCTCGATCAGGTCCCGAGCCGCACCGAGGGAGGCGAGGTCCGCGGCGATCCGCAGAGGGCCTTGGCCGCGCTCGGCCCGCGAAGCGACGTAGCGCTCGGCATAGCGGGTGTCGTCGAGCAGTCGCTCCTGCACCAACTCCGCGATCACCCCGGCGATAGCCTGCGAGTCGCCGCCGGCGGAGTGCAGTCTTGCGCCGAGCTCACCCGTGAGCCAGTCGCGCCGCGCGAGCAGGGTCAGCGCGGCGGCGCGGATTGCCTCCGGGTCGGCGGTCCCCTCAGGCCGAATTAGCGGCTTCGCCACCGTTACGCTGCTGCTTGGTGGGCAGGAGCCTCGCGCGGATCTGCTCCTCGATCTCGCGCGCCACCTCGCGGTTGGTTTGCAGGTAGTTGCGCGTGTTGTCCTTGCCCTGGCCGATACGGTTGCCTTTGTAGGCGTACCAGGCACCGGACTTCTCGATGATGCCCTGCGCCGCGCCGAGCTCGATGATCTCGCCCTCGCGGGAGATCCCCTGGCCGTACATGATCTCGAACTCCGCCTCGCGGAAGGGAGGAGCCACCTTGTTCTTCACCACTTTGACACGCGTCATGTTGCCGACGACCTCGTCGCCGTTCTTGATGGCGCCGATGCGGCGGATGTCGAGGCGGACGGAAGAGTAGAACTTCAGCGCGTTGCCGCCGGTGGTCGTCTCCGGATTGCCGAACATCACGCCGATCTTCATGCGGATCTGGTTGATGAAGATGACGATGGTATTGGAGCGCTTGATGTTGCCGGTGAGCTTGCGCAGCGCCTGCGACATCAGGCGCGCGTGCAGGCCGACCTGCATCTCGCCCATCTCGCCCTCGATCTCCGCCTTCGGCGTGAGCGCCGCGACGGAGTCGATGACGACGATGTCGACCGCATTGGAGCGGACCAGCATATCGGTGATCTCGAGCGCCTGCTCCCCGGTGTCGGGCTGGGAAACCAGCAGATCGCCGATGTTCACGCCGAGCTTCTCGGCATAACTGGGGTCGAGCGCATGCTCCGCATCGATGAAGGCCGCCGTGCCGCCGCTGCGCTGCACCTCGGCGATGACCTGCAGCGTCAGGGTGGTCTTGCCGGAGGACTCCGGACCGAAGATCTCGACGACACGGCCGCGGGGCAGGCCGCCGACGCCCAAGGCGATGTCGAGGCCGAGTGAGCCGGTGGAAACGGCCTCGATGTCGAAGCTCGATGAGCCATCGCCGAGGCGCATCACGGAGCCTTTGCCGAACTGCTTCTCGATCTGGCCCAATGCGGCGGCGAGCGCCTTCTTGCGATTCTCTTCCATCTTTCGATCCACCCGGGAGGTTGCACGGAGAGGGGAATTCTCTGCCGCAGAATTATCCCACAAAGCCGCGGCGGCAGAAGCCCGTCAATGAGGGCGTTTCACTGTTATTTCACGCATTTTCATGCGCTGGCCAGGGGATAGGACTCGACAACACTGTATAGCGGTCCCTCGGGCAGTGTCCGGCTCTCCACGAGCGCGAGCTCCATGAAAGTCCATACTACCGGATGCATCCTCGCGATGGGTCCCGGACGAGAGACCTTACGCACCACCGTCACATGCGGCCGGAAGGGCTTGAGATCAGGAGCAAATCCGGCCGTAACCAGCAGATCCTGAGCTCTTCGCGCGAGCGCCGCCATCGGCGCCGGCGGCTCGGCCGGCAAGACGCAAAGGAGCTGTGCCTGGCGCCAGTACTCGAGGTGATCAAAGGTGATCACGAGCCGGTCTCCTGGAGAGCCGGCACTCTCACCGAAGGATCCCGCGAGGCCCTGCGGCGCATTGCCGCTCGCGGGATCGGGCCTCAAGGCCGCCGCGCGTGCGATCTTCGCAATCTCCGAGAGCCGCCGCTGCGGAACCGATCCGAGAAAAGCCATCGTGACATGCAGGTTCCCTGCCGGGACTGGCCTGCCACCACTCCCCCGCGCCGCCTTGCGGATCGCCTGCGCCATGGCGTGGCGCATCGCCTCATCCGGCCAGAGCGCGAAGAAGAGCCGGCGGGTGGGCTCGGGAGGTGTGATCGCGTTCGGCCGCTTCTCAGCGCCCACGGCCAGCTTGAAGCTGCCGCAGCGCGAGCCGCAGCGCGTGGTCCACCGATTGGCGGCGAACCTGGTCGCGATCGCCGCCGAAGTGCCGACCCTCGCAAAGCGCATCCGGCCCACGCGCCTCGGGTGTGGCGATGCCGAACCAGACGGTGCCCACGGGCTTCTCCGCGGTGCCCCCATCGGGCCCGGCGATGCCGCTGACCGCGATCGCCATCTCGACACCCGTCACCTGCAGCGCGCCGTTGGCCATCTCCCGCACCGTCGCCTCGCTGACCGCCCCGTGATTGGCCAGCGTCTGCGCCGAAACACCGAGATCGCGCATCTTCGCAGTGTTGGAATAGGTGACGTATCCGGAGTCAACCCACTGAGAGCTTCCAGGGACGTCCGTCAGCGCCTTGGCGATCCAGCCAGCGGTGCAGGACTCCGCAGTCGCGACGCGCCAGCCCGCACTTCGCAGCTCATGCCCGACTGCTGCGGCCAGCGTGTAAAGCTCGGCATCACTGATGGGGCTGGGCTCGGCTGACATCTTCCTGAAGTCTACAACAGTCTCGAGGCCGAGCTCACCGGCACGCAGGCCGCGCCGTCCCCGCGGATCACCGAGCTGGTTCGCGGCTCCGAGCATCCGGGCCGGCACATGTTGATGATTCTGGATGACGCTCAGGTGCTGGCGGAGCCGGAGTCACTCGGACCTCCCCCACTCGCTGCGTGCGAGTCTCGACGAGCGTCAGCAGAACATAAAGGTGGTCATCGTCGCGGACTGCTCGGAAGCAACGCCGCGGCGCAGTAGCCCCTGGGCGCCTGCGAGGCGCTCAAGAGGAGACCGGAATTTTTTCGACGCTACCTGAATCGCCGACTGGCAGCGCTTGCTGCCTGCCGACCGCGAGGTGCCGCGATTGATGGTCTTGAGGCAGCACTCGCTGCGGCTCCTGCGCGATACCGATCTGGCGTTGCGGATGGACTATGGCGATTGCCGCGAGCAGGACGAGGGTTTCACCGAATGGGGGGGCAACCGTGAGCTCGAGGGTCGGCCGGCGGATCCCGCATCCGTGTAAAGCGGCCGTAGCCGCTCGCGGGAATGGGCCACTCACGCGTTCGCCGGATTCGACGACTCCTCAACATATTCCATTCCAGGGTGCGCCATCCGGTATATCTGCTTTTGTGGAGTTTCTGCTGAGGTGACACCTCAAAACTCACATATATCTGCCACTGCAGATATATCAGTTGACTTTTTGATTCATCCGCCAATAATATCTACGGGGGTAGATTTTAATATTCGCCCATGAAGTATCCCATTCGCACCCCCGAGGACCTCGGACTCATCATCCGCGCAGTGCGCAAGAATGCCCGCGTCCGTCGTGATGATCTGGCTGCCAGCCTGAAATTGAGTCAGCAATTCGCCTTCGACGCAGAGCGAGGCAAGCCGACGATACAGCTCGGACGGGTGCTGCGCATTCTGAATGAGCTAGGGATCGCCTTGAGCGTCGAGGTCCCGGACGACGTGGCGGGCACCTTGCACACCATCAAGGTGCGGGCGCAGGAGAAGGCTCGCAAGTCGACGGAACCAGAGGTCCCGGCTGGGTGAGCGCACGTGAGGAGCCTCAACGTATACCTCGGTCGGCGCCTGATCGGCTCGCTCGAGGAGAGCAATGATCTCTGGCGCTTCCGTTACGAGACCTCCTGGGCCGCCGCGGAGGACGCCTTCGACCTCTCCCCGAGCCTACCGAGATCGACGCCCCTGCACGCTGATGGTGGAAGTGTGCGCGCCGTACAGTGGTATTTCGACAATCTATTGCCCGAGGAGCTCTTACGTCAGGCGATCTCGCGCGAGGCGGGCATCAAGGGTGACGATGCATTCGCACTTCTGGAATACTTGGGAGCCGAATCAGCCGGCGCCTTGACCCTGCTCCCGCCGGGCCGGGCCATGCCCGAGGCCACCAGCGCACGAGCCCTGCCGGATTCCTCGCTCAGCGATCGAATCCGGGGACTCCCAAGGACCACCCTCACCGCCGGTGCGCCCAAGCGCATGTCTCTGGCGGGAGCTCAGCACAAACTACTGATTGTCTATTCGCGGAGTGCGATCTTCGAGCCCGAAGGCGCAACAGCCTCCACTCATATTCTCAAGCCCAACCACGTAGATCCGAATACCTACCCTCAGTCCGTCTGCAACGAATATCTGACGATGCGCCTCGCCGCGGCCGCGGGACTGCCAGTCCCCGACGTCTTCATTCGGCACGTGCCTGAGCCCGTCTACATCGTTGAGCGGTTCGATCGCAAAGTGAAGTGGCTGGGAGCGGCTGAAAACGGCACGCCTGAACTTTCCGTCGAGCGACTGCATCTGATCGATGCCTGCCAACTCCTGAATCGGTCGCGCACTTTCAAGCACAGCGGGGCCACCCTGGAGAGCCTCCGGCAAATCATCGAGCACACAACGAACAAAGCCCACTCCCGCTTCCAGCTCTTTCGTTGGCTCGTCTTCAACGTGCTCACGGGTAACGATGACTGCCACCTGAAGAACCTGTCCTTCCTCGTGTCCCCGGATGGCATCAAGCTCGCCCCACAATACGATCTTCTCGCCACGAGCGCCTACGCCACACGCGCCTTCGCCGCTGACAAAGCCACCTGGGATGCCGTTCCCATGGCCATCCCCTTGACCACTGCCCACACATTTGGGGAGGTTACGAGAGAGACGATCATATCCGCCGGGGCTGAACTGAGCGTGCCGGCGACAGTTGCCGAGCGCATCTTGAAGGAGGTTACGTCTCGGGTTGCCCAGGCGCTCCCCAAGGAGATTCAGCTCCTGGATAAGCTCTACGCCACGTTGCCGGACTCTGCTCGCGTGCACGCGGCTGGCGAGAAGCGCGTGCTCTCCGTCATCGAGCATATCATCGTGCCGGAGATGCTCAACCGCATGAACCCTGCGCGCCCTTGAATTGATGACCAGCCGGCTCCAAATGGAAAGTACAACCGCCCTGCATAGACTGGATCCCGCTCAAAGTCACACTCCGGTCATGCAGCAGTACCTGCGCATCAAGAGCCGGCATCCTGACGTGCTGCTCTTCTATCGCATGGGGGATTTCTACGAGCTCTTCTACGACGATGCGCGACGCGCGGCGGCGCTGCTCGACATCACGCTGACCACGCGCGGCCAGTCCGCCGGCCAGCCCATCCCGATGGCGGGCGTGCCCTTCCACAGCGCCGAGAGCTACCTCGCGCGGCTCGTGCGCAAAGGCGAGAGCGTCGCGATCTGCGAGCAGATGGGCGATCCGGCGAAGTCCAAAGGTCCCGTCGAGCGAGAGGTGGTCCGGATCATCACTCCGGGGACTGTGACCGACGACGCCCTGCTCGAAGAGCGCCAGGAAACGCTCGTCGCCGCGGCGGCGCGTGACGGCGACAGATTCGGACTCGCCTGGCTCGATCTCGCCGCGGGGCGCTTCACGGTGCTGGAGTCGAGCGGCCGCAATGTGCTCGCGGCGGAGATAGAGCGTCTGAAGCCCGCGGAGCTGCTGATCCCCGAGGGCACTGTGGAAGAAGACGTCAGGCGCGCTGGCACGGCTCTGCGCTCCCGCCCCCCGTGGAATTTCGAGCTGGCGAGTGCCTCGCGGCTCCTCACGGACCAGCTCGGCACGCTGGACCTCAAAGGCTTCGGTGCCGACGAGCTGCCGCTCGCCATCTGTGCCGCCGGGGCTCTGCTGCAGTACGTGCGCGATACGCAGAAGACCTCGCTCCCGCACATTCGAGGGTTGCACGTCGAGGAGCGCACGGACGCGCTCATCATCGACGCGGCGACCCGGCGCAACCTCGAGCTCGATGCCAGCTTCACCGGGCGCGAAGACGCGACGCTCTTCGCGGTTTTGGATCAGTGCGTCACGTCGATGGGCTCGCGCCAACTGAGGCGCTGGCTCAATCGGCCGCTCACCCACCACGAGTCGCTACGGGCCCGTTATCAGGCGCTGGGTGCGCTGATCGACGGGCGCCGATTCGAAGGCGTGCGCGAGCATCTTCGCGGTGTCGGCGACGTCGAGCGCATCCTGGCCCGTGTCGCTCTGCGCTCCGCTCGGCCGCGCGACCTGACCCAACTGCGCGCCTCCCTCGCGATGATTCCCGCCCTGAAGCTGGTGCTGCGCGAGATCGATTCGCCTCTCGTCTCTGAGATTGCCGGCCGCATCGGTGAGCACGGCGAAATCGTGAACCTCCTCGGCAAAGCAATTGCCGAGGATCCCTCCACGTTCGTGCGGGACGGCGATGTCATCACGGCAGGCTACGACGCGGAGCTCGATGAGCTGCGCAATATCTCCACCCATACCGACGAATTCCTCCTGGAGCTCGAGCAGCGCGAGCGCGAGCGCTCGGGCATAGCGGGACTGAAGCTCGGCTACAACCGGGTGCAGGGCTTCTTCATCGAGATCTCGCGCAAGGACGCCGAGCGGGCACCGAAGGACTACGTCCGGCGCCAGACGGTCAAATCCGCGGAGCGCTTCATCACCGCGGAGCTGAAGACCTTCGAGGACCGGGTGCTCGGCGCGCGCGAGAAAGCGCTCGCGCGGGAGAAGGAGATCTACGAGGAGATCCTCACTCGGCTCACCGGAAGTCTCGCTCCCCTCCAAGCCACGGCCACCGCGCTCTCGGAGCTCGACTCGCTCGCGGCCCTGGCGGAGCGTGCCTGCGCGCTGCAGTGGACGGCGCCGCAACTCGTGTCGGGCCCCGTGCTCGAGATCGAGGGCGGCCGGCACCCGGTCGTGGAGCGCTTCGCCTCGACACCATTCGTGCCGAACGATCTGAAGCTCGACTCCGCCCGGCGCATGCTCATCATCACCGGACCCAACATGGGCGGCAAGTCGACCTACATGCGTCAGGCGGCTCTCATCACGATCCTGGCGCACCTTGGCAGCTACGTGCCCGCCGATCGCGCGGTCATCGGTCCCATCGATCGCATCTTCACGCGCATCGGCGCTGCCGATGATCTCGCAGGCGGACGATCCACCTTCATGGTGGAGATGACGGAGGCCGCCAATATCCTGCACAACGCGACCGCCCGCAGCCTGATCCTGATGGATGAGATCGGGCGGGGAACCAGTACGTTCGACGGACTTTCCCTGGCATGGGCCATGGCGCATCACATCGCGACGCAAGTCAGATCCTTCACGCTCTTCGCCACGCACTATTTCGAGCTCACCAGTCTGGCAACTGAGGTGGAGGGCTGCGCGAACGTGCATCTGGATGCCACCGAGCACGGGGATGGGATCGTGTTCCTGCACGCGGTGAAAGAAGGACCCGCGAGCCGCAGCTATGGTCTTCAGGTGGCGCAGCTTGCGGGCGTGCCGCGCGATGTCATCGGCCAGGCGCGCCGCTATCTCGAAGCGCTGGAGTCACAGCGGGATCGAAGCGAGGGGAGCGGCCGCGATCGGCAGGATGGCGAGAAGGCGCAGAAGGAGCTGCCGCTGTTTGCCGCCGCGCCGCTGGATTCGCCACCCGATCCGGTGCGTGAGGCGCTGGTCGCGCTCGATCCCGATGAGATGACTCCCAAAGCTGCGCTCGAAGCGCTCTACCGGCTGAGACGGTTGCTCGACAGAGACTCCTGAAATGAGCTCGCTTGCGAGTCTGACCTTACGGACCGCATCCTGGTAAGCCGCTTGGCCCACGGGACGGCGCCAAATGGTCTGCCGAGAGGCAGCAGATCCGCCGCGGCCACCGAAACCACAGCCATTTCTCCCCGTCGTGGTTCGCTGTATGCTTCGGCGGACGGTGATCGCCGCGGATTGGCGGGTCTTCCACGTGCCGAAGTTCTCACTTCGTCTGGACGTTCTCCCTGAAGCGCAGCGACGGCTTTGGGGGGAGTTGTCCGCAGTGCCCCCTGAATTCACGCTTTACGGGGGGACCGCGCTTGCATTGCATCTCGGCCATCGCAAATCGGTTGACTTTGACTTCTTCGGCAGCCGCGCGATCGACGTTTCCTCCCTCGAAGGAAAAATCCCATTCCTGGGAGGCGCAGCGGTCATTCAGCGCGAGAAGAACACGCTGTCGGTTATCGTGGATCGGGGCGCGCCCGTGAAGGTGTCTTTCTTTGAAGTGCCAAAGCTGCCACGCCTGGCTCCGCCGGTGGTCGCTGAAGACACCGGCCTGAAGATCGCTTCGCTAATTGACCTTGCCGGAACCCAGGCATCCGTTCTTCAGGTCCGAGCCGAGGCCAAAGATTACATCGATATCGATGCACTGATCCAGATCGGCAAAGTCAGTTTACCGTTTGCGCTGGCTGCAGCGGAAAGACTGTACGGATCAACATTCAACCCAGAAATCACGCTCAAGGCGCTGTCGTACTTCGACGACGGCAATCTGCGCGAGCTGCCGACAGATATGAAATTCCGTCTGGCAAACGCCGTAAACAAGGTAGATCTGGATCGTCTGCCGAGCGTAGACGATTTCAATTTACGAAAAGACCGAGGGCTCGGCCAGTGAGAGCCATTCCCGTTACGCCCCAAACGGTTCAAGCGGCACGCCGAATCATCTGGTTCGAAGAACCGGAGAAGGCGCTTGCAGACCCGGTCAGGTTCATGGCGTATGCCATGACCTATGCTCGCCACGAGGACATGCGAGTAATTCGACAGTATGTCTCTGACGACGAGATTCGGCAGGCACTCGATGCCGCGCCGCCGGGAATAATCGATTCACGCTCATGGGCCTATTGGAACCTCAAAGTGGGCCGATTCCCGCCGCCTCCCCTTCGCAAAAGAACGTTCGACGACAGCCGTACAGCTGCTTCGACATCGGAAATGTCGCTGCAGGAGCGGCGCCGCACAGCAGCGGACGCGTGGCGGAACCTTCGGGAACAGGAGCCCCCGCGTGATAGGGAGGACATGCGCCGCTGCGCTGTTCAGGATTGGCTCGCAAAATACAGGCCGGGGAAGAACGAGTAAGGCGGCCCAGCCGAATGTTGATCGAGCGCAGCTCCGCGCTCACCCGAGGGAGAACCGCCCGTTCGCGAGAAACAACCCCGTCTCCCGCGCCACCCGTGGCGAGACCAGCATGCCCAAGTGGCTGACCGGCAGCACGATGTGATCCGTCGCGCCCGGCAGACGCGTCTCGCTGACCGCGACGGTGCCGTCACACTCCTCCTCGAAACCCGCGAGGAATTGACCCAGTCCGACGGATTGATTGCCGGCGATGATTCCGAGCGGCCGGCCGAAGGTCCAGTGCCGCTCGCGCGGCCGCAGGAGCTCGTCGGCCACCGAGGGCCCCATGAGCGTGCTCACGAACCGCAACCGCGCGGCCCCCTCGGCCGCGCGGCTCGCAAGGCAAGGCGTGCCGAGGAACACCACACGGCCAGGTGACTGCTGCGGATAGCGCTCGAAGAACCGATAGATGACGAGCCCGCCGAGACTGTGTCCGACGAAATGCACCGCGGGAAGCTCGAGCGAGCGCACGAAGCTCTGAAGGGACGCCGTGATCTCCTCCATGCCCCAGGTGGTGGCGGAATAGGAGAACGCATGCACCTGAAAGCCGAACTCGCGCAGCAGCCGGTGCGCGAGCAGCAGCGACTCGCCGCCGGGCATCCATAGCCCGTGCACGTAGACCACGTGTTCGGCAGTGTCCTCTCTCATCGGGCGGGGGATCGGCAACGGCCATTGCTGCCGCCTGATCCACGGTACCAGGAATTGTGCCTCCCGGTGAGGCAAGCCATGGGCTATGCCGGCGGCGGCGTCCGCACGCGGATGTGCAGCTCGCGCAGCTGCGCCTCGCCGACCTCCGTCGGCGCGTCGGTCAGCGGGTCTGCCGCGGTCTGGGTCTTCGGGAAGGCGATGACCTCGCGGATGCTGTCGGCGCCGGCCATGAGCATGGCGAGCCGGTCGAGTCCGAAGGCGATACCGCCGTGGGGCGGGGCGCCGAACTTCAGCGCATCGAGAAGAAAGCCGAACTTCACTCGCGCTTCCTCGGGCCCGATCCCGAGGAGATCGAACACCGTCGACTGCATCTCCTGCCGGTGGATACGCACCGAGCCGCCGCCGATTTCCGACCCATTCAACACAAGGTCGTAGGCTTTGGCGAGCGCCTTCTCCGGATCGGCGCGCAGCGCCGCCGGATCGTCGATCCTGGGGGAGGTGAAGGGATGGTGCATGGCCGCCCAACGCCGCTCGTCCGCATCCCACTCGAACATCGGGAAGTCGACGACCCAGAGCGGCCGCCATCCCTGCTGGACGAGCTTCAGATCCTGCCCGATCTTCAGGCGCAGCGCGCCGAGCGCATCGCTGACCACCTTGGCGCTGTCGGCACCAAAGAAGACGAGGTCGTTGTCCGCCGCTCCCGTGCGCTCGAGAATTCCGGCGAGCGCGGCATGGCTCAGGAATTTGATGATGGGAGACTGCAGGCCCTCGCGGCCGCGGGCGCGCTCGTTGACCTTGATGTAGGCGAGGCCCTTCGCCCCATAACGCCCGACGAACTCGGTGTAGCCATCGATCTGTGAGCGCGGCATGGCAGCGCCGCCCGGCACCCGCAGCGCCGCCACCCTGCCCTTCGGGTCCTTGGCGGGACCGGCGAACACTTTGAAGTCGCAGTCCCTGACGAGATCCGCCACGTCCGCAAGCTCGAGCGCAATACGCAGGTCCGGCTTGTCGGAGCCGAAGCGCCGCATCGCCTCGGCGAAGGTCATGCGCGGGAAGGGATCGGGCAGCGCCTCACCCAATACGTCCTTGAAGAAGTGCCGCGCGAGGGCCTCCATCAACTCCATGATCTGTCCCTGCGTCAGGAAGGAGGTCTCGATATCGAGCTGTGTGAACTCCGGCTGCCGGTCGGCGCGCAGATCCTCGTCGCGGAAGCAGCGCACGATCTGGTAATAGCGATCGAAGCCCGCGATCATCAGCAGCTGTTTGAAGATCTGCGGCGACTGCGGCAGGGCGAAGAACTTGCCTGGGTGGGTGCGGCTCGGCACCAGGTAATCGCGCGCCCCCTCGGGTGTCGCCTTGGTCAGCATCGGCGTCTCGAGGTCTATGAAACCGTGACCATCGAGAAAGCTGCGCATGGCACGAGTGATCCGATGACGCAGCCTCAAGCGCTGACTCATGACTTCGCGACGGAGGTCGAGGTAGCGGTACCTGAGGCGGACTTCCTCGCCGACCTGCTCGTCCAACTGAAAAGGCAGCGGCTCCGAGCGGTTGAGGAGCTCCAGCTCGGCCGCGAGCAGCTCCACTCGGCCGGAAGCGAGATTCGTGTTCACCGTCCCAGTCGGGCGCTCGCGGACGCGTCCCTTGACGCGGATGACGAACTCATTGCGCAGCCGCTCCGCCTCGCGGAAGACTTCCGCGGCGTCGGGGTCGAACACGACCTGCAGCAGGCCCTCGCGATCGCGCAGGTCCACGAAAATGATCCCACCGTGGTCCCGCCGCCGGTGTACCCAGCCGGCCGCCTCGACCGTCTGCCCGATCAGCTTCTCGTCGACCTGTCCGCAATAATGTGTGCGCATAAGGCGCGCGATGTTACGGAGGCCCCGGGGGGGCCGCAACCAGAACGGCCGCACCCTGCAGCGCGCCCTTGCGCAAGCGCTCGAGCGCCACATTCGCCTCGCTCAACGGAAAGGTCTCGACGGTCGGCTTCAGAGCGAGCTTCCCCGCGAGGGGCAAGAACTCCTCGCCATCGGCCCGGGTGAGATTGGCGACGGAGCTGACCGAGCGCTCGCGCCAGAGCAGATCATAGGGGAAGCTTGGAATGTCGCTCATGTGGATCCCGGCGCAGACGACCCGGCCGCCGGGGCGCACCGCCGCCAGCGCCGCAGGCACCAGTGCGCCGACCGGGGCGAAGAGAATGGCGGCATCCAGGAGGTCTGGTGGCGTCTCCTCGGAGCTTCCGGCCCAGACGGCACCGAGCTCCCGCGCGAAGGCCTGAGACTCGAGGTCACCCGCGCGGGTGAAGGCGAACACCCGGCGGCCCTGGGCCCGAGCCATTTGCGCCAGCAGGTGGGCGGCGGCCCCAAAGCCATAGAGGCCAAGATTCGAGCCGCTCCCGGCGGCACGGTAGGCGCGGTAGCCGATCAGGCCCGCGCAGAGCAGCGGCGCCAGCTGCGCGGCGGGCGTTCCGGTCGGCAGCGGCAGGCAGAAACGCGCATCGGCCAGCACTTGCTCGGCGTAGCCGCCGTCCACCGTGTACCCGGTGAAGCGGGCGTTCTCGCAGAGGTTTTCCTGGCCGGCACGGCAGTACCGGCAGACGCCGCAGGTCTGCGCCAGCCAGGGCACCCCCACCCGGTCGCCTGGGCGAAAACGCGTGACCGCGGGACCCGCCTCGGCAATGCGGCCCACGATCTCGTGGCCAGGGGTGATGGGGTAGCTGATATCCGGTAGCTCCCCGTCCAGAAGATGCAGGTCCGTCCGGCAGACACCACAGGCCTCGACCGTGATGCGGACCTGGTGCTCGCCTACGGGCGGCAGCGCGACCTCTTCGAGGTGAAGCGCAGTGCCAGGGGCCGAAAGTCGCATCGCTTTCATCGGCCGCTACTGTAGCAAGCTCGGTCCCGGGCCCTCGACTAGGACCCGCTTGAAACTCAAGCGGCGGGCTTTGCCAGCTCGGGCTTGCGGTCAGGGGCCGGCGGGACGACCACGCCGCAGGTGATGATCATCTTCATGGCGGCATCGACGGTCATGTCGAGCTCCACGATCCGGCGGCGCGGCAGAATGGCGAGATAGCCACCGGTGGCGTTCAGCGCGGCGGAGAGATAGACGCAGGCATGGGGCTCACCTGTCTTCTCGGTGATCTCGGGGACATTCTCCGCGGTCAGGAAGCCGAGGCTCCAGACGCCCTCGCGGGGGTACTCGACCATCACGACCTTGCGGAACGAGTTCGATTGGGAGAAGACGCTCTCGGCGAAGCTCTTCACGCCGCCATACACGCTGCCGACAATGGGAATGTGGTGCAGCAGATCCTCGCCCCACACGAGCAGCCGCCGGCCGATGAGGTTGGTGGCGAGGATCCCGGTGAGGAACAGCATCATCACAGCGAACACTACCCCGACGGCGGGCAGCAGGACGGTCATGAGCCCCTGAGGCTGGTATCCGGCCGGCAGCGGGAAGAGGAGCAGGGTTTTATCCGCCAGGCGGAAGAGGAACTCGACCACCCACAGGGTGGCGGCGATCGGCAGCCAGACGAGCACGCCCGCGACGAGATAGCGCCGCAGGGGCGAGCCGCGCTTCTTCGGGGTCGCCTGGCCCGGCTGCAGAGGCTGGGCGGACCTCTCGACGGCAGGGCTGCTCAACGCCTCACCGCCTCGAGCCCCGCTTCGCCCCTTTCGCTCGAGCCGCGGGCTTCGCTTTGGGCCGCGAGGAGCTCGGTCTTGCGGCGGCCGGGCGCTTGCGCGCCGCCGCGGCGCGAGGCTTGGGCGCGGCGGCAGCGGAGGGGGTCACGCTGGGAGTCTTGGGCTCGGAGGCTTTGGCCGGGGCCGTGCCCTCGGCCGCGGGCGCCGCCTTCGCCTCGGGCTTCGATTCCGCGGCGGGCTTGGACTCCTCCCGCTCGACGGCGAGATTGCGCTTGCCCTCCTTGTCGGATTTGAAGTCGGTCTCGTACCAGCCACTGCCCTTCAAGCGAAAGACGGGCGCGGACACGAGCTTCTGCAGCGTCCGCTTACCGCAGGAGGGACACTTCACGAGCGGCGGATCGCTGATCTTCTGCATCACCTCGGTGTAGAACTTGCAGCTCTGGCACTCGTATTCGTAGAACGGCATGGTTTTGAGTTGTGCGTGTGTGGGTAACGTCCGGCTGCCGTGATTATAGCCAACGAATCCTCTGGGCCTCAGGCAGCCTTGCTGAATACGATCTGTCCCTCACGGACCGTGGCGCCGATGCGGTCCCCGGGAGCGAACTCGCTCTTCAAGATCCGCTGCGCGAGCGGGTTCTCGATCTGCTGCTGGATGGCGCGCTTCAGCGGCCGGGCCCCGTACACGGGGTCGAAGCCCGCCTCACCGAGGAGGTCGCGCGCCCCATCGTCCAGCATCAGGTCCATGTCCCGCTCCTGCAGGCGCTTTCTCAGGTAGACGAGCTGGATGTCCACGATCGCACGGATCTGCGTGCTGCCGAGCGGATGGAATACGACGATGTCGTCGATCCGGTTGATGAACTCCGGCCGGAAGCTCTGCTGCACGATCTCCATCACCGCGCTCTTCATCCGGGTGTAGTTCTTCTCCCCGGCGTACTCCTGGATCACCTGGGAGCCCAGGTTCGAGGTCATGATGACGACCGTATTGCGGAAATCCACGGTGCGGCCCTGGCCATCGGTCAGGCGGCCATCGTCCAACACCTGCAGCAGCACGTTGAAGACATCCGGGTGCGCCTTCTCGACCTCATCGAGGAGGATCACCGCATAGGGGCGGCGGCGGATCGCCTCCGTGAGGTAGCCGCCTTCCTCGTAGCCGACGTAGCCCGGCGGGGCGCCGATGAGGCGCGCCACGGAGTGCTTCTCCATGAACTCCGACATGTCGATGCGCACGAGCGCATCATCAGTGTCGAAAAGGAACTCGGCGAGCGCCTTGCAGAGCTCGGTCTTGCCGACGCCCGTGGGCCCCAGGAAGAGGAACGAGCCGTTGGGACGGCGCGGATCGGAAAGCCCGGCGCGCGAGCGGCGGATGGCGCTCGAGACGATCTTGAGCGCCTCGTCCTGGCCGACCACGCGCCGGCCGAGGGCTTCCTCCATCCTGAGGAGCTTCTCCTTCTCGCCCTCGAGCATCTTCGAGACCGGGATACCGGTCCACTTGGAGACGACCTCGGCGATCTCCTCCTCCGTCACCTTGTTGCGCACCAGCTGCGGCGCCTTGTTCTCCGCCGCATCGGCCGCGGCGAGGCGTTTCTCGAGCTCCGGAATCTTCCCGTACTGGAGCTCCGCCATGCGGCCGAGATTGCCGGCGCGGCGTGCGGCATCGAGCTCGAGGCGCGCGCGGTCCAGCTCCTCGCGGATCATGGCCGCGCCCTGGAGCGTCGCCTTCTCGGACTTCCAGACTTCCTCCAGGTCCGAATACTCCTTCTCCAGCCCGTGCAGGGTCTCCTGCAGGGTGGCCAGGCGCTTGCGCGAGGCCTCGTCCTGCTCCTTCTTCAGCGCCTCCCGCTCGATCTTGAGCTGAATGATGCGCCGTTCGAGACGGTCGAGCGCCTCGGGCTTGGAGTCGATCTCCATCCGGATGCGGGCCGCCGCCTCGTCGATGAGGTCGATCGCCTTGTCGGGAAGCTGCCGGTCGGCGATGTAGCGGTGCGACAGGGTCGCCGCGGCGACGATCGCCGGATCGGTGATGTCGACGCCGTGGTGCACCTCGTAGCGTTCCTGCAGGCCACGGAGGATCGCGATCGTGTCCTCGACCGAGGGCTCATCCACCAGCACTTTCTGGAAGCGCCGCTCCAGAGCGGCGTCCTTCTCGATGTACTTGCGATACTCATCCAGCGTCGTGGCGCCGACGCAGTGCAGCTCGCCGCGCGCGAGGGCCGGCTTCAACATGTTGCCCGCGTCCATGGCCCCTTCCGCCTTCCCGGCGCCCACCATCGTGTGCAGCTCGTCGATGAAGAGGATGATCTGGCCTTCCTGCTTGGCGAGATCGTTCAGGACGGCCTTCAGGCGCTCCTCGAATTCGCCGCGGAACTTGGCGCCGGCGATCAGCGCGCCCATGTCGAGCGCCAGGATGCGCTTGTCCTTCAACCCCTCGGGCACTTCGCCGTTGATGATGCGCTGCGCCAATCCCTCGACGATGGCGGTCTTGCCGACGCCAGGCTCGCCGATCAGCACGGGGTTGTTCTTGGTGCGCCGCTGCAGCACCTGGATGGTGCGGCGGATCTCATCGTCGCGGCCAATGACCGGATCGAGC
>JAKBCR010000297.1 GCA_021807675.1 Pseudomonadota bacterium
CGAGCGCACGAGCCCGGTGCTGCACTTGTGCAGGAAGTCCTTCCGCCGATTGGCAATCCTGGCGTGGACCGCCCGCACGCGCTTGGCGTGCAAGCACCGATCCGCAACGTGGAGTGTTAGAGTCTCAGACGGAGGGTCGAAAGATAGGTGTCGCGCCCCGCCGAGGGCACGATGGCGATGCGTGGGGGTCCCTGCGGTGGCGGTCTTCGATGCGCTGCTACGGGAGAGGGAACGGTCCCGGCAGGCGCTGGCGAAATGGCAGCGTGCGCATCCCGGATCTCCATCCCAGTGACTCGAGCGGCCGGTCCCGCGGGCACCCACACACCGGCGCCTGTCATCCCGCACGAGACTCCGCAGGACAACGACGCGCCGCCACGGGGCATCGGAGCACGATGATCGGAAAGAGTGTCACGGAAAAGACGGTCGGCCAGTGGACGACACCCTCGCCGAAGAGCCCCACGAAAAGCCCCGTGTACTGCGGATGCCTCACGAGACCGTAGAGTCCGTCGGATGCGAGTCTGCCCGCTTGGTGCGCGCGGTAGAGCTCTCGCCATCCCGCGATGAACAGTCCGATGCCGAGAAAGAGCAGCAGATAGCCGATCAGCATGGAAATCATCATGCCGGTATCGCCCATGCCGAGGAGCGTCGACCACAAGTTCGCATTCAAACCGGTGCGATCAAGATGGAAGAACCGCACGAGAAGATAAATCGTGAGCGGAAAGCCGTACATCTCCGCGTACAAGGCGATGATGAACGCCTGGACCAAGCCGGCGCCTGCCCACTCGCGCCACCCCTTGGGAGCGAAATATCGATAGAAGACCCAGGAGGCGACCACGATCATCACGGTCGCGAGGCCCCAGGCGCCTGAATGTGCGATGTGCGCGCTCATGACTGGCGGCGGCCGAGCAAAAAGACGTTGTAGAGCGGCACCCAGATGAGCGCAATGAACCAGCCGTAGGCGTAGCTCTCGATCAACCCCAGGGCAAAGGATTGCCACGTGAGCCAATGGAATCCGGGCACGAGTCCCAGCCAAGCGTGATACATCGCATGGCGTGGAACGAACAGGTCGAACGCCACGCACAGCGTGAAGGTGATGGCGAGAAACAACCCCGTCGCCAGCCCCGCCGCTTTGAGGGAGATGCCCGTTCTCACGGTGCCGGCCCCTTCCCCGGAGTCCCCGGCATTCCCTCGGTCATCGCTCCAGCGCCGAGATACCGCTCCGGCTGCGCTTCGAATCTATCGAGGCAATCTCGCGAGCAGAAACGCAACGTCTTGCTTCGATGGACGCTCGCGTAGCCGCTGCCCGGCTCGACCTTCATACCGCACACCGGATCGACCCCCGCATCGAGAGCGTGGTGACTGGACGCGGTGACTGCCTGATCGCTTTCACGGTCTCGCTGGGGAGAGTGGCCGCCATGACCGCCGTGAGCCGTGTGCGCTCCGCAGCCAAAGCGCATCATCACAAAGAACAGTGCGCCAAAGAGCAAAAATGAAAGAAGACCACTCATTGCGCAATACCCCGCCGCACCGCGATTGCCGCGGAGTATGCCCCCGCAGCGCCTGACATCCATTACGTAGAAGTCCTCATGGCCTCGGGCCCCTGAGGCAATACGATCAGCGGGAGACCATTTGACGCGGCTGAATTATTGCAAAGCCGGTTGCGCGCGAAGGTCACTTGAAGCAGTTGAGAACAAGGCTGGCAACTGACCAGTCGGCGGTCCCGCCGGGACGATTCCGGCGATGGCCGCTCACGGCAGCGTTTGGATGCGCCAGGGTGTGCCGACTCTTGACTGTGGAGCATGGTCTATGATTCATGATGCACGAACGTGAGAGCTGAGGTCGCATCATGGATACCATCGACACCGGCGCTGTCTGCACACACACTCGAGTGCAGATCGAGACGACGAAGGGTTCCACGACGGTGACGGGCGCCCGTTTGGAACACGCTCGCGCGATCGCCCGTCCAGTCGCGCGGATCTTTGGAAGTCAGGACACGCCATGAATTCGCATCCGACACATGGACGAGCCGAAGACTCCGCTTCGACACAACGTCATTCGGAACCCGGGGAAATCGCCGCAGGGACGCGCGAGGACGGCGCCCGGATATCGGCGAGCCCCCGGGCCCCAGCGGCTGAAGCCCCGCTGCGAACGGTCTACACCTGTCCCATGCACTCACAGATTCGCCGGAGCGAGCCGGGCAACTGCCCGATCTGCGGAATGGCGCTCGAGCCCTTGCAGCCGGCAAGAGAGGCGGCTCAAAACCTTGAGCTGCGGGATATGACGCGGCGGTTCTGGATCGGTGCGGCACTCGCCGCTCCGGTCGTCCTCCTCGACATGGCTGCGGAGATCCCCGCGTTAGCGATGCACCAGTTGATCTCGTCCGTTCTGTCGATGTGGATTCAGTTTGCGCTCGGGACTCCCGTCGTAATCTGGACGGGATGGCCGCTGTTGCGGCGCGGGTGGGACTCCGTGCGCCGCCGCTCCCTCAACATGTTCAGCCTCATCGCCCTTGGCGTCGGCGCCGCTTATCTTTACAGCCTCGTGGCGATGTTCGCACCGGGCCTGTTTCCGCGAGGACTGCGCAACGAGAACGGTCTCATTCCCGTGTACTTCGAAGCCGCCGCAGTCATCACGGTGCTCGTGCTCCTGGGGCAGGTTCTCGAGCTGCGCGCGCGCGAGGCTACCGGCGGCGCCATTCGCGCTCTGCTGAATCTCGCCCCCAAGTTCGCCCGCCGCCTCCACGACGGCGGGGCCGATGAGGAGATTCCCCTGGATGCCGTGCACGTCGGAGACCGATTGCGGGTACGCCCCGGCGAAGCGGTTCCGGTGGACGGAGTGGTGCTGGAGGGTTCGAGCGCCGTTGATGAGTCGATGGTCACCGGCGAGTCCATTCCAGTGGCCAAGATCTCGGGGGCCAAGGTCATCGGCGGTACGATCAACGGTACCGGCGCGCTGATCATGCGCGCCGAGCGCGTCGGCTCGGACACGATGCTCGCTGGAATCGTGCAGATGGTGACCGAAGCGCAGCGCAGCCGTGCGCCGATCCAGCGGCTCGCGGACCGCGCCTCTTCGTGGTTTGTCCCGGCCGTGATTGTGATCGCCCTTGCCGCATTCCTCGCGTGGATGCTGCTTGGACCGCCGCCGCAGCTCGCCTACGCGCTGGTTGCGGCGGTGTCAGTGCTCATCATTGCATGCCCCTGCGCGCTCGGGCTCGCAACTCCCATGTCCATCATGGTCGGCGTCGGCAAGGGTGCCACGGTGGGCGTCCTGATCAAGAACGCTGAAGCGCTCGAACGATTCGAGAAGATCGACACACTCGTCGTAGACAAAACCGGGACGCTGACCGAGGGCAAGCCGCGAGTGGTGGCCGTCGTACCGGGGCCAGGATACGACGCCGCCGCTGTGCTCACCTTCGCGGGGAGTCTCGAGCGCTCGAGCGAGCATCCCCTCGCCGCGGCCGTAGCCGATTCGGCGACAGAACGAGGTCTTGCGCTGCAAAGTGCGATCGATTTTCGCTCGGAGACGGGCCGGGGCATCACGGGGACCGTCAACGGTCACGCGGTAGCTGTGGGCAATGCCGCACTGCTCGATTCTCTCGGGATCCCCAGAGCGAGCCTCGATCCCCCGGCGGAGCGGTTGCGCAACGAGGGAGCCACTGCCATGTTCGTGGCGATCGACGGCCAACCCGCAGGCGTCGTCGCCGTCGCCGATCCGGTGAAGCCGAGCACGCCCAGTGCTCTCGAGGCGCTGAGGCGCGAGGGCATCCGGATCGTGATGGTCACGGGTGATCATCGCGCCACGGCCGAAGCCGTCGCGCGCCGGCTCGGAATTACCGACATCGAGGCGCAGGTGCTCCCCGCTCACAAGAATGCCATCGTGCACCGCCTGCGCGGCGAAGGACGAGCGGTCGCCATGGCCGGCGACGGCGTGAACGACGCGCCGGCCCTCGCCGAAGCCGAGGTCGGCATCGCGATGGGCACGGGAACCGATGTGGCCATGCAGAGCGCCGGCGTCACCCTCGTCAGGGGCGACCTGACAGGCATCGTGCGCGCCCGCGTACTCAGCCGCGCCACCATGCGCAATATCCGCCAGAATCTCTTCCTCGCCTTCATCTACAACGTGATCGGCATCCCGATCGCCGCTGGCGTGCTGTATCCGGTTTTCGGACTGCTCTTGAGCCCCATGATCGCCGCCGCAGCCATGAGCCTGAGCTCGGTTTCCGTCATCGGCAACGCGCTGAGGCTGCGCAGGATCCATCTCGAGACGGCGCCCGAGATCCCTGCTCGGGCGGGCTGATCCGCGATCGCTGGGAAAGTCCTGTGTCGGTCCATCTGCAGCTCTGCGAACGCCTCGCAGGGTGAGAAGATTGCCATTTGCGACTATCCGGGTCGAGACGACCTACAGCCATCGGAAAGGGTGGTGACTAGAAGGCCTTCGTCGCCCGTCGACCCAGTCCGCCCTTCTTGTTGGGAGCTGATTCGAGCGAGGTGTCAACCTCGGATTGCGACGACCCTTGCCCGGAGAGGTGACGCCCTCCCCGCTCGCAGGCGCGGCTCGCGCGGCAACTGGATTCTCCCCGTTTTGCGCGTGTGATCTTTCGTTCCAGGACGAGCCGATTTCATGTCCGATCGGCGTCGAACGCGAAGGCGCCTGAGCATGCACTTGGCCGCAACCTTCCAGCCTTACG
>JAKBCR010000298.1 GCA_021807675.1 Pseudomonadota bacterium
TACGCCCGGAACTGCTGATCGAGATCAGCGCGCGCTCCCCGATCCTGACTCCTGTGGAGTGTGGCTACGATACCATCGTCAACGAACTGCTCGGGCGCGCCGAGCGCAGCGGCTCGATCGCATGTCTCGACATCCGCGAGACCATCGCCGGCAAGAACGCAGCCTTGCTGCGACGATGGTCGGCGCGTCTGCGCGGCGCCGGCCGGGTGTTCGAACTGGGCAACGCCCGCGATGAAAATATCGTCAGACACATCTACGATCTCGGGCGCATCTTCGAGCACTTTCCGCGGGAGTTGACCGATGTGGAGGCGGGCCGACTGGCTCGAGAACTCCTGCTTCAGGACGCCCTCGAATTCGGGGGCCAAGACCCAGGGTTCAGGGATGCTCCGATCGAGCGGGCACGGGAAGCGTTGAACGATCTTGCGGCCAATAACGAGGCCAGGCAGTGGTACGAGCGCTTCACGGCGGCGATGGTGTACGGCGTGATTCCTCCCTTCGACGATGCGATGGGACGGATTCTCAAATTCGCAGACGCGTGGGTTCCGAGCGGCGGATGACCACCAAACCATTGGACATCCCGATAATCCGCGGTCACGGCTGATCGAGTGCTTGCGGGCGAACCGCTCGCGAGCGCTCGCGCCGCATCAGCGCCTTGAACGCTTTGTCGCGCAGGATGAACTGCGTGAGCATGTGGGGGATGAGATCGGCCGCCAGCACCGTTTCGCCCCAGGTCTCACTGTGCAGCGCCGCATAGCGGTCGAGCTGGGTCTTGAGACCTACGGGTAAGGTGATGGTGAGTTTCAGGGTATCGGTGCTGGGCAGGGGACCTAAGCGCAGCTTCGTGTTCACGGAGAGACTCTCCCTTCAAGGGCTCGAGAATCCTCGTTCGCGGGGTAGGGACCGAGCACCAGGTCCTTGGTCACGATCACCCGCACCGGATATCCAGGCCGGATGGTGATCGTCGGCTGGATGTTGAGATTGCGCCGGGTGATTTCCTGGCCGACCTGGTTCACGGTGCCCTGCAGGCCCTGGAGCGAGGCGTAGAGCAGGGACTGCGTGCCGCCCAATTGACCGGGCACGGCAAGCTCCGCTGCGGCCCCGAGGAGCGTCGAGACCGCGGCTCCCGCGACCAGGCGATTCCAGTGCCAGTCGACCCGATCCTCGAGCCCGGTATAACCCTCGGTATCGGTCCCCGGCAATCGATCGAGCACGATCGATGACCCGTCCGGCAGAATGAGGCGTGTCCAGACGAGGAGCACCCGGCGCTGCCCGTAAGCCACCTGGCTGTCGTATACGCCGAGCAGGCGGGACCCCTGAGGGATGAGCAGAATCCGCCCCGTCACCGTGTCGTAGACGTTTTCCGTGACGGTGGCGATGATGTTGCCCGGCAGGTCCGAGTCGATGCCGGTGAGGAGCGCCGCCGGGATCACGGTGCCGGCCAGGAGCTCAAACGGCGAGCGCGGCGTGATGAGATGTCCCGTCGCGTAGATTTGGGCTTCGGCTTGCCCACTCAGAAACGCCTCCTTCTGCGCCTGAGCGCTCTGCGGGGCGCCCGCGCGCGCTGGAATTGCTCCCTCGCCGCTCAGCCCCTCGCTCACGTGCGCGGCAATCGCCTCGGCCGCCGCAAGACTCGACGACTGCGCCACAGCGCCGGTGGACGCTGTGCTCGCCTCCGGGCTCGGCTGCTCCCGCAGCTGCACGAAGAGCTGCGCCTTCAGGGCATCCTGCGCCTCACGCTGCGCGCGCAGCCGCTCGGCGCGGATCGCGTCCTCCTCGGGACTCGGGGTGAAAGTCGGCCGCTCGGGCAGCTCCGGAATCCCGGCCGCGCGCTCCGCCTTCACCACCGCCGGACCGAACTCCCCGGCCGGCGCGCCAAGCTGCGGATATGTCCGAACGCCCGCGTAGCTGCGCGGCATGGCCGCAAGCCCTTGCGCATGGGCGACCTGCGTCGGCCCGGTGGCCTGCGGCGGCGCGATCGAACTGCGCGGCCTCGGCCGCCGCAGGCCGATCATCGCGGCGATCAGCACGGCAATCGCAAAGATCGCGAGGATCGCTGCCAGCGTCTTGCGATTGAGCCGCGTGACCGGCCGCGGCCGCGCCCGCAGCTCCAGCGCCGCGGCGCTCTCCTTCCTCGTCGCGCTCGGCGGCGCATCGCTCTGCGGCGCGCCCTCAGGACCTTCAGTCACGTCCCGCCTCCCTGACCCGCCGCGCTCGGCCGCAGGTCCGTGCGCGTGATGCGCACGATCTGCTGGGGCGCAGCGCCTAAGCGCAGCTCCGCCTGCGCGAAGAGCCGGTCGACGATGTAGTACGGTGGCCGGACCTGATAGTTGACGAGCTCGCTCTGGCCCTTAGGTCCCAGGATGAAGAGCGGCGGCATCTCACCCTCACCGATCCCGGGCGGGAATTCGATAAAGACCCTCCGGCCATCATCGAACGCGCGCACCGGGCGCCAGGAGGGGTGATCGCCCGAGATCGCATACCGAAATCTGAGGCGCGCGACATCGATCCCTGCTGCGACCGGCTGGGCCTCCTCGGCCGCCGCGTTCCTCGCGCGCAGCGCCACCAGTTGATCGCGCGGATAATCCCACGAAACGGAGGCCATCCAGGTATCCGGGGTCGAGGTGAGCTCGAGGTGATAGGTGCGCCGCGAGGTATCGATGACGAGGTTCGTGTGAAGACCGCTCTCAATCGGCTTCACGAGGATATGCACGCACCGCTCCGCGCCCTTGCCGCTCGTGGTATCGCCGATCACCCAGCGGACCGTATCACCGGCGGAGACCGAGATGAGCTGCTCACCCTTCTCGAGCGCGATATCCGTGACCCGCTCCGGGCTCGTGTAGACCTGATACAGCGCGCCCGGCGTGTAGGGCCAGACCTGCATCGCATTCACGAACGCCGCTCGCGAGGGTTGGATGAGCGCCGCCGCATTGGCTTCTCTCACCTGGCTTCGCGGATCCTGGGTCTTCTTCGGCGTCGGAGGGAGCAAGTCCGGTGTGAACTTGAGTTGTCCCGGAAGCGGCAGCGCCTGCGGCACCTCGATGACTTTCACCGGCGCCGGGGGATTCGCGATGCGCCGCGCCGCCACGAAGTGATCGAGCGAAAGGCTGGGCGCCGGACGCGGGCTCGCGCAGCCGGCGAGCGCGCTGCTCGCGATCATCAGCGCGACGAGAAGCGATGCGGGAAGACGATTCTCTGCAGTCACTTTGAGTCTCCGGTAAATGGCACGGTGCTGAGGTCGCGGCTCCAGTCGAGCCCGTCGATGTAGATACCGAGCGGGTTCTTGCTTAAGGAAACGACATCGTGTGGCGTGTGGATCACGATCGTGAGGATTCCCGTCCAGCGCTCGGTCGAGACGAGCGCGCCATTGGCGAAGGTCTGCTCGGTCCACTGCGCCTGGAAAGAACTGCCGGAGACTCGGACGATGCTCCTCACCTGCACGGTCACGGTGCGCTGTCCAACGTGCGCGAACGGATTATTCGCGCGAGCGTAGGCGTTCAGCATCGCAGCTCCCCGGGGCGTCACGTAGTCGTAGGCCTCGAGCCAGTTCTGACGCAACACGACCGGATCGAGCGGCACGGAACGTACGTCCTCAATGAAGCGCGAGAGGAAGTAGGCAATCTCAGCAGTCTGCGGGTGGTAGGCCTCGACGGCAGGTCCCACGCCGAGCACCTGTCCGGTCCGATCGACCTCGACGACGTAGGGGGTGATCGTCGATCGGGCGGAGTACAAGATGAGCCCGCCCGCCGTGACGAACGCCAGGGTGAGCGACCCGAACGCCATGAGCCGCCAGTTCTTCGCCTGCACGCGGGATGACCCGATCCGCTCGTCCCAGAGCTGCTGGGCGGCCTGGTAGGGCGTCTCCGGAATCGGTGTCTTCGAGTATCGGACGCTGGCTCTCTTGAACGGCATCATTCGTCCTTCTTCTCACTGAGATCAGGGTGGGGACCGCTGCCGGGCCGATCGGCCGAGCGCACCGTGTGTGCCGCCGTTCTCGACCCGTGGGAGACATTGGAGCGAAGACGCTGCGCCCAGCTCGGTGCGCCCGAGGCCTGTGCCGGAGTCGCTCCGCCTGAGGAGGTCTCGCCAGGAGTTCGGCCGCGCATCGCGCCGTCACCGCCCCGCCCGCCCTGCGAGCGAACCGCGGAAGCGATGCCGCGCGCGAGACGCGCGCCACCGACTCCGGCGCCCACGGCCGCAGCGCCCGCGGCGAGCGCAACACCGCCGCCCGCGAGCATCGTCCCGGTCGCAGCTCCCGCGCCGAGCTGCGGGGCGCCTGCGACGAGGCCCGTCGCGATCCCGGGCCCGTAGATCCCGAGCCCGAGGAGCGCCAGCGCGGCGAGCATGGTCGCGAGCGCAGTGTCGATGGTGAGCGTCTGCCCGGCCGGTACCGTGAATTGCCCGAAGAGGCTCGTGCCGATGCCGACGATGACCGCGAGCACCAGGATCTTGATGCCGGCGGAGACGACGTTCCCGAGCACCCGCTCGGCGAGGAAGGCCGTCTTGCCCCAGAGCGCGAAGGGAATGAGCACGAAGCCCGCGAGTGTCGTCAGTTTGAACTCGATCAACGTCACGAAGAGTTGCACGGCGAGGAGGAAGAAGCTCAGGATCACGACGAGCCAGGCGAGTCCGAGCACGGCGATGATGTCGAAGTTGGTAAA
>JAKBCR010000068.1 GCA_021807675.1 Pseudomonadota bacterium
TTCCGATCTCGTTCAGGTCCTCCCGGACTCGAACAATACCGGGAGCGCCTCGCTCACCGTCACCCGCGGCGCCCTGAGCTCGCTCACCACCGACGATTACCGGCTGCAGTACTCGGGCAGTGCCTGGCAGCTCACCGACGTCACCACGGGCCAGTCGGTCGCGATGACCGGCAGCGGCACCAGCGCGAGTCCCTTCCAGGCGGCGGGCCTGTCGATCGTAACCGGCGGCTCGCCGGCGAGCGGCGACAGCTTCCTCATCCAGCCGACCGCCGCGGCCGCCGCCGGCTTCGGCGTGTCGCTGACCAGCCCGGCGCAGATCGCCGCGGCCTCGCTGGTACAGGGTACCGTGGGCTCCGCCAATACCGGCACTGGCGCCGTCAGCTCCGCCACCGTCACGAACCCGACCGCCTGGGCGGGGGCCGGGGGCACGATCACCGTCACGTTCACCGGCGCGAACTCGTACACGATCACCGACGGCAGCGGCAACAGCACCACGGGAACGTATACGAGCGGCAGCCCGATGACATTCGACGGCACACAGCTCACGCTCACCGGCTCGCCGGCGGCGGGCGATGTCTTCACGGTGACCCAGAACAGCGCCGCGAACACCGGCGACAACAGCAATCTGCTCGCAATGACCAGCGCGCTCTCGGCCACGAGCCTCGACGGCGGCACGACCTCGGTCGCCGGCGCCGCCAACAGCCTGGTCAGCCAGGTCGGCCTGATCACGCAGCAGGCGCAGAACAACGCCACCGCGCAGCAGACCGCGAACCAGAGCGCCACGACCGCCCTCAACAACTCCTCGGGAGTCAATCTCGACCAGCAGGCGGCATCCATGCTGCAGTACCAGCAGGCCTACCAGGCGATGGCCCAGATGATCCAGGCCTCGAGCCAGATGTTCACTTCCCTCATGACCGCTCTCGGCAACGGGTGACCGCCGTGTCCATCTCGACCCTCACTTTCCGGACCAACGCGCTCGATGGCATGGAGGCGCTCCAGACCGCCATCTCGCAGACCCAGCAGCAGCTCTCGACCGGCAAGAGCTTCCAGACCGCGGCGGGCAATCCGACCGGGATGGCGCAGGTCAATCAGCTCGACATGGAGCTGTCCGCCTCGCAGCAGTACGTCAGCAACGGCACTCTCGCCAGCGCCAATCTCAATCTCGAGGCCCAGGCGCTCACCGACGCCACCAATCTGCTGCAGAGCGCCCGCGACCTGGCGGTGCAGGCCAACAACGCCTCCCTCTCCGCCACGCAGCGGCAGGACATCGCCACGCAGCTCGGGCAGCAGCTGCAGCAGCTCGTGGCGATCGGCAACCGGACCGACGGCAACGGCAATTACCTCTTCGGCGGCTATGCCTCGAGCACGCAGCCTTTCGTCCAGAACGGCAATTCCGTGAGCTATGTGGGCGCCAGCCAGGTGAGCCAGGTACAGATCAGCGGCAACCAGCGGATCTCGGGCGGCGATACCGGCGGCTCGGTGTTCATGAACATCCCGGCCGGCAACGGCACGTTCACCACCGCGGCCGGCGCGGGGAACACCGGTTCCGCCTCGATCGGCCCCGGAACCGTGACGAACCCCTCACAATGGGTACCGGACACCTACACGATCGCCTTCACGAGCGCCACCGGCTACACCGTGACGAACAGCAGCGGCGCCACGGTGACGACGGGCACATACGACCCAACCACCGGGGGAACGATTTCCTTCAAGGGAATCCAGGTCGCTCTGAGCGGCGGTCCCACGGCCGGTGACACGTTCAAGGTGGCTCCGGCGGGTCAATCCAGCGCATTCTCGACGCTCTCGAGCCTCATCACGACGCTCGGTTCGACGACGCTCAACTCCGGACAGCTCGCCACTCAGATCAGCCAGTCGATCGAGCAGATCGACGGGGCGCTCAACAACCTGAACGGTGTCCAGGCGTCCGTCGGCGGCCGCATCAACGCGGTGACGGCGTCTCAGTCCGCGGCCCAGAGCGAGCAGACTCAGCTTCAGACCTCGGTGTCGAACATCCAGAGCACCGACTACGCGGCCGCCACGACGCAATTGAGCAGCGAGGAAATCGCGCTGCAGGCCGCCCAGGACACGTACGCCTCCCTGTCGAAGCTCTCCCTGTTCAATTACGTCTCCTGAATTCGGTGGCCATTGTGACGCATCCGGCACTTTCGCGATCCCCCACCGCGGCCATTCAAGTTCCGCCGCGAGGCACCGATAAGGTGCCTGACTGGAAGCGACCAGACCCGCTTCCTCCCAGAATGCGCGACGGACGGGTGTCCGGCGCCTGAAACTTCAGGAGTCTCGACTCATGGCATCACTCGTCCTAAACACGAACATCGACGCGCTCATCGCGCAGAACAGTCTGACGTCCTCGGGCAGTCAGCTGGCCAGCGCCCTGCAGCAGCTCTCCACGGGCCTGCGCATCAATACCGCCGCCGACGACGCCGCCGGCTACGCGATCGCCCAGGGCATGACCTCCCAGATCAACGGCCTCAATCAGGCGGCCCAGAACGCGAACGACGGCGTGTCGCTCGCGCAGACCGCCTCCGGCGCGATGCAGGGTGTCGTGAACGACCTGCAGTCCATGCGCGACCTCGCGGTCGAGTCGCTGAACGCCTCGAACAGCGCGCAGGACCGCACGGACCTGAACGCGCAGTTCCAGCAGCTGATGAACGACATCAACAGCGTGGCCTCGCAGACCCAGTTCAACGGCGTGAACCTGCTCGACGGCTCCTTCCAGGGCGCCACCTTCCAGGTCGGCGCCAATGCGGGCCAGTCGATCACCATCGGCGCGATCTCGAGCGCCAGCGCGAGCTCCATCGGGACCTACTATAGCGGCGCGCTGTCCGTCGCCGGATCGGTCACGACCTCCACCGGCAGCACGGTCGCCACGACCACCGGCGTCGCCGGCGTCTACAGCGCCACCAACCTCGCCAGCGCGAGCGATCTCGGAACCGCCGTCGCCGGATCCTCGGTGACGCTGAGCGTCCAGGTGGACGGGACGAACTACACCACCAACGCGGTCACCCTGACCGGAACGACGGCCACGGACCTGAAGAGCATCGCCGCCGCCGTCAACCAGGCGCTGAGCTCCCACGGCGGCATCGTCGCCACCGTCAACAGCGCGGGTACCGGAATCCAGCTGAGCGGCACCGAGTCCGCCGGCGCCGGCGATGTCGTGAACTTCTCGGTCGCAAGCGCCACGAATGCCTCGGGAAACGCGATCCCCGCCGCCACGATTACGGCGAACAGCGCCGCGATCACCAAGGATCTCGGCCTCGACAGCACCGACACGGTCGGCTACTTTACGCCGAGCGGTGGTGCGCAGACGACGACCTCGGCCGCCAGCCACCTCAGCAACCTCAACGTGAACACGGTGGACAACTCGAACCTCACGTTGATCTCGATCGACAACGCGCTGCAGCAGATCGCGACGAGCAGCGCGGATCTCGGCGCCTACCAGAACCGCTTCCAGGCCGCCATCACCGGCCTCAACACGGACTCGACGAACCTCAGCGCCGCCAAGAGCTCGATCGTGGACGCGGACTACGCGCAGGCGACCTCCAACCTGTCGAAGGCGCAGATCCTGCAGCAGGCGGGCACGGCGATGGTGGCGCAGGCCAACGTCATCCCGCAGAACATCCTCACGCTGCTGCAGAAGCTGCCGTAAGGGAGGAAGGCTGAGCCACGAAGCCAGACGCTTCGGACGAAGGACACGAGGGTGGGCGCCGCGAGGCCCCGCCCTCTCTTCGCTCGCAACGCATTGACTGACGGGTAAGACCCATGTCCAGCACCAACCCGATTGTCTCGGTCGCCAACAACAGCAGCGCGGGCGCCGCCGGCGGCTCGGTCATCAATGTCAGCGGCCTGGTCTCGCAGCTCGTGGCGGCGACCCAGGGGCCACAGCAATCGATCATCTCCAGCCAGACCCAGGCGGTCACCACCGAGATCTCCGCGGTGGGGGCGCTGAAGAGCGCTCTTTCGACCTTCCAGTCCTCCCTGGCCGCGCTGGACACTCCGACCGCCTTCGGTTCGGAGGCGGCGGCCAGCACCGACCCGACCGCCTTCACGGCCAGTGCGAATGCCAATGCCGTGCTCGGCAGCTACAGCATCGCGATCTCGCAGCTGGCCCAGGGCCAGCAGCTCGTCTCCGCGGCGTTCGCCGGCGGCAGCTCGGCCACGGTGGGAACGGGCACCCTGCAGCTCACCCTCGGGGGCACGAGCTTCTCGCTCACGATCGACAGCAGCAACGACACCGTCGGAGGAATCGCGGCGGCGATCAACTCGGCGACCGGCAACCCGGGCGTCGAGGCGAGCGTCGTCACGGGCACGAATGGCGCGCACCTCGTCCTCACCTCTTCTCTGACCGGTGCGTCCAATACCATTCAGGTCGCAGAGACCGACAGCGGCGCCGGCCTCTCATCGCTGACCTACGGCCCCGGCAACACGGCTAATTACACCCAGCAGACCGCTGCGCAGGATGCCGCGTTCAGCATCGCCGGCGTGGCTTACACCAGCGCCAGCAATACGGTGACCGGCGCTCTCAGCGGGGTCACGCTGAGCCTGCTGGGCACGACGAGTTCCGCGGCGACGCTCTCCGTATCGACGGACAACACGGCGGTCGAGGGCAACATCCAGGCCCTCGTGTCGGCTTACAACGCCCTGCAGGGAACGTTCTCCTCCCTTGGCAGCTACGATGCGACGACGAACATGGCGGGCCCGATGATGGGGGATGGCCTGCTCTCGAGCATTCAGAGCCAGATTCGCTCGGCCCTCTACGGCATCGTGAACACCGGCTCCTCCACATACAACACCCTGGCGAGCATCGGGATCACGACCAACAGCGACGGCACGCTGAGCGTCAACGGCGCGACCCTCTCCGCGGCGCTATCGTCGAACTTCAGCGCCCTGAGCGAGCTTTTCAGCGGATCGAGCGGCGTGGCCGCGACGCTGAACAGTCAGGTCACCGCGGATCTCGCCTCGGGCGGCCCGATCGACTCGCGAAGCCAGACGCTCGTGCAGCAGGAGAACGCGCTCACGCAGCAGAGCAACCAGCTGCAGCAGCAGATGAGCGCGCTGTCGGCCAGCCTGACGCAGCAGTACGCCTCGCTCAACACGCTGCTCTCCTCGCTCCAATCGACATCCTCGTTTCTCTCGCAGGCCTTTGCCAGCCTGCCGCAGGTGCAGGGCTCGCAGGGCTGAGCCCGGCAGCGCTCAAGTTCCGCGCCCATGAGCCGCTATTTGCGGTATCGGCAACCGACGGAATTGAGCACGTGAACCCCTATTCGTCCCAGGCGAAACTGGCTGCCTACCGCAGCGTCAGCGCGCATGGCGCGCTGGCCGATACCCACCCGCACGCGCTGGTTCTGACGCTGCTCGAAGCGACGCAGGAAAGAATGAGCGCGGCGCGCGCTTGCATCGATCAGGGGGACATGCGCCGCAAGGCCGGTCTGCTGCACAGCGCGGTGGTCCTCATCGCCGAGCTGCGTGGCAGCCTCGACTTGCAGCGGGGCGGGCCGCTGGCCGAGAACCTCAGCAACCTGTACGAATACATGGCGCGCCGGCTGATGCACGCGAACCTGAACAGCGATGCCACCGCGGTCGCCGAAGTGCTCGGGCTGCTCGCGGAGGTGCGCGGCGCCTGGGTGGCGATCGGTCCTGAAGTGAGAGGTCAGTCGTCGCGGAGCGCCATGTCGGCCGCCTGAGGCGAACCGCCGTCCGGCTCCTGCCGGGCAGGATGCAGGACCGGCTCGCGCCACCGTCGGGGAGGCCCGCTCCGGAACCGGCTTCCGCGGGGACGGCCGCGTTTCCCTGTGACGGTGAAATGCGACATATTTCGCGGCGCGGCGGGCTGGAACCCTGTCAAGGTTCAGCCAATGAGCCGACGCCATTCCCGCGCCGCATCGATTCCGCCGCCCCGGCAGCCGCTGCCCGGCCGCGCGCCCCCGGCTGACGCCATTCAACGTGCCTGGGCGCTCTACGCCCAGGGGCAGCGCGCTGCGGCGGAGTCGCTGTGCCGCTCGATCCTGGCACGCCAGGCTGACCACGCGGGAGCATTGGCGCTCCTCGGAATCGTGCTGGCCCAGTCGCAACGCGCCGCGGAAGCGGCGCAGCTTCTGGGCCGGGCCGTCGCGCTGCTGCCGAGCGACGCATCGGTCCACAACAACTACGGCAACGTGCTCCGCGACCTCGGCCGGCAAGCGGAGGCCCTGGGCTCCTACGATCGCGCGCTGGCGATTCAGCCGGATTACTCGGATGCGCATTACAACCGAGCAGTGGCGCTGCACGGCCTCGGACGCCTGGAGGACGCGATTGCCGGCTACGACCGCACCCTCGCGCTCGAGCCCGCCCGCGCCGCCGCGCACAACAATCGCGGCGCCGCGCTGCAGGCACTCGGGCGCCTCGAGCAAGCGGTGGCGAGCTATGATCGAGCGCTCGCCCTGAGCCCCGACCATGCGGCCGCGCACGCCAACCGCGGCGCGGCCCTCTTCGGACTCAAGCGCCTCGATCAGGCGCTGGCCAGCCAGGAGCGTGCGCTTGCCCTGCGATCGGATTTCGCGGAAGCCCATAACAACCGCGGCGTCACACTGAGAGAGCTCAGACGCCTGAACGAAGCGCTAGCGAGCTTCGATCGGGCCATCGCGATCGAGCCGGGTCATGCGCAAGCGCACAACAATCGCGGCGTCACGCTCAAAGAGCTTGGCCGCCTTGGAGAAGCGCTGGCCAGTTATGATCGTGCCATCGCGCTGAGGCCGATCTACGCGGAGGCACACAACAATCGGGGACTCGCGCTGCGCGAGCTCGGCCGGCTCGAAGAAGCCGCCGCGAGCTTCGAGCGCGCGCTCAGCGTCAATCCGGCATACCCGGACGCCTTCCTCAATCATGGCGCCACGCTGCACGATCTGCGCCGCTTCCACGCGGCGCTGGCGAGCCATGAGTGCGCCCTGGCGCTAAAGTCGGACTATGCCGAGGCCTACCGGAATCTAGGCCACACGCTCCACGAGCTGCAGCGCCCGGACGAGGCGCTGGCGAGCTACGAGCGCGCGCTGGCGCTGACCCCGGCCGAGAAGTTCCTGCGCGGCACCTGCCAGCACGCGCGCATGCACATTTGCGACTGGAAGGTGTTCGAGTCTGAACGAGCGGCGCTCGCCCGTGCCATCGAAGGCGGCCGCGAGGCGATCAGTCCATTCCGGGCGCTGTCGCTGTTCGACTCCCCGGCCCTGCATCGCCGGGCGGCTGCGATCTGGGCGCGCGAGGAATGCCAGCCGGGCGGCGACGCATTGCCGCCACTGAAGCCGTATCCTCGTCACGACAGGATCCGCATCGGGTACTTCTCCGCCGACTTCCGCAATCACGCCGTCTCCGCCCTCGCCGCCGAGCTCTTCGAGACACACGACCGGTCCGCCTTCGAGCTCACCGCCTTCTCGCTGGGGCCCGATTCCCGCGACGAGCTGCGCGCGCGCGTGGAGCGGGCCTTCGACCGCTTCGTTGCGGTGTCCGGCCGCTCGGACGCGCAGATTGCGGCCCTCGCGCGAAGCCTGGAGATCGACATCGCGGTCGATCTCGGCGGCTACACGCAACATTCCCGGCCGCGGGTGTTCGCGCTGCGCGCCGCGCCCGTCCAGGTGACCTACCTCGGTTACCTCGGGACCCTGGGCGCGGACTTCATGGACTATCTGCTCGCCGACGAAGCGCTCGTGCCGCGCGAGCGGCGGCGGCACTACGCGGAGAGGATCGCTTACCTGCCGAGTTACCAGGCGAACGACAGCCGCCGGGTCACATCCGGCCGCGACTTCACGCGCGCCGAGCTCGGGCTGCCGGCCGGCGGATTCGTGTTCTGCTGCTTGAATGCGAACTACAAGATCACTCCGGAGACGTTCGCGAGCTGGATGAGAATCCTCGCGTCCGTGCCCGGCAGCGTCCTCCTCCTGCTCGCGGGCAGCCAGGCCGCGCGGCAGAACCTTCGCCAGCGTGCGATCGACAGCGGCATCGATCCGTCGCGGCTCGCCTTCGCCGGCAGGGTGCCGTACGCGGACTATCTCGCCCGCTACCGGGTCGCCGACCTGTTTCTCGATACGCTGCCCTACAACGCCGGTGCGACCGCGAGCGATGCGCTTTGGGCGGGTCTTCCCGTGCTCACGTGCGCCGGCGAAGCCTTCGCGGCCCGGATGGGAGCGAGTCTGCTCGCGTCGGCGGGGCTGCCGGAGCTCATCGCAAGCGACCAGCGGGAATACGAGCGGCTGGCCGTCGAGCTGGCGCGGCAACCGCAGCGGCTCTCCGGGATCCGCACCAGACTGGCCGCAGCGCGCTCCGGCACCACCCTCTTCGACACGCGGCAGCTCACCCGCAGTCTCGAGACTCTCTTCAGGCGCATGTACGACCGCCATCGCCTCGGGCTGCTGCCGGAGCATCTGCTCCTCGAGCCGCCGGAGCTGCCCGCGCGCCTCGCCTGACACCCCAACGAGACCGCCACAGCATGATCGAGTCCCGCATTCACCAGATCTACTACTCGGAGCAGACGCGCCTCGAGATGGACCCCGGGTTCGCGCCGCTCGACAATTCGGCGAACGAGCGGCCGGACTGGCGGGAATACTGGCCGATGCGCCGGTTCCTGCTCGGCCGGGAGCTCGCGCCGGATTGCTATTACGGCTTCTTCTCGCCGAAGTTCAACCTGAAAACCACGTTGACGGCGACTGCCGTGCAGGAGTTCATCCGCGGGCAGGATGGTGCCGCGGACGTGATCTCCTTCTCGCCCTTCTTCGACGAGATGGCGTTTCCGCTCAACATCATGGAGGTCGCCGCCGCTCATCATGGGTGCCGCGACGTGTTCGTGGAGTGCGCCGCGCTCGTCGCGCCGCGGTTCGACATCGACCACAGCGTCATGACCTCCCTCGAGACGGTGTACTGCAATTACTTCATCGCCAAGCCGCGCTTCTGGCGGGAATGGCTGCGCCATTGCGAGCGCATTTTCGCCATCGCCGAGGACGGTCTGACCCCGCTCGGCAAGCGCTTGAACGCGGTCGTCAACTATGGAACGGGCGCCGCTCCGGCGAAAGTCTTCGTGATCGAGCGGCTGGCCTCGCTCATTCTGTGGTCGCAGCCCGAATGGGTCATGAGGTCCTACGATCCCCTGCGCCTGCCGCCGCTCCATCGTAACCGCCTGGCGAGGATCTCCGTGCCGGACTTGCTCGTGCTGAACGCGCTGAAGATCGCCCATCGAGGCACCGGCGCCGAGCAGTACCTCGCCATGTACCGCCAATTGCGCGAGCGGCTCTCGCACCGGCAGCCGACGGGCGGCGAGCGCGCCGCCAACCCTGCGCCAGCTCATCCCCAGGAGATCTCGTGATGGCCGATGACGTCCGGGCGATCGCTTTCTATCTGCCCCAGTACCACCCCATCCCCGAGAACGACGCCTGGTGGGGCAAGGGATTCACCGAATGGAGCAAGGTGGCTGAAGCCAGACCGCTCTATCACGGTCATTATCAGCCGCAGTTGCCTGCGGACCTCGGCTTCTACGACCTGCGGGTACCGGAAGTGCGTCAGGCCCAGGCGAGGCTGGCGCGGCAGTACGGCGTGCATGGGTTCTGCTACTACCACTACTGGTTCAACGGCAAGCGCCTGTTGGAACGGCCTTTCACCGAGGTGCTGGCCTCCGGCGAGCCGGACTTCCCGTTCTGTCTCTGCTGGGCCAACGAGAACTGGACGCGGCGCTGGGACGGGCTCGGCAAGGAGCTCCTGATCTCGCAGGAGTATTCGGCCGACGCCGACAGAGCACTGATCCGGGAGCTCATTCCCGCCTTTCGCGACCCGCGCTACATCCGCGTTCGCGGCCGCCCCCTGTTTCTGGTCTACCGCGCCAACGATCTGCCCGACCCCAGCGCAACCGCGGCCATCTGGCGCGAGGAGGCGGCGGCGGCGGGCTTGCCGGGCCTGTATCTCTGTCGGGCCGAGACTTTCCAGGAGGCCCTGGCTGCGCAGGATCCGGCGCAGCTCGGCTTCGACGCCGCGTGCGAGTTTCCGCCCCACGGCATCCAGGTCGCGCGCAGCAGCGCCACGGCAGGGCTGGATCCGGCATTCACCGGCTACGCCTACGATTACGCGGAAGCGGCGCGGCTGCTCGCCACCCGTCCGGCGCCGCCCTACCGCCGCTTCCACACCGTCATGCCCTCCTGGGACAACACGCCCAGAGTCGCGCGGCGCGCCAACCTGGCCGTCAACGCCACGCCGGAGGCCTACCGGAGCTGGCTCGAGACCGTTTGCAACCGCACCCGCCGGGACTTCGAAGGGGATGAGCGCCTGGTGTTCATCAACGCGTGGAACGAATGGGGCGAAGGGTGCCATCTGGAGCCTGACCGCCGCCACGGCCTGACCTGGCTCGAGGCCACGCGCGCCGCCCTGGCCGGCACGCCGCTGCGGATGCCCGCGATGCATTCGGCGGCGGATCATCTGCCGATCTACGAGCAGATCGAGCGGCTAGCCTGCGAGCTCGGCATCGACGGCGCGGATCCCGAGCTCGTGCTCCGGGAAGCCTCCACGCTGGCCCGGCGCCGCAGCGCCGAGCTGGCCCTGCGGGACGATGTCATCACGGCACTCAACGAGAAGCTGGTCCGGGCCACGAGGCTGCTCACGGAGCGTCAACCGGACGCCGCCGACCGCGACCATCCTGCCGCCGCTCACGAGCGCCGGCTGGCGCAATGAGCGTGACCGAACAGGACTCACTGCCGGCGGACGGCGAGCGTTTTCTGCCCGACAGGATGTCCGGCGATATCGAGCTCGAGCACCGGCACCGGTATCTGCTCGCCGCGGAGCTGACGGTCGACAGGGAAGTTCTCGACATCGCGTGCGGAGAAGGCTACGGCAGCGCGATCATGGCCGCCAGGGCGCGCCGCGTAACGGGGGTCGACATCGCATCGGCCGCGGTGGAGCAAGCGACGGGACGCTATCGGCGGGACAATCTGCACTTCGCCCGCGGCTCCTGCGCGGCCATTCCGCTCGCCGACCGCTCGGTCGACGTCGTGGTCAGCTTCGAGACCATCGAGCATCACACCGAGCACGAGCGGATGCTGCGCGAGATACGGCGCGTGCTGAGGCCGGCCGGACTGCTGGTGATATCGAGCCCGGACAAGGCGGAATATTCCGACAAGCCCGGATACCGCAACCCCTTCCACGTCAAAGAGCTCTACAAGCAGGAATTCCACTCGCTTCTCGCCGCTCACTTTCGCCAGGTCAGACTGGTGGGACAGCGCGTGATGCGAAGTTCCATCATCGCGGAGGAGGAGGAGTCGAGCCCCCTGTGGAGACGCCGGGAAACCAGCGAGACCGCGGGGGAACGCCCCGCTCCGATCTACTGGATCGCGCTGGCCGCTGACGAGACGCTGCCGCCGCTCCCCAACAGTCTGTACGAATCGAGCGCGCCCACGGCGGCCGCGCCGGCCCGCCAACCCAACATCGCAAAGCTCATCGGCGTGGTCGGCGGCCGCGAGTCAGCGGTCCTGAGGGCGCTCTTGCGCAGCGATTGGTACCGCGAGCAAAACCCCGACCTGCTCGCCGCGGGCGTCGATCCTTACGAGCACTGGTTCTCATATGGAGCCGGCGAGGGACGGCTTCCGTCCGCCGACCCTTTGTCCCTGCTCGACCGCCTCATGCGCGAGCGCAACGATCAGCAACCTCGATAGCACCGTATCGATGCCACCAGGCGTGGCCTACATTGCCTCTCCTTCATAGACGAGCGCCAGTGGCAGCGCCAGCCCGATCGAGCGCAGCTCGAGAACCGAATCGAGAGTTTCGAGGATGAGTGGCGCCCAGGTCTCCTCTCGCCGAAACACCGTCACTTCGATCTCGTCCTGCGCGACGATGACATACTCTTCGAGAGCCTCGATCCTGCGATAGGCGATGCGCTTCTCGTGCCGATCCACGCTGGCCGTGGATGGCGAGAGGACTTCCACAATGAGCTTTGGATCGGTGAAGAAGCGCTCCTCTCCCTTCTCTCGTCCACAGACGACCATGACGTCGGGATAGTAGGCGTAATCATCGCGGCTGATGCGCAACTTCACGGCGACATCACTGATATATGGCTCGCACGGGCCTCCCTTTAGATGATCGCGGAAGGCACCGTGAAACCGTCCTGCGATCCGATTGTGGCGCGGAGCCACTCCGCACATCGCGAATACTTCGCCCGCAAGGTACTCGTGACGGATCCGCGAATTCGCCTCGAGCTCGAGATACTCCTCGAACGTCATGGGGAACTGTGGTTCAGCTCCGTATTTCGCCGCTGACTCGAAGACGCGGAGCCGATTCCGCCGGCTCGTCTCCAGCCATTCGACGAGCCTGTCGCACTCCACCTGCGACAGTTGCAGAACCGCGCTTTCAACTTCGGCGAGCGTATTCATCTGTCCGCTCCTGATTGGGCTGCCGTGAAGAAAGCCCATTGTATGGACAGATTGGGTGCACACCAGCTCTCATGGGTGTTTTTATACAAACGCAGAAAGACTGGGCAACGCCATTCCCAGCGTCCGAATCCGACGTCAGTCGAGGAACCGCCGTGAGTTCCGAAAGAGTCGCATCCAGCCGCTGTACTCCCCTGCTTCGCGCGGATGCCAGGAGTTCTGCACATAGCGGAACGACCGCTCCGGATGCGGCATCGTGATGGTCACACGCCCATCCAGGTTGCTGAGCGCGGCGATCCCAAGCGGCGAGCCGCTGGGGTTGAAGGGATACCGGCCGGCGACGGTGCGGTCGTGGTTGACGTAGCGGAATCCGACGAGCCCCCGCTGCACACAATCCTCGGCCGCCGCCCGCGACTCGAACTCCGCGTGCCCCTCGCCGTGAGCCACCGCGATCGGCAGGAAGGAGCCCTCCATGCCGGCAAGGAGCACGGAGGGCGAGCGAAGCACCTCGACCAGGGTGAAGCGCGCCTCGTACTGCTCACTGCGGTTGCGGACGAAGCGCGGCCAGTGCGCCGTTCCGGGGATGATGCTCTTCAGTGCCGCGAACATCTGGCAGCCGTTGCACACCCCCAGGGCAAAGGTCTCCGTCCGCTCGAAGAAGCGTTGGAATTCCTCCCGCAGCGCGTCGTTGAAAAGAATCGACTTCGCCCAGCCCTCGCCCGCCCCGAGCACGTCACCGTAGGAAAACCCACCGCAGGCGACGATGCCGGCGAACTCCGCCAGCCGGTGCCGCCCGGCCACGATGTCCGTCATATGGACGTCGTAGGGCGCGAAGCCCGCCTGCTCGAAGGCGGCGGCGGTCTCGGTGTGACTGTTGACGCCCTGCTCCCTGAGGACGGCCACCTTCGGTCTCGCACCCCGAGAGAGGTAAGGCGCCGCGATGTCTTCCTCCGGATCGAAGGTCAATGCGATCTCGAGTCCCGGATCGGCCGCGGCGGTCTGCGCCGCATATTCCTCGTCCGCGCACTGCGGATCATCGCGCAGCCGGCGCATCCGCCAGGACGTCTCGGACCACGCACCGCGCAGATCCACCCACGATTCATCGAGCACCCGCTCGGCCCCGACATGGATGCGCACTCGCAGCTCCTGCAACGGCACAGCCACGCGCATGGCGAGGTCGGCGAGTCCGTGGCGCGAGAGGATCTCCTGCACCCTGGCCTCTTCGGCTGCCGCGATCTGCAGCACCACTCCCAACTCCTCCGCGAAGAGCTGCGGCGCCGGCGATTCGGTCTGCGCCGGCAGGCGGATATCGAGGCCGCAATGGCCGGCAAACGCCATCTCCAACAGCGTCGCGATCAATCCGCCGTCGGACCGATCATGATAGGCGAGCACGAGCCCGGCCTGCCGCAGCTCCGCCAGTGCCGCGGCGAGCCGCACCAGCCGTTGGCTGTCGTCGAGATCGGGCGGCTGCGCGCCGAGCTCGCCGTAGACCTGTGCTAGCGCCGAGCCTCCCAGCCGGTTGCGTCCGGCGCCGAGGTCGATCAGCCAGAGCGCCGTCGGGCCCTGACCGGTGCACAGCGCCGCTGTCCAGGTCCGCCGCGCATCATCGACCGGCGCAAATGCCGACACGATGAGCGATACCGGCGCAACCACGCTGCGCTGCGCTGCTCCCTCCCGCCAGAGCGTCCGCATCGACAGCGAATCCTTTCCCACCGGAATGGCGATGCCGAGCGCAGGACATAGCTCCTTGCCGACGGCCTGCACCGTCTCATAGAGCGCCGCGTCTTCCCCCGCCTCACCGCACGCCGCCATCCAGTTGGCGGACAGGCGTATGCGGCTCAGCGATGGAACGTCCGCCGCCAGGATGTTGGTGATGGCTTCGGCGACCGCGAGGCGGCCAGAGGCAGGAGCATCGAGCACCGCGACCGGCGTGCGCTCTCCCATCGCCATCGCCTCGCCCGCATGGCCACGATGATCCGCGACCGTGACCGCAACGTCGCTCACCGGCACCTGCCAGGGGCCTACCAGCTGATCGCGGCTCACCAGGCCGCCCACCGTCCGATCGCCTATGGTGATGAGGAAGGTCTTGTCGGCCACGGTCGGCAGGCGCAGCACGCGATAGACCGCCTCGTGCAGCTCGATGCGATTGAGATCGAGCGGCCGCGGCTGCCTCGCGACGCTGCGCACGTCTCGCACCATGCGTGGCGGCTTGCCGAGGAGGACCTCGAGCGGCATGTCCACCGGCTCGCCGCCAAGCAGGGGATCGGTGACCGTCAGCCGGCCTGTACCGTCGGTTTCCCCGATCACGGCGTAAGGACAGCGCTCCCGCTCGGCGATGGCAGCGAACACTCCGAGTGCCTGGGGCGCCACGACGATGACATAACGCTCCTGCGCCTCGTTGCACCAGAGCTCGAGAGGCGACATGCCGGGCTCCGCGCTCGGGATCGCTCGCAAATCGACACGTGCGCCGCGCTGGCTGTGCGCCACCGCTTCCGGCACCGCATTCGACAGTCCGCCCGCCCCGACGTCATGAATGAGGAGGATAGGGTTGTCCTCGCCCAATGCCCAACAGCCGTCGATCGTTTCCTGCGCACGGCGTTGGATCTCCGCGTTGCCGCGCTGCACGGAGGCGAAGTCGAGGTCGGCGCTCGAGGCACCGCTCCCCACCGAGGAAGCCGCCCCGCCGCCAAGGCCGATGAGCATGGCGGGCCCGCCCAGCACGATGAGCTTCGCCGCGACCGGCACGTCGGACTTCTCGACGTGCGAGCGGCGGATGTTGCCTAGGCCTCCGGCGATCATGATGGGCTTGTGGTAGCCGCGCACCCGCCCCGGCGGGTCGCCGGGGGCGGCGAGCTCGAAGGTGCGGAAGTAGCCGCAGATCGCCGGCCGCCCGAACTCGTTGTTGAAGGAAGCGGCGCCGATCGGGCCCTCGAGCATGATCTCGAGCGGCGAGGCGATGCGCCCGGGAATCGCGGACGGACGCTCCCACGGCCGCTCGTAACCGGGAATGCGCAGGTTCGATACCGAGAAGCCGGTGAGGCCCGCCTTCGGCCGCGCGCCGCGGCCCGTCGCGCCCTCATCGCGGATCTCCCCGCCCGAGCCGGTTGCGGCCCCCGGAAAGGGCGAGATCGCGGTGGGATGATTGTGCGTCTCGACCTTCATCAGGATGTCTATGGCCTCACGGCTTTCGCAATAGGCGCCGGTTCTCGGGTCGGGGAAATAACGCAGTCCCTCCACGCCCTCGATCACCGCCGCGTTGTCGCGATAGGCCGAGAGGATGCCCGCGGGGTGGCGGGCATGGGTGTGGCGGATCATCGCAAAGAGCGACTCCTGCCGCTCGCCTCCGTCGATGATCCAACGCGCGTTGAAGATCTTGTGGCGGCAGTGCTCGGAGTTGGCCTGCGCGAACATCATGAGCTCGGCATCGGTCGGATCGCGGCCGAGCTGCCGGAAGCTCGCCAGGAGATAGTCGATCTCCTCCTCCGAGAGCGCGAGTCCCATCGCGCGATTCGCTTCCTCCAGGGCTGCACGCCCTCCCGCAAGCGCGATCCGCTGTACCGGTCGCGGCGCCGAGTGATCGAAGAGCCGCTCCGCCTCGCCGGCATCGAGCAGCGCCGTCTCGGTCATCCGGTCGAGGAGCGCAGGGGCGAGCTGCGACAGCCGCTTGGGCCCGAGAGGCCTGCGGGCGGTGATCCGGTACTCGACGCCCCGCTCGATCCGCTCCACAGCCGACAGTCCGCAGACATGCGCGATGTCCGTCGCCTTGCTCGACCAGGGCGAGATCGTCCCCTCGCGCGGCACCACGAGCAACCGCTCCCCCTCACCGCCCTGGCTCCCCGTCGTGGCGCGAGGCCCATACGTCAGGAGCTCGCGCAAGATCCGCTGCTCCCCCTCGCCGAGGGGCCGCGCCAGGGCCGCGAAATGCACGAAGCGTGCGGCGAGGCCGGTCACCGCGGACTCCACCGTCGCGATACGGGCAAGCAGCTTCTCGATGCGAAAGCCCGAGAGCGCCGGGGCGCCGGGCAGGACGAGGAGCCGCCCCGCCATTTATTTCTTCTCGCCCGGCGGCGAGTACATCGGCATCGGGAACTGCGCCACGTTCGCGCCGCCCTCGAGGGTCGTGATCTTGCTCACTCCCTGCTTCTTGACCTCGTCGACCCGCAGCACCGAATGAAGCGGCAGGAAGGTTCGCTTGACCCCCGTGAACTCGCTCTTGATGCGCTCCTCGGACGGGTCCAGGACCACGGAGGAGCGCTCCCCGAAGACCAGCTCCTCGACCTCGATGAACCCAAAGAGCTCCCCGTGCCCTACTTTGCGGGCGTAAACCTCGTAAACCTTGCCCTGATTCACGAACATAATGCGGAAAATGTGACTGGCTGCCATGGCTCGAATGGGGGCCGCTGCTACTTTGGGAGGCGACATTATATTGCCGGGCGTGCCGGGGAAGCTGCCGCGTCCGTGCAATGGGCTAGGTTTTTCGCAGCAACGGCACTTGACTTCAGGGCACCATGTCGCTTCGCCTGCGCGTCGTCAGCGATCATCGGCGGCAGCTCGCCGAGCGTCATACCGTCGTTTTCGACGTGGGCGGCGGCTCGATCGGACGCTCGAGCGATAACGACTGGGTGCTGCCGGATCCGCTGCGCTACGTTTCGGCTCACCATGCCCGGGTAAATTTCCGCGATGGACATTTCTTCCTCGAGGACCTGAGCACCAATGGGGCGTTCGTCAATGACGAGCCGGAGCCGATCGCCAAGCTCGGCTCGAGCGGCTACCGGCTGAAAAACGGCGACATCCTTCGGCTCGGCGACTACCAGATCGTCGTCGCCCTGGACAGCGAGACCGTCCCCGAGATCCCCGAGCTCGATCCGGCCACGGCCGTGCCGACGAGCATTCACGCGCTGCACCCCATCGGGCGGGCCGCACAGACCGACATCGGTGCCATGCTCGACCTCGAGGAGCTCCTGGTCGGCGATTCTGCGGGCTCGGGGCGATTTCAGCCGGTGAACGCCTACGGCCAGGCCATCTCCTCGGCGCCCGTCCGCGGCCCCGTGGCCAAATCGGCGCCGGCCACCGAGCCGAGCGACGATTCGATTGCGCGGCGGATCGCGCGGCTTGCCAAGGCCGCAGGCCGGGACTCACGCGGAGCGAGCGCGCCGGCGCTCTACGACGTGCAATCGGGACTGCAGGCCTTCTGTCGGGGCGCGGGCCTCGACCCTGAGAGGTTGCCGGCGGAAGCTCAAACCCGTCTCCTGCATCTGAGTGGCCAGCTCCTGCGCGAAGCGCTGGTGGGCCTGAAGGATCTCGAGCGCTCCCGCAGCGAGATTCGCGACCGCTTCCGCATCGAGCTGCCGCCTCCGGAACCCGACGATCCGCGGCCCTCGCTGGGACGCTCGACCGTCGATGAGCTGCTGATGGAGCTTCTGATACAGCACGAGAGCCGCAGCATCGATGCCGTGCAGTGGCTGCGGGAAGCCGTGGGCGACGCCAAGGCTCACGAGCAGGCGGCGGCGCAGGCGACGCGCGCCGCGTTCATCGAGTTCCTCGACCGTCTGGACCCGGCGGAACTCGAGGCGCGCTTCGAGCGGGCCGCACGGCGCGGCAAGGCGCGCTCGGCCGACAAGGCCCAATATTGGGAGCTCTTTACCACCTTCTACCGCAACCTCATCGAAATGCCGGCGGACCATCTGCCGCATACGTTCGTCGAGGCATTTGCGACGGCGTATCGGGAAGCCGTCAAGAAGAAGTAGGGGCGCGCGCCGGCCCTTATCGGCCCCCAGCGGCTGCGGCCTTGAGCTCTACCTTGTTGCCATCGGGGTCGCGCACGTAGAGCGACAGTCCCTCTCCTGCCGCGCCATAGCGCAGCCCTGCTTCCTCGATCGTGACGTTCGCCGCCGCCAGATGGGCGCGGAGGGCGGCCTCATCGAAACCGCGAACCTCGAGCGCGAAGTGGTCGATGTTGGGTCTGCGGGGATCGGCTGGGCCCGCCGCGCCGGCCGGAATCAAATCGATCAGCGCGCGGCCTGCGCGAAGCTGGATGAGCCCGATGTCGCCCAGCTCCCGCTCCACGACGAGTCCGAGCACACCCCGGTAAAAGGCGAGCGCCCGCGCCGAGTCGGCGACCCTCACGACGACATGATCTATGCCGGTGATCTCGAAGCTGCGCATGCTTCGGCCAATGAAGCCACAGCGGCCGACCCGATGCAACCGGCCGTCGCAGAATGAGCCTATGGCAGCAAGCCGCCCCTTGCCGGCTTGCTCGGGGAAATCGCGGACAAGCCTCCGGGCCGGATCGTGGTCTCAGGCCTCACGGAGCGAGATCTGAAGCCAGAGAACATTGGTAATATCCCGCGTCCATGTACCGACTACCGAGGGTTCTTCCCCATGTCGATGTCCCGCGCAGCGATTCAGACGTTCGAGATCGGCCTCACCGCCCTTTCGGCACTCCTCGACAAAGGACAGGCCTATGCCGAGGCGAAGCGGTTCGATCCCGCGGTGCTGCTCAATTCCCGCCTCTTCCCGGACATGTTCCCATTGACTCGTCAGGTGCAGATCGCATGCGACCTCGCCAGGAACGCCGGGGCGCACCTCACCGGCGTCGAGGCGCCACGGGATGAGGACAAGGAGAATACGATTGCGGAGCTCCAGGCGCGTATCGCCAGAACCGTCGCCTTCGTGAAGCGGCTCGATGCCTCGAAGATCGACGGCGCGGCTGACCGTGAGATCACCTTCCCGCTCGGCCCGGATAACAAGGGGCACATGCGGGGTGCCGACTACCTGAATCACTTTGCCCTTCCCAACTTCTACTTCCACCTCGCCACCGCCTACGGCATCCTTCGCCACAACGGCGTCGAGCTCGGCAAGCGCGACTTCCTGAGCGGCATTCCCCTCAGGATCACCTGACACTGGGCTTTCGCCGAGGTCACCGGGTCGAGTTGATCCGGCTCACCACCAAGGTGGCCCCGCCCCCCCCCCATGGACCCCAGTTCCAGCCGTACCACCCGCCCGGGGGCTCTCG
>JAKBCR010000299.1 GCA_021807675.1 Pseudomonadota bacterium
CGACATCGCAGCGACTGCGGCGCTCGTGCGCCAAAGGTCATCGAGCGGCTGCTCCAGACCTTTCAGATTCTCGCTCTTCTTGAGCTGCGACATTGCAAAGGCGATGGCCGCGCTGCGCACCATATTGAACCCGAGCCGGGCAATGGCGCTGCGCAGCTCGATGATCGGGCGGCCACTGAAATTGATCGCGGCCGAATTGGCGATCTGCAGCAAACGCGCGGCGAGCATCGGCTCGGAGCCGACGATGCGAGTGACCTTCTCCTGGGTTACCTCATCGTCGGCGAGTACCTGGCGGACGCGCAGCGCGATATCCGGGAAGCTCGGCAGTTCCACCTTGCCTTTGGACAGTTCGGCCGCAAGTGCCTGTACGAAGGCAAAGACGTCCGAACTGCCGACGGCAGCGGTGGTGGGGGAAATCTCTTCAGCGGGAGTACTCAAAGCGGCGGCCTCGTCTTACATCTGTGTATCGGCGGGAAGCGATGGGACTTGATAGCGTCTTGCCAATCTCGTCCACTGCTCACTTGGCGCTCGAGTCCTGCGCCGCTCGGGACTCGCGCGTAATGTCCATGGTGTCGGCCAACGAAAGGATTTTGGCAGCCACGTTCTCCAAAGGTATGACATGTTCGGCGGCGCCGATGGCGACCGCCTCGCCCGGCATGCCCCACACGACGCTCGACGCCTCGTCCTGGGCGATGGTGTGACTGCCGTTGTCGAGCATCTCCTTCAGACCCCGGGCCCCGTCCTTGCCCATGCCCGTGAGAATCACCCCGATCGCGTTGCGGCCGACGTTCTGCGCGACAGAGCGAAAGAGTACATCCACCGATGGTTTGTGCCGGTTGACCGGAACGCCGTCGTCGAGGCGGCAGATGTAGCGGGCGCCATCGCGGATGACCATCAGATGCTGATCGCCCGGCGCAATGTACACGTGTCCTGCGAGGACTTGCTGCCCGTCCTGCGCCTCCATGACAGAAACGGCGCAGCAATCGTTCATGCGTCGAGCAAATGGCCCGCTGAAAGCTTTCGGGATGTGCTGCGTGATCACCACCCCAGGGCTGTCGGGAGGGAGGCGGGTGAGCACTTCCTTGATGGCCTCTGTGCCGCCCGTCGAGGCGCCGATGGCAATGATCCGATCGGTGGTCCGTAAGGGCCGCGCTGCTCCGCCGCGTGGCAATACGGCATCGACGCTGTGTGCCGGCCCGGGGGGGCGTGCCGCGATGCGCCGAGGATCGAGTGCGCGCACGCTCGCGCGGGCGGCTGTGCGGATCTTGTCCGCCAATTCATTGCCATATTCAGCAAATGTCGCCGCCAGATCAATCTTCGGCTTGGGCAGGTAATCGACGGCCCCGAGCGAAAGCGCATCCAGGGTCACATCGGCGCCGCGCTCGGTCAGCGAGGAAACCATGACCACGGGCATGGGGCGCAAGCGCATCAGGTTACGCAAGAAAGTGATGCCGTCCATGCGTGGCATTTCGACATCGAGCGTGATGACGTCGGGATTGAGGCGCTTGATCTTCTCCCGCGCGGCATGCGCATCCGCCGCAGCTCCGACGACCTCGATATCGGGTGCAGCGCTCAGCATTTCCGTCAGCAGCGTTCTCACCAGCGCCGAATCGTCCACGATCAGCACTCGAATGCGCTCGCGCACCGCGTTTACACGCTCGCCCGACAGGTTCCCGCCCTGGGCCATCATTCGAACAGCTCCACGTCGCCGCCGGTGGATTGCCGCCCGAGGCTCTCGAGGTACAGCTGCTCGTGGCGGCTGATGATGCGATTCTCGATCGGACGCAACTTGCGCAACCTCGCACGACCGGTGACCGGGAAATAGACGACCTTGCGAGGCTGGGTGCCGCCGAGATCCTCCGCGGCAACGCCATAGCCTTCGAGCGTTAAGTAGTTGCGGATGAAGCGGATATTCCGGCCCCCGACATCCGTCATTGCGGCCAGAATCTGTCCCCCGCCAAACAATTTGATCTCGAGCCGTTCACGTGCGGCGCCGAGTTTCAGCAAATCGTTGATGAGGCTCTCCATCGCGTATGAGCCATACCGGGTGGCGAGGCCGACCGCCGGGTCGAGCCAATCATTCGGCCCCACCGCGGTGTCCTCGGGCAGCATGAAATGGTTCATTCCGCCGACCCCGCGCTGCGGGTCACGTACGCAGGCCGAGACACACGAACCGAGCACGGTGCTGATCGCCTCTTCACCACGCGAGACGTAGTACTCTCCCGGCAGGATCTTCACCGTCCAGCCGTTCTCTCGGTCCCAGTGCCGTTCGAAATGCTCGAATCCGGGGACAGCGGCTGGTGGCTCGTTGGCGCTCGCACTGGAACTGCGAGTCTGCGCTGCCGAAGCGCGCGGCTCAGACACGCCGGTAAATGGACTTGCCGATGAGGGCATAGCTGTCACTGACCTTGAACAGACTCTCGGAATGACCGAGAAAGAGCAGATCGCCGGGGCGCTGCAGTTGGCTGATGCGCGCGAACAGGTCGCGCTGTGTTTCCTTGTCGAAGTAAATCACCACGTTGCGGCAAAAGACGACGTCTAATGGTCCCTTCATCGGCAGGGATTGCATAAGATTGAGCTGCTTGAACGTGATCAGAGCAGCCAGTTCCGGCGCGATCTGCCGAGCGCTGCTGCGCCCATCGTGGGGATCGCGAAAGAATCGGGCCTGTCGCTCGGTCGACACGCCGTTCAGCCGCTCGAGCGGGTAGACGCCGCGGCGAGCTCGCTCGAGCACCTCGGAGTCAAGATCCGTAGCCAAAACGCGAACATCCCAGCGTTCCGGGTGTGGAAGCGTCTCGAGCAGCGTCATGGCGATCGAATAGGGCTCCTCGCCCGTCGAGCAGGCGGCTGACCAGATCCGCAGCCGCCGAGTGCCGCGCGGGTCAGCGATGAGCGGGGCGAGCCACTGATCGCGCAGATATTGAAAGTGATGCGGCTCGCGGAAAAATGACGTGAGATTGGTGGTGATCGCATTGCATAGCTCGGTCACCTCGTGCTTGTCGTGTGCGATCAGTTCGCGGTATTCGGCGAATGTATGCAGCCGCAGCGCACGCAGGCGCCTCGTCAGACGCCCGTAGACCAGTTCGCGCTTCTGTTCGGTCAGATGAATACCCGTGAGGGACTTCACCAGCGTGCGTAACGCCTGGAAATCACTCTCGCTGAACACGAATTCGCGTGCGCGATGCGTACTGGGCTCGGGCAGGGGCGCGGCGTGCATGGTCAAAACAGCTCCACGCTGCCTTCCTCGGCATGCAGATGCACCGGCATCGGCACGTCCTCGCCGGGCAGCAGCAGGTTGAATAGCAGCCAATGCGACTCGGAGGTGAAATGCGCACGCAACCGATCGCGCAGCGCAGGCCAGCCGGGCGGACTCGGTCCGCTCGGCTGAACGGTCGTCGCGCTGGCCAGCAGGTCTCGAACCTGCGACAGCTGCTGCACCATGCGGTCGTGAAACTGTAGACTTTCAATGCAGGTGGCGAGTTCGGCACGCACATCGTCCGAAGCGAGCGGCAGCATGGCCGAAAGACGGGCGAGCGCCCGACCCAAAGCATCGACCGGAGTCAACGACTGATGCAGCGCTAACTCGATCAGTGCCGCAGCCGTGGCCGCCGCCTGCTCGAGGTCATCGGCGCCGTGTGCGGACGGCGCGGGAGAATTTGTCTGTCGCGTCATGTCTGACCAGCGTCAATGTGCCATAACCGCGAAGGGTGCACGCGGCCGTGCCGCGGCGCTCCGTCTTCGGCGCGTGCGACCAGAGCTGGAGCGGGGCGTAACCCCTTGCCGGTACGGATATTAAGCTCAGCTATGCTTGGACTTGAAAATCTGCACCTGCTGGTTGAACTGCGAAGCGATCTGCTTCAGCTGATCCACGGCTGCATTGTGCAGACTGACCTGGTCGTCCGCGCTCATCTGGTTCTGGCGTACCTCAAATTTCAGACACTGCAGATAGGTCTGCACGTCGTGGTTGTATTCCTCGACGGTGTGCATCGCAGTGACCATTTGCTGCTGGCTCGCGGTGGCGCCGTCTGGCAACTTGCTCGGCGCGGGCGGTAGGTGGCAATTGGCATACGCGGCAGGCAGGCCGATCGCACAGGAGACAGCCAGGGTGGCCAGGGCTTTCTTCGCGGATTTCATTTCAAACCTCGTTGCAAGCGTAGTGTAGACAAGGGAACGACCAAAAAACGGAAATGGGTCAGCTGAGCACCTTGCTGACGGTGGCGAGCAGCCGATCGGGATTAAATGGCTTGACAAGCCAACCGGTCGCTCCGGCAGCCTTGCCCTGTTGCTTGCGCTCCACCGTCGCTTCGGTGGTGAGCACCAGCAGCGGCACGAAGCGGTAGCCGGCGCGGGCACGCAGCTCGCGCACCAAGGTGATGCCGTCCATGTTCGGCATGTTCACGTCGGTGATAACCAAATCGAACTTCTGGCGCTCGGCGATCTGCAATGCTTGGACGCCGTCGGCAGCCTGCTCGACTTGATGCCCGGCACCGGTGAGCGTAATTCCGACCATCTGGCGCATGGCCGCCGAATCGTCAACCGCGAGTATCCGTGCCATCGTTATGCTCCGCTGTTCTTGTCAAAGGGCTGCATGATTCAGAATTCCTGCCA
>JAKBCR010000300.1 GCA_021807675.1 Pseudomonadota bacterium
CGCTGCCAGGCACGCGAGCGCCAGCGCAGGAAGAGCGTTGTTCCGAGGAGGACGACGTAGATGAGGACGGCCGTCCAGCCGCCCGCGGCCCCGTAGCCGAGCTGCGGCAGGAAGTGAAACCACCCCTGCCCGGGCGCGAAGATCAGCATGTGCGCGAGCGGCAGGAACACGAGCCAGCAGACCGGAAAGACGAGCGCGACCGGCACTCTGACGTCCCCCGCGCCGCGCAGACACATGCTGCTCCCGAGGTTCATGCCGTCGAAGAACTGATAGGCCGCGGCGAGCCAGAGAAGTTGGATGCCGAGCCCCGCCGCGGTGGTGGCGTTGTGATCGTGTGCTCCGGCGAAGAACGGCAGCAGCCAAGGCCCTGATGCCGCAAGCGCGAGACCAATGCCTCCCATGACGAGCGCCGCCAGGAAGATGACCCGCGTGCCGAGCCGCAGCGCCCAGCTCCGATCACCGGCGCCGATCGACTGCCCGACGAGGGTCGCGGCGGCGGTCGCGATCCCGATCCCGGGCATATAGGCGATCGAGGTCAATACCGACACCATCTGCGTGGCCGCGCCGGCAACGGTGCCGTAACGCACTTCCATCATCTGGAATACGGAGAAGCCGAGCACGTCCGCCGCCGGCATCATTCCCATGGGCAGGCCCAGGCGCAGCTGCTCGCGAATGAGGCGCCGGCGCGGGCGCCAAGCCAAGTGCGACTGGTGAGAGTTACGGAACGGCACTCTGAGAAAGAAGGTGAACGCGATCGCGAATCCCACCGCCTGCGCCACGTTGCTCGCCCATGCGGAACCGGCAACCCCCCATCCCAATCGGAAAATGAAGACGTCGTTGAAGACGGCGTTGGAGATTGCCGTCGCAACGGCCACGAAGAAACTGACTCGCGGCCGCCCGATGCCGTTGAAGAAGCCGATCATCGCCCATCCGGCGACTCCGAAGCAGGCACCCCCGACGCGCGGGAACCAGAATTCCTGCGCGAGGCTGGCGACGCGCGGATCGAAACCAAACGGGGCGAGGATTTCCTTGCCCGCGGCGCCCAACCCGATGAAGACGGGCGCTGCGCATACCGTCAACCAGAGTGCCGTCCAGGCGGCCTGCGCCGCGCGCCGGTAGCGGCGCGCGCCGTGCGCGTGTGCGGCCAGCGTCTGAACCGCCATACCGGCACCGCCGACGACGAAGACCACCGCGAGAATCATCCACTGCACGGCGCCGACGGCGGCCAGCGCTGCAGTCGAGATGTGCCCGACGAACCACATGTCGGTGAGGTTCAGGATGATCTGGACCGCGCTGTTCGCCATCAGCGGCAAGGCGAGCGCCAGCACCGCGCGAAAATCGACGTGCGCGCGTCCCTCGGAATCGATGCGCTGCGCCGGCACACCCACGGCGGGCGCCCGCGGCGATGAGGAAGTCATGTCCATGTCTTGATCCGAACAAATGAAGCGGCCGTTTCCTGGGGCGCCTCCATGCAAAGGATTGACCAATTGCCGCGCATTGTGCACCGTAGCCCGCATGGCAGCTCGCAAGAAAACTTCCGGCGCACGCGCCAGGTCCCCATCCAAGACCGGGCGTCCAAAAGGAAAGCTGGCCCCGGGAGCGCAGCCGCGCGGCCTCGATGCATCGCAGGTCGCCTTGGGCGTCGACAGCCCCGAGGTGGCGGAACTGGTGACACTGGTGCGGGACGCCGGCGGCGCACCGATCGGGGCCTATCACGAGCCGATGGGGGGCCGGCCGCTGTTGCTGGCATCGCTGCCGCTCGCGGCTGTGCAACCGACACCCTTCCAGCGCGACCTCTCCCCCACGCACGCCCAGCGACTGGCCGCGAAGATCGGCGAGACGGCCGCGTTTCTCGATCCGCTGATCGTGGTGCGCGGCGAGGACGGGAAGCTCTGGACGCCGAATGGCCGGCACCGCCTGGCGGCGGCGAAGGTGCTCGGCTTGAGACAGATCACCGCGCTCATCTCCCCGGATGAGGCATTGGCGTATCGCATCCTCGCTCTGAACACCGAGAAGGCGCACAACCTGCGCGACCGCAGCCTCGAGGTGATCCGCATGGCGCGCAGCCTCGCCAAGCGGCAGAAGGCCGGCAGCGAGTCGGCGCGGGCGGCGGAGTTCGAGTCCCCCGAGCTGCTGACCCTGGGGGCGGTCTATGAGCGCTCCTCCCGCTTCGCCGGGGGTGCGTACAGCGCTTTCCTGAAGAAGGTGGACCGCTTCAGCGAGCGGCCCCTGACCGCGAGCCTGAGGGAGCGTGAGGATTACGCCGCGAGGCTGTTGGCGATCGACACGCAGGTGAAGAAAATCGTCGCCGTCCTGCAGCAGCGCGGCTTCAAGTCGCCGTACCTGCGCAACTACGTGGTGGCGCGCATCAACCCCGTACGCTTCCACAAAGCCAAGAAGGGCGACACGAAGCCGCCGATGCCGCTCGCGCAGGCGCTGACACGCATGACCGCCGCCGCACGGACCTTCAAGCTCGAATCCGTTTCCAACGCCGATCTCGCGTGGGTGGCGGTTGGTGCCAGCGCGCAGGAATAGAGCGCCAGCCGAAATTGTACCGTCGACGGGCGGCAACTCCGCCGCCCTGTCAGCCCGGAGCGGCTGACCGGCTACTCTCCGCCTCGGCGGCGACGGCCAATCCGCCCAGACGGCCGGCGTGCGTACCGAGAGCCGGCCGCACGATGTAGCGGTCGACGCCGCCCGTCAGCTCCTCGAGATCGAGGTATCCCGCAATGGACCGCTCGAGCCCGCGGCGGATACGTGGGAAGAGGTGCGGTTGACCGTCCATCACCCCGCCGCCCATGACAATGCGACAGGGTCCGGCGGCGAGCACCAGGACGTGAGCGAGCTGCGTCAGGGTGTGGGCGACCGCATCCCAGACCGCGCTGTCGGGTGGGATGTCCGCGGGCCGGCTGCCCGTGCGAGACTCGATGGCGGGACCCGACACGAGCCCTTCCACACAGTCCTGGTGAAACGGGCAGCTACCGCGCCACTGGTCTGAGGGCGATCGCGCGACCCGAATGTGGCCGAGCTCCGGGTGGTGACAGCCGAGCACGGCCTTGCCGCCGGCGATCAACCCGACACCGACACCGGTGCCGACGGTCACATAGGCGTAGTCTGCCAGCCCACGAGCCGCGCCCCAGCGGCCCTCGGCGAGCGCCGCGCCGATGACATCGGTGGTGAGCCCGATCGGCACCGCGAATCGCCGGGCGAAAAACCCGCGCAGGTCGATGCCAGGCCAACCGGATTTCGGGGTCGCGCCAAGGCGGCCGTAACCGGGCGAGTCCCGGCGAAGGTCCATCGGGCCAAACGAGGCGAGACCCAGTGCGGCCAACTCGCCGAGGGCGCTCTGCCAGCGCTCCAGGATCCGGGCGAGCGCTGCAAGCGTGCTCTGCGGGTCTCGTGTGGGCACCTCCTCCTCGGCTCTGATGTCGCCCGGACCCGTACCGGCGACACACCGGCACCACGTGCCGCCCAGCTCGATCCCCGCCAGGAACCGCCGCGTCATGGAGTCGGCTGCCGGCGCACGATCCGGCTCGGCAGATGCGCGGCGCGCCGGGGCGAGAGAAGCACGACCGCGTCATAGCGTGGAATGACGTGCAGCGGATCCCCGAGCACCGTGAGGTGATCCGCAGCGATACGCCCGTCACTCGAGAAGGCGGTGATGACATCGACCTCGCCGCTCATCAGGGCACGGTACATGGAGGTGCGACAAGCGCCGCAGGCGACTTGCAGTCCATGGACGAACGGCCGCAGGCGACTTGCAGCCAATAGACTCAACGGCGGAACGCCGAGAGCTCCGCGGGCTCGGCGCTGCGGCGGGAGGAGCGCCCGCGGGCCACCTGCAGATCCTCGATGAAGCGCGTGTGCCAACGGTGGATGTCGTTCTCCCGCAGGACGGCGAGCGAAGCCGCATGGCGCGCTCGGCGTTCCGTGAGCGGCATGGTGAGCGCGCGCTGGATGGCGCGGGCGATGCCCTTGGTATCGTAGGGATTGACGAGCAACTCCTCCGTCAGCTCGCAGGCCGCTCCCGCGAGATTCGACAGCACGAGCACGCCCGGATCGTCCGGGTCCTGTGCCGCGATGAACTCCTTGGCGACGAGATTCATGCCATCGCGCAGCGCCGTCACCAGGCACACGTGCGCCGCGCGCAGGAATCCCATCAAAGTCGCATGAGGAAAGTTGCGATTGAGATAGCGGATGGGGGTCCAGTCGGCGTCCGCGAAGCGACCGTTGGTGCGGCCGGAGCTCTGCTCGAGTGAGTCGCGGATCTGGGCGTAGGCCTGGACCTTCTGCCGGCCGAGCGGCGCGATCTGCAGGAACGTCACCTGCCCGATCTGCTCCGGGTAGCTCTCGAGGAACTGCTGGTAGGCCTGGAAGCGCTCGAGCAGCCCCTTGCTGTAATCGAGCCGGTCGACACCGACGATGAGACGCCGGCCGACGAGACTCTGCATCATCCGCTGTACCGGGCCGGAGCCCGCCGCCTTGACCGCGCTGCGCCCGATCTCCTGCACATCCACGCCGATCGGATACACGCCGGTGCGGACGGTCCTGCCGCTCACGCTGACGGTGCCATCCTCCGACACGGCC
>JAKBCR010000301.1 GCA_021807675.1 Pseudomonadota bacterium
GAGCCCTTGGCGCCCTTCAGCGTCACGGCGCTGTCCACGATCGTGGCGGTGACGCCCTGCGGCAGATCGACCGGCGCTTTGGCAATTCTCGACATGGATTGCTCTCCGTTACGCCACGATGCAGAGCACTTCGCCGCCCTGTCCGATCGAGCGGGCCTGCTTGTCGGTCATGACGCCTTTGGGAGTGGAGACGATCACCGTCCCCATGCCACCCAGGACCTTCGGCAGCTCGTCCTTGCCGCGGTAGATCCGCAGGCCCGGCCGGCTGACGCGCTCCAGGCGGTCGATGACCGGACGGCCCTCGAAGTACTTCAGGCCGATGGCCAAGGTCGGCTTGCCGCTCTCCTCCTCGAGCCGGTAGTCGGCGATGTACCCCTCGTCCTTCAGCACCTTGACGATCGCCGTCTTCAGCCTCGAGGAGGCGAGGCGAACCTCGGCCTTGCCCGCAGTCTGGCCGTTGCGGATGCGCGTCAGGAGGTCGGCGATCGGATCGGTCATGCTCATAGGATGTCCCTCACCAGCTCGCCTTCGAGAGGCCCGGAATCTCGCCGCGGTTGGCCACCTCGCGGATCTTCACCCGCGAGAGACCGAACTTGCGGTAGACCCCACGCGAGCGGCCCGTGATCGCGCAGCGCTTGCGCCCGCGCGACGGGCTCGCATCCCGAGGCAGCGACTGCAGCTTCGCTTGGCTCGCCGCGCGCTCCTCGGGGGAGGTCTTCGGGCTGCGGATCAGCTCTTTGAGCTGCGCCCGCTTGGCCGCGTATTTCTTCACGATCTTGCTGCGCCGCTTCTCGCGCTCGACCATGCTCGTCTTCGCCATAGGCGTACCGGTTCCTCTTACTTCCGGAAAGGGAAGTTGAAAGCCTCGAGCAGAGCTCGGCCCTGACGGTTGTCCATCGCCGTCGTCGTAATCGTGATGTCCATGCCCCGGATCTGATCGATCTGGTCGTACTGGATCTCGGGAAAGATGATCTGCTCCTTCACGCCCAGGCTGTAGTTGCCCCGGCCGTCGAAGGAGCGCGGCGACACGCCGCGGAAATCGCGGATGCGGGGCATCGCGATGCTGATCAGGCGGTCGAGGAACTCGTACATGCGAGCTCCGCGCAGCGTCACCTTGCAGCCGATCGCGAGGCCCGCGCGGATCTTGAACGAGGCGATCGCCTGGCGGGACTTGGTCACGAGCGGCTTCTGGCCGGTGATCTTGGTGAGGTCGGCGACTGCCGCGTCCATCACCTTCTTGTCCGCGACCGCCTCGCCGACGCCCATGTTCACCGTTATTTTGGTGATGCGCGGCACCTCCATGGGATTTGCGATCCCGAGGTCCCGCTGCAGGCGGGAGAGCACCTGTTCGCGATAATACTGCTGTAGCCTGACCATAGATTTTGAATTCCGCCCGGCGCTTACGCCTCGAGCATCTCTCCGTTGGACTTGAAGTAGCGCACCTTCTTGCCGTCAGCCAGCACCTTGAACCCGACGCGGTCCGCCTTCTTGGCAGCCGGATTCCAGATGGCCACCTTGGAGGCGGGCAGCGGCATCTCCTTCTCGACGATGCCGCCGGGCTTGCCGGCCTGGGGATTCGGCTTGGTGTGCTTCTTCACCATGTTGATGCTCTCGACGACCACGCGGCCGTCGGCGAGCACCTGGATGACAGCGCCTTTGCGGCCCTTGTCACGGCCGCTCAGCACGACGACATTGTCGCCCTTTCTGATCTTGTTCATGGCCTTCGGCCAACCTCTTCTGCGGGTCTGCGGAAGACCGCACACCCGCTACGTGTAGCGGCGCTGCGCGCCGGAAGGAAAGCGATCCTCACGCTCATCACAACACTTCCGGGGCGAGCGAGATGATCTTCATGAACTGCGAGGTACGCAGCTCGCGCGTCACGGGCCCGAAGATGCGGGTGCCGATCGGCTCGAGCTTGTTCGTGAGCAGCACCGCCGCGTTGCCGTCGAAACGGATGAGCGAGCCGTCCGCCCGCCGCACGCCGCGCCGGGTGCGCACCACCACTGCGTCGTAGACCTCGCCTTTCTTCACCTTCCCGCGCGGGATGGCGTCCCTGACGCTGACCTTGATGACATCGCCTACGGTCGCATAGCGACGGCGAGTGCCACCGAGCACCTTGATGCACATCAGGGTTCGCGCGCCGCTGTTGTCGGCGGCATTGAGCATCGTGCGGAGCTGGATCATGTTGGCGCCCCCTTCAGCGTCCGGTGGCCTTCTCGACCACCTGGACCAGTCGCCACGACTTGCGCCGTGAGAGCGGCCGGCAGGGAGTAATGGTCACGAGGTCGCCGACGTGGGACTCGCCATTCTCGTCATGCGCCAGAAGCTTGGTCGTACGTCGCACGTACTTGCCGTACGTGGGATGCTTGATCAGCCGCTCGATCTCGACGGCGACCGTCTTCTGCATCTTGTCGCCCACCACGCGCCCCGTGAGGGTACGCGGAGCTTTGGCCTCGGCAGCCGCCGGCGCGGTGTTGGTCTCGTTAGCGCTCATTTGTTAACGGCCTCCGGCCGGACTGCTACGGGACTCGCGCAACGCCGCGAACCCCGCCCGAATTGGCTCGAAGAAATGTTCGTGATCATTTTCCACTCTTTCCCGTGCGCGCCACGCGCAGCGCGGTCTTCACGCGCGCGATGTTGCGGCGCGCTGCCCCGAACTGATCCGGCTTCGGCGCCTGGCCTGTAGCCCGCTGCAGCCTCAGGGCGAATTGCTCTTTTCGCAGCTTCACCAGCTCGTCGGCGAGCTCAGCCGGCGAGGACTTCGCGATCTTCTCGCGGTACTGCTTGATCGCTCCGAGCTTCATTACCGAACCTGCCGTTTGACGAAACTGGTGGACACCGAGAGCTTCGAGCCTGCGAGCCGGAAGGCCTCGCGGGCCGTCGTCTCGTCGACGCCCTCCATCTCGAAGAGGACCTTGCCGGGCTGGACGCGCGCGACGTAGTACTCGACGTTACCCTTGCCGCTGCCCATGCGGACCTCCAGCGGCTTCTTGCTGATCGGCACATCGGGAAACACGCGGATCCAGATCTGTCCGCCGCGCTTCACGTAACGCGCCATCGCCCGGCGCGCCGCCTCGATCTCGCGCGCGGTCATGCGCGCACGGCTGGTGGCCTTGAGGCCGAACTCGCCGAAGGACACATTGCTGCCGCGATGCGCCAGGCCGCCGTTGCGGCCCTTGAATTGCTTGCGGTACTTGGTGCGTTTGGGCTGCAGCATTGCGGCTCCTTACACCTGCGCCGGCACTTCGGCGGGCGGCGTCGCGGCGGGCGCCTGGCCCTGCTGTGCGCCGGCTTCGCCGTCGGCGGCCTGCTTCTCGAGATCAGTCTTCTCGAACACCTCGCCCTTGAAGATCCAGACCTTGACGCCGATAACGCCATAGGTGGTCTTCGCCTCGGAGAGGCCGTAGTCGATGTCGGCCCGGAACGTGTGCAGCGGGATGCGGCCCTCGCGGTACCACTCCGTGCGGGCGATCTCCGCGCCATTGAGGCGACCGGACACGCGCACCTTCACGCCGAGGGCCCCGCTTCTCATGGTGCTCATCACGGCACGCTTCATGGCGCGGCGGAACATTACGCGCTTTTCTATCTGCTGGGCGATGCTGTCGGCGACGAGCTGCGCATCGAGCTCGGGCTTGCGGATCTCGGCGATGTTGAGGCGCACGTCCGAGACGGCCATCGCGAGGAGCTTTGCGGTCTCCTGACGCAGCTTCTCGATGTCCTCGCCCTTCTTGCCGATCACGATGCCGGGTCGCGCTGTCTGGATGGTGATGTTCACCTTCTTCGCCGCACGCTCGATCTGAATCCGGCTCACCGAGGCTTCGGAAAGTCTGCGGCGCAGAAACTCCCGCACGCGGAAGTCGGTGTGCACCTGCGCCGGGAACTGTTGCCGGCCGGCGAACCAGCGCGAGCTCCAGTCGCGCGTGATGCCGAGCCGGATGCCAATCGGATTGACCTTCTGACCCATGCGTTAATCCTTCTTACCGTCGCTCACCGCGACGGTGATGTGACTGTTGCGCTTGACGATGCGCGCGCCGCGGCCCTTGGCGCGGGCGGCGAAACGCTTGAGCACCGGGGCCGCATCGACGTGAATGAGCGAGATTTTCAGCTCGTCGATGTCGGCGCCGTGGTTATGCTCCGCATTGGCGACGGCAGCCGCGAGCACCTTGCGTAGGAGCTCGGCGCCCTTCTTGGGCATGTACTGCAAGGTCGCGAGCGCGTTGCCCGCGGGCTTGCCGCGAACGACGTCGGCCACCAGACGGCATTTCTGCGGAGAGATGCGCGCGTAGCGCAGCTTGGAGACGACTTGCATGTCAGCTCGCCGCCTCGACCTTGCGGTCGCCGGAGTGGGACTTGAAGGTGCGCGTCGGGGCGAACTCGCCCAGCTTGTGGCCGACCATGTTTTCCGTGACGAGCACCGGGATGTGCTGGCGGCCGTTGTGTACGGCGAGCGTCAGGCCGACCATTTCCGGCACCACCATCGAGCGGCGCGACCAGGTCTTGATCGGCTTGCGGTCGTTCCTGGCCGCGGCCACCTGCACCTTCTTGGCGAGGTGCAGATCGACGAATGGACCCTTCT
>JAKBCR010000302.1 GCA_021807675.1 Pseudomonadota bacterium
TAGCGTATAGCCGAGCGCCTGGAGCAGGTGCATGGCGGGCACCTGCGAGAGCGATTTTTCCGAGGCCGCGAACTGGTCCATGTCAGTCGGCCGCCGGGCTGAGGTCGGCGACCGCCTCCGGCACGCGGATTTTTCCCGTGAGGAGCTTTTGCATCAGGCCGGTCTTTTGGCGACGAAGGGCCACGACCAGTGATCTGATGCTGTTTATCCCATCAATGCACAGGGTGAGGATCGCGGCGACCTCATCTTGCCGCTCCCTCGTAGGAACTGCGATTTCAGAGGCGAGCAGATCGTCCGGATTTACCCGTCGCGCGACACGCTGGCCACGAGCGAGGTTTTGTTGATTTTCGTAGTATGCAGGGCGCGTAACATAGTTCAGTAGCCAGATGGAGTTCACGCGCGGAGCTATCTCGAAGGCGGGCAGATCGAGGGTTGATTCAAAGCCGTCGAGATGATCTGGCACCACCGCGAAGGCTCCGTTCAGGAAGTCGAGACGGCTATAAATGAATTGTCCCGCCCTCCGGATGTAATATCTGGTATTGGCGCTGCCAGCCGTCCGGTCTTGCTTCGGTCCGATGCCTTTACCGTATAGTCTGACGGTCAGCTTGCGAGCGGTGCTGCCGTTGTTTCCGGGGACGCGGCTCTCGTCAAGGAAGGCACCGAAGGTCAATCGCTCTTCTGAGCCGTCTTCGCGGTAGAGTTCCGTCCGCAAGGCTTCAAACTGACTCTGCGCTGCGTCAAGCAGGCGCCCTGCCTTCTCAATTGCCGCATCCCAGGTGCCGAGGATGGCGGCGATCCAGTGTTGTTCTTGAAGGGGTGGAAGCGGGATAGGAAGGGCGAGCAGCTTTGCGGTATCGAGCCGACCGGTGCCGTGCCCGGCTGCTTCGACAAGCTGCATTAGAACTGGCTTTAGAGATTCTAGCGCGCAGTAAAGGAAGCCGCTGTCGATCGCGTTACCGGGAATGAGGGCCTTGACGTCTTGATTGAATGCGACTTCCGTCTTGCAAATGCTGATCGGCATGTCCTTGAAGAGGCCCATACCCCTGACAAGGATCAGAAGCGCGTCGGCCGGAGCGATTGTCGCAATAGACCTACCCGCTGCAGAAAGCTTCTGGATAGAACCGACAAGATAGCGGGATTTGAGATCTTTGGCCGTGATCCATGGCAAATCGTCGCCCCAATATTCGATGTTCCCTTTCGAGGGTGTTCCGCCGGATTTTATTCTGACAAGACCGCCTAAGGGTGCGTGAGGGAGTGGAGATGATCTCACTGGTTTTCCGCTCCTAGGCGCGCTGCCGTCGGGTTCCAGCCCACAGGCTTGCCTCCCGCTGGCTGCCCGAAAACAGGGTAATATGGCCCATAATTAGGTAATTTACCTAGCTTCATTACCCCCTTCTCCCTTCTTGCCGCTATTCCCGTCGTCCGGTCCTCCGGGGACCCGCCGCCACCGCGCCCCGCGGCCGCGGCCGGTGGCCTCCAGCCGGCCGGCGTCCCGTTCCTGCCGGACCACGTGGCGCAGCATGTCCCAGCCCACGCTGGGGCAGCGCTGGTGCAGCTCCGAGATCGAGAAATCGCCGAGCATCTGGCCGATGGCCTGACGGACAAGCTCGGTCTTTGCCCCCCGCCCGTCCCGCAGTGACCCGGCATCGCGGGAGAACTCGTCATAGGCCGCCTTCACGACCCCGAGGAAATAGGCCACCCACGGCATCGGGTCATGCGCCGCCTCGTGCCAACCCTGAGAGGCGCGATGGAGCGTTTCGTAGTAGCTTGCCTTGGTCCGCTCGATCAGGCGTTCCAGCGAGATATACTGGGCCACCTCGTAGTCCTCGCGGTAGAGCAGCAGCACCGTCAGCAGCCGCGCCATGCGGCCGTTGCCGTCCGCGAAGGGGTGAATGCACAGGAAGTCAAGCACGTAGAGGGCGAGGAGCATCAGCCCATCCACCTCGGTGCAGCCGGCCTGCGCGAAGCGCGCATGCAGCTCGTCCATCGCCGCCGGCGTACGCCAGGCCGGGACGGGCGTGAAGCGCACAAGCGTCGTGCCGTCCGGCGCGCGCTCGGTAATCAGGTTGTCGGATGGTTTCCAGCGCCCTGCCGTGCCGATTCCGGTGAAGGTGAACAGGTCGCGGTGGAGCTGCAACACGAGGTTGGGCCTGAAGTCCATGTGCTCGTGCTGCTCGTGAATGAGGTTGAGCACGTTGCGATAGCCCGCGATCTCGCCTTCCGACCGGTTTTCGGCACGGGGTGGCTCATTGCGCCGGACCAGCCGCTCGATCGCGGTGCGCGGCAGCGTGATGCCTTCCAGCCGGTTCGAGGACTCGGTGCTCTCGATGATCGCGACCTGGCGGAGGTTTTCCAGGATCTCGGGCGAGCGCTCCTTGAACAGGTCCTGCTTGCCCTTGCCCTCACCAATAGCGCGGACCAGGGCGACGACATCATGCGTCAGCCGCAGCCCTTCCAGGACCTGGGGAAGGAAGGAGTTCACGCCGCACCCTCCGAGCGAACCTGTAACCGATGCTTACAGGTTGGGCGGGCGATGCCCCTGCCGTCAGCCATGGAGGCCAAGCTCCTTGAGATGCGCCTTCATCTTGCCGCGCAGTTCGGCAAGCTCGCCCTCCAGGGTTTCGATCTCCCGTTCGACCGCGGCGATGTCGATCTCGGCTTCGGTCTCCGCCGTGTCGATATAGCGAGGAATGTTCAGGTTGAAGTCGTTGGAGGTGATCTCCGAGACCGGCACCGGCCGCGCGTAGCGCTCCGCCGTGACACGCGCGCGGTAGGTCTCGACGATTCTGGCGACATGCGCGTCTTCCAGCGCGTTTTGCCGCTTGCCTTCGCGGTACTCCCGGCTGGCGTCGATCACCATCACGTCGCGCCGCCCTTCGTGCGCGCCGCCCGCCTCCCGCGCGCGGTCGAAGACCAGGATGGCGACGGGAATGCCGGTGGTGGGGAAGAGGTTGGGCGGCAGGCCGATCACGGTATCGAGCAGGTTCTCCTCGATCAGCGCCTGGCGGATGCGCCCCTCTGCCCCGCCGCGGAACAGAACGCCGTGGGGCACGACGACGCCGACTCGCCCCTCCCGCGTCTTTGCCGCCTCGACCATGTGCGAGATGAAGGCGTAATCCGCCTTCGATTTCGGCGGCACGCCACGCCAGAAGCGGGCAAAGCGGTCGTTGCCGGCGTTCTCCGCCCCCCATTTGTCGAGCGAGAAAGGCGGATTGGCAACCACCACATCGAACTTCATCAGCGCATCGCGCTCGATCAATTTGGGGTCGTTCAGGGTATCGCCCCAGACGATGGTGGCGCCGTCCTTGCCGTGCAGGAACATGTTCATGCGCGCGAAACCGTACGTGGCGCTGTTCACCTCCTGGCCGAACAGTGCGTAGTCATGCGAGTTGTAGGTTGCCTCGATGTATTCCCCGGCGCGCAGCAGCATGGAGGCCGAGCCGCAGGCCGGGTCGCAGATCCGGTCCCCGGGCCTGGGCGCGACGAGGCGCGCCATCAGCCGCGAGACTTGCAGCGGCGTGTAGAATTCGCCTGCCTTCTTGCCGGCGCCGGCGGCGAAGCGCTCGATCAGGTAGATGTAGGTCTCGCCGATGATATCTTCATCCACCACCGCCGGACGAAGATTGAGGCCTGCGAACCCTTCGATCAGATTCTTCAGGCGTCGGTTGCGGTCCCGCGTCGGGCCGAGCTTCGTCTCGCTGTTGAAGTCCACATTGAACACGTCGGCGAGCTTGGCCTTGTTGGCTTCCTCGATGGCGTCCAGCGCCTCGTTGATCAGTTCGCCGAGATTGTCGGCGTCACGGCGGGCATAAAGATCATAGAATGAGGCGCCTTTGGGCAAGACGAAGCGCTCGCGCGCCATGCGCCGGCGGATGCGCTCCTCGTCCTCGCCATAGGCCTTGCGGGCTTCCTCGTAGTGTTCGGCCCAAACGTCGCTGATGTATTTCAGGAACAGGAAATCGAGGATGTAATCCTTGTATTCCGTGGCATCGACGACGCCCCGGAAGGTGTCGCAGGCGGACCAGGCGACTTTCTTGACTTCTTCGAGCTTGTTCGGGTCGATCATGGTGTTTCCCCAAGGTGGGGCGGCGTCGCCGCCGCCCCGCTGGTCCGTATTACTGCTTGCCGCAAGGCGGGTCGTATTGGCTGCGCAGAGCGCTTTCGATCCGCATCCGGGTAGGCTCGTCGCAATAGTAGGCGGCGACCGACCAGCTCGACGACGTCTGGCGGTTCCAGCAGGCCTCACGATCGTGACCGTCGATCCGGTTGCGCAGATCGCCGGACTCGCCGATGTCCACGACCGCCCAGCCGCCAGTGCCGTTCCGGCCGAGAATGGCATAGACGCCGGAGCGGCTCTGAAGGCTGCCGGTGCTGGAAAGCGGGCCGTCGAAGGTGTAGTTACCGATTGTGATCCCCATCATGGTGTCCTTTCGCGAGGGGGGGGTTGCAGGACGAGCCGCCGGCGTTGGCGCGCCAGCGGATCGACGATCGCCCGGGGGTGTTGGTGCGCCTCCGGGCGCTTTCGCTGACTGTTCGATCAAGCCGAATAGCAGCGAATCCTGGGC
>JAKBCR010000006.1 GCA_021807675.1 Pseudomonadota bacterium
TCAACGTTCCGCCCGTTGCACAGAGATCATCGAGCACGATCACGGTGCGTCCCGCGACCTCGCCCGCCAGGACGCCCGTGGCGACGACACCCTTCGCGCGGCGCTTCTCGACGAAGGCGAGCTCGACCTCGCGCCCGGTCCGGGCCGCCAACAGCTCGCGAAAGATCTGGGCGCGCTTGATTCCGCCGACATCGGGCGAGACGACCGCAAAGCCGGTCCCGGGCCGCTGCCCGGCGAAGTGGTCGACCATCATGGGAAGCGCGGTCAGGTGCACGGTCGGGATACGGAACGCGTTGTCGAAGGCGGCCGGATTGTGCACATCGAGGGCGACAACCTGGGCCACGCCGCTCGCCTCGAGCAGTTGCGCCACGTAGCGCGAGAACACCGGATCGCGCGGCTGAGTGCGCCGGTCCTTGCGCGCGAAGGCGAGATAAGGCAGCACGGCGACGGTCGAGTCCGCGCCGTGATCGCGCAGCAGTTGCAGCAGAAAGAGCAGCCGCACCAACCGCTCGCAGACGGGCGCCTGGTCCGTGCCAGCCAGACTTTCCACGACGAACACTGTGCGTCCCCGGACGGACTCGAGCGGGCGGAGCTTGAACTCTCCGCCCTCGAACCGGCGCTCCTCGAGCGGAATCACCGGCAGAGCGTCCTCGGCCGCGATCGCGGCTGCGAGGGAGCGGCTCTCCCCGAGGGTGATCAGGCAGGGAGTGCTCGATATGGCGGACATGGCAATGACCTCAATCCGATTCGCGCTCGGCATCGCAGCAGTGCGCGCCAGGCTGCTGCAAGATGCATTGCGCCGACCGGCCCGCGACGACCTGCGGGCGCGCGCCCTCCTGAAATACCGTGCAGCCTTTGAGTCCGAGCCGGTAGGCGGCCTCGAAGATGCCCGTCACCTCCTCCAGCGTGGCCTCCCTCCCGAGCGCGACGGTCTTCGAGATCGAGCCGTCGACGAGCTCCTGCAGCGCGGCCTGCATCAGCAGCTGTTCCTGCGGCGGGATGGCCCCGCGATCGAGGAATGCTTCAGGCACGCGCCGCTCATCGGGTGCCAGCGCTCGCCAGAGCGCATACGCCCGATCGGTCACGGGGAACTCGCGGGGCGTGCCGTCGATATCGAGCACGCGGCGGACGGCGTCGAGGCGAAAGACGGGCTCGATCCCGCTGCTCACGTTGCCTGCGAGCAGGCTGATGGTTCCCGCGGGCGCAATGGCGAGCAGATGACTGTTGCGCAGTCCGTGGCGCCGAATGCCGGCCCGGATCGTCTCGGGAAGCCGGCGAATGAACGGCCGCTCCCCGTAGCGCTCGGTGTCGAAGCGCTCGCAGGGGCCGCGCTCGCGCGCGAGCTCCACCGATGCCTCATAGGCGGCATCACGCACGTTGCGCATGAGTGCGGCGGCTGCCTCGCGCGCTCCCGGTGAGTCGTAGCGGAGCGCGAGCATCGCGAGCGCGTCGGCGAGGCCCGTGATGCCGAGACCGATGCGCCGGGAGCGGTGCGCCTCCACACGCTGGCGGCTGAGCGGAAACCGCGAAATCCCGATCACATCGTCCAGGAACCGCACGGCGATGCGCGTCGTATGCCGCAGCGCTTCATGGTCGAGACGGGCGGAGGGCGTGAACGGGGACTCGACGAAGCGTGTCAGATTCAGCGAGCCGAGATTGCAGGCCCCGTAGGGCGGCAACGGCTCCTCGGCGCAAGGGTTGGTCGCACTCAGACTCTCCACGTAGCCGAGATTGTTCTGTGCGTTGATCCGATCGATGAAAAGCACGCCCGGCTCGGCCGACTCGCGCGCGCTCGCGCACAGATGCCTCCAGAGCTCACGCGCGCCGACGAACTTGAATACGCGGCAGAGGACGGGTCGGGCGCTTCCGCTCCAGGGACGCTCGAGATGCTCCGCGGCGCCGGAATCCTCCGTCGCCTGCTGCGGGAAGACGAGGGCCCAGGGCGCATCGTCTCGCACGGCTTGCATGAAGGCGTCGGTGACCAGCACCGAGAGGTTGAAATGACTGAGCGCGCCGGTCGCGCGCTTGGCGTCGATGAATTCCTCGATGTCGGGATGATCGCAGCGGAGCGTGGCCATCATGGCCCCCCGCCGCGCGCCGGTGGAGAGAATCGTCGCGCACATGGCATCCCATACGCGCAGGAACGAGACCGGGCCCGAGGCAATCATTCCGGTCGTGCGGGCGCGGCTGCCGCGAGGGCGCAGGGTCGAGAAGTCATAGCCCACGCCGCCGCCCTGCTGCATCGTGAGGGCGCCTTCCTTCAGCGCCTCGAAGATGCCCGGGATGGAGTCCTCGATCGGCCCCATGACGAAGCAATTGGCGAGTGTCACCTGCCGGGCCACCCCCGCGCCCGCCAGGATGCGGCCCGCCGGCAGGAAACGAAATGCTTCCAGAATCTCACGGAATCGCTCCTGCCAGAGCGGCACATCGCCCTCGATGGCGGCGACGCTGCGGGCGACCCGATCCCAGGTGTCCGCGATCGAGCGCTCCGGCGGGTGCGCGTCACCGTCCCGGTAGCGCGTGCGCCAGATGAAATGCGACAGGTTTTCGGGCCCCTGACCCAACACTACCGCGAGCGCCGAGAGAACACCGGCCGCTAGCGCGCTTTGCCCGACGGCAGATCTCTGCGCGCGCGATGAAGCGCGAGCGCCTGCCCCTGTTGCCAGTACATGCGGCAGAGCCCCGCCGCCGCCTCGTCCATTGCGGCTGTCATATTGAGGAACCAACGACCGGGAGCGCTGTGCGCATAGAGTATCGGCGCGGTGATCCTGCGTATCGTCATGGCGGCACCCTCGGGTTGACTCGCCGCTCCTTGAGCGGCTGTGCAATAGCCTCTCAGGGTCGCTTCGGTGCAGAAAGTAGTACTCGCCGCGTCGGTATACGTACCCGCCGGCCGCGACTGCGTACTAATGCGAATGCACTGGAGGGGCGACCGTCAGGAACAATCGCCTATGGCTCGTAACCCCACTGTCTCGCGAGCGAGCCGTGAGGATGCGGCCACGCGGGAGAAGGTCGCATGGCTCACGGATCCGCAGCACTATCCGGGGCGGCCCCGAGCCGTCGAGATCATCGAGACGCATTTTGCGTGGGTCTTCCTGGCGGGCACCCGGGCCTACAAGCTCAAGAAGCCGTTGCGGCAGGCCTCGATGGACTATCGCACGCTCGAACGGCGTGAGCACGCGTGTCGCGAGGAGCTGCGGCTCAACCGACGCCTGGCGCCGGATGCTTACCTTCGGGTCCTACCGCTTCGTCGAGGCCGCCGCGGATCGCTGACGCTGCGGCGCAGCTCGCCGACCGCTTCCCGGATCGTCGACTGGCTGGTGCAGATGCGCAGGCTCGAAGCGGCGCGCATGCTCGATCGGGTGATCGCCGCCGGAGATTTGCGCGAGAGGGATCTCGACCGGATCGCAACGAGACTCGCTTCGTTCTTTCAACGCGCCGAGCGCCGACCGATGAGCGACGGCGCTTACCGCGCACGGCTGCGTCGCGAGATTCGCCGGAACGCGCAAGAGCTCTGCGCACCCGATCTCGGCTTGAGAGGTCGCCGAGTCGTCGAGGTCGCCCGCGCCCAAATCGATTTTCTCGCACGCCATCCGCGAGAGCTCTCGGGCCGCGGCGGGCGCCTGATCGATGGGCACGGCGATCTGCGCCCAGAGCACGTCTTCCTCGGGACTACGTCGGCGGGTGTGTGCGTGATCGACTGCCTCGAGTTCGATCGCGATCTGCGCCGGCTCGATCCGGCGGAGGAGATCGCGTTCCTCGCCCTGGAATGCACTCGATTGGGTGCGGCAGGAGCGGCGGATGGCCTGATCGCCCGCTACCGAGGCGCTGCCGGTGATCCGGTCCCGCGGGCCCTGATCCACTTCTACATGAGCCGGCGGGCCGCGCTGCGCGCGCAGATCTCGGCCTGGCATCTGCGCGATGAGGAGTTCGCGGGCGAGTGGCGCGAGTGGAAGGCGCGGGCGCACTCCTATCTCGACGACGCGCTGCGCCACGCGCAGCGCGCGGCGGCGGCTTCAGGGCACGTTGCACCGCAGCTCCTCGAGCCATGCGTTGGCTGCCGGATTCGCGACCTCGACCCGCGGCGTACATATTGCGATGCGTAGGAAACCGTGAGCGTAGATCGACTGGAACGGCCTAGTCATGCGCGGCGGTCTGGAAAGCATCGGCCGGCATGTGCGCCTGCACGGCCGTCACGGCCTCATGCACGAGGTCCTTGCCGACCTCCGCGGCCACAGTTGCGCGGATCGAAGCAGGCAGCGCCTGCCGCAAGAGGCCGAGGAATCCTGGAGCGGCCATGAGGATCAGTCGGTCGAACTCACTCTGCCGATGCGCCGTCTGAATCCGATCTGCGATCTCGCGCGCGAAGACCCCGGCCTCGTGCTTGCGCGGGCGCCGCTCACCGTCCGTCCCATGATGAGCCGTCGCCCCGCGCCGGCCAGCCGGGTCGGGCGCGTGATCGAAGACACGTCCGGGGCGGTCCGACTTGAAATCACGGTCGTGCAGATGCGCCCGTGGGTCGGTGATCCCGCCGACGGGCCGCAGCCTCGAGTCAGGATGCTCCACATCATAGAACTTCGCCTCGCTTTGATCGGCGACCACGATACGGATGCGCATTTCAGGCCTCCTCGAGCCAAAAAACCGTTGGCGATGCGGCGATTGGGCCATGCATCGGCCTGCGCCGCCATGCGTAGCAATGCGGATACGCGGATCGGCTTACGTAGAGCTGCGTATTTCCTCAGCCCATCCTCGTGAACGAATCTTCAGCCTGGCGGTCACCTTTAAACTCCTCACCAGTGAGGTCTGCGGCGATGAGCGATTCGGACAACGTCTGGGCCCTGCTGCTCGCGGCAGGTGAAGGCCGGCGGCTAAAGGGGCTGACGACCACCCGCACCGGCCTGGCGATCCCCAAGCAGTTCTGCTCGCTCGACCTGGGACCCTCGCTGCTGCGGGAAGCGGTCGCGCGGGCCGCGGCGGTCACGGCTCCGGAGCGCATTTGCACGATCGTCGCCGCGCAGCATCGGCGCTGGTGGTCCCATCAGCTCGATGGCCTCGAGAGCGAAAACGTCATCATTCAGCCCAGGAATCGCGGTACGGCCATCGGGATGCTGCTGCCGCTCATCACCCTGATGGAGCGTGACCCGCGGGCACGGATCATGGTGCTGCCTTCCGATCATCACGTGCGGGAGGAGGGACGGCTCGCGCACGCCTTGCGGTATGCGGCGGCTCCGCCCGCGGCCGAGTGGCCGCACATCCTTCTCCTGGGGCTCGAGCCGACGACTGTGGACCTGCAGCTCGGCTACATCGTCCCGCGCCGCCAGGGCGCGCGAGCGCATCACGCCGTCGAGCGCTTCGTGGAGAAGCCCGACATGGCTCACGCGCAACGGCTTCTCGGGCAAGGCGCGCTGTGGAACACGTTCATCATCGCGGCGGACGCGCAGTCACTGCTGGAGCTCTTCGAGCGGCGCTGCCCGGACATCGTGACGGCGATGCGCGCTGCGGTTCGCGGAACACGCGGCGGGCGGGACAACGGCGAAGCATTGGCCGAGCTCTACGAGACGCTGCCCGACCTCGATTTCTCCCGCGCCATCCTCGAGGGGCAGGAGCAGTACCTGCGGGTGCTGCCCATACCCGACTGCGGCTGGAGCGATCTCGGTACGCCGGAGCGTGTCGCCGCGGCACTCGACGCCCTCCCCCGGGTGTCCCGGGATGCCGCCACCGTGTCGGCGGCCGGGAACGTGCTGTTGAGTCTGGCGGCGCAGTCGGCTTCCCTGCGCCACTCTCGAGTCGCCGCCGCCGGCGGCCGGTAGTGGTCCGAATGCCCTCCGCATCGAGGTGCGACGGCGGGCGAGCCGGCGCTGGCTTGGCGTGCGATCCGTATCTCTGCGGATGCGGCGCCGGCAGGGATGCGCTATCAATCTGGCCCGGAGGTGAGCCACGGTGAATGAGTCCATTGGATCGATCATGGCTGCTGTCGATCGGGACAACAGCCCGCGGGAGGTCGTGATGAAGGCGGTGGCGCTTGCGCGCCTGACCGGTGCCCGGGTCGAGCTCTTCCACTGCGATTCGGAGCGGGCCTACTCACGCCAGCATCAGTACGATCCGCGCGCGGCCGCCAAAGCGCGGGAGACGTGCATCGATGAGTCGCGCCGCTTTCTCGACTCGCTCTGGGGCTCGCTCGAGGTGAAAGACGTCGAAGCCTCCACGAGCGTCGCCTGCGAAAGCCCATTGTACGAAGGCATCGTGCACGCGGTTGAGCGGGATCGCCCGGACCTCGTCGTGAGAGGCTCTCGCAAGCAGTCTCACAAGGCCGTCAAGGCCCGCGGAGGCGATCACAATGGTGGGGAAAGCGTGGCGGGCCTCGACGCCAACGACTGGGAGCTCGTGCGCGCCTGTCCCTCGCCGTTGCTCCTCACGCATGGCAGAGCGTGGAAGGCTCGTCCGGTGATCGCCGCCGCGGTCGATCTTTCCGCCGCCGAGTCCGCGGAACTCACTCGCACGATTCTTCGCACCGCGGCGGCGATTGCGCACAGCGCTCGTGGAGACCTCGAGATCGTTCATGCCGGCGCCTTCGATCGCGCGCAGCCGCAGGACGAGCCATCGCGGCGCGCCGCGTTGGCGGAGAGCGCCAGGAGCGCCGGTGTCGAGGTGGCGGCCATTCATCTCATCCACGGCGATCCTGCGACCGTCCTGCCTGAGTTCGCGCTGCAGCGGGACTTCGATCTCATCGTGCTCGGGGCGCTGACTCATCGCAAGGCATTGACTGCGCTCGTCGGCACGCTGACCGGGAAGCTGATCGAGACGCTCGATTGCGACTGCCTGCTGGTGAAACCGCCGATAGCGCGCGCGGCCAGGGCCAATCATGGAAATTCCCGTGACGGAGGCGGAAAGTAGCCCGGGATCCTCGCGGACATCCGTAATTTCCTCGATGGTCCCCGCCGCGCCGCAGGCGTAGCCTGCGTAACAGGGTGCATTCCGGGCAAGGTGTCCATGAAAGCCAGTGACGTCATGCGAAAAGAGGTCATCACGGTGGCGCCGGAGGCCGCGGTCGTCGATGCCGTGCATCTCATGCTCGAGCATCACATCAGTGGATTGCCGGTGGTCGATGAGGCCGGCGCAGCAGTCGGCATTCTCACCGAGGGCGACCTTCTGCGGCGGGCGGAGCTCGGCACGGAGAAGCGGGTTCCGGCGTGGCGGTCCTGGCTCGCGGGCTCTGGACGCGAGGCGCTCGATTACGTACGGTCCCACGCCCGCCGGGTCGGGGAAATCATGACCGTCCCGGTCGTATGCGCGACGCCGGACACGGACCTGGCGCAGGTCGTCGCGCTGATGGAATCGAAGCGGATCAAAAGGATCCCGGTGCTCGAGAATGGACGTGTCGTCGGTATCGTGACGCGAGCGGACCTTCTGCGTACCCTGGCGAGTCTGCTGCCCCCTGTGAATACGCCATCTGTCGCGGATGCGGAGCTTCGGCGCCGTGTACTGACGTCGCTGAAGGCGCAGCCGTGGTTTCGTGACGACGGCTCAATGGACGTCAGAGTCAAAGACGGGGTAGTCGAGCTCGTGGGGGTGGTGACCGACCAAAGGGAGCGCGGGGCCATTCGTGTGGTTGCCGAAAACACGCCGGGCGCGCGCGGTGTAGTCGATCATCTGCTTTGGATCGAAAGCATGTCGGGCATCCCGATGGAGCCTCCCGCGGGAGTTTGAGGCGGTGACGGCTGCGGCAGGATCGCGCCGCCCTCGCGTCCGCCAGGCCTCCCCCCGAGGCGCGGCGAGCCGCACCGTGAACTCGCTCCCTTCTCCCGGTCCCGCGCTGGTGGCCCCGATCTTAATCCCGTCATGTGCATCGTATTATCATATGATGTCACCTCAATGTGAAGATGATCATACCCCCGGTGGAACCGTGACACTCGAAGACCGCACCGCCCGCCTGACGATCCTGATCGATCCCCGCAAGAAGGCCGTCTTCGAGCGGCTCTGCGCCGAGGAGGACGCGACACCTTCGCAGGTCGTGCGCCGCCTGATTCGCGCCTACATCGAGGAGCGCCAGGGCCGGCCCTGGCGGCCGGAAGAGGTCGAGCTGCCGGGAGCGAGGCGCGCGCCGAAGCGGCGCTGACTTCACGGAAGTCCGGGACGGTGACCGGAGCCTGGCGCCGGTGGCGCCGCGATCACATGCCGGGCTGGATGATCGGCAGCGTGACGAGCTGCGGTCCGCGCCGCGCGCGCGGCACCCGGGCCGCGAAGCCCTTGGGCTTCACCACCAGCAAGTCGCACGGCAGACTGTCGAATACGCGCTCCGCGGTGTTTCCGAGAGCCAGGCGCTTCACGCCCGAGCGGGAAATCGCGCCCATGACCACGATGCCGCAGCCGATCCGCTCCGCGGCCGCTTCGATGGCATCGGTCGGATGTCGCGGGACGAGGTGCCGCCGTGCCTCGGGAACCGAGGCGCCGTTCAACACGCGCGTCAGAGCCTTCCTGGCGCGCGCTTGCGCCTCGGCTCCGATCGCCTCCAGGGTCCCGCCGAGCGGCAGTCCGGAGTCCGTGACCGCAATGGGCATCGGATTGAACGCGTACAGGGCATGCAGCGAGCCCTTCAGAGCCGCGGTGATCTGGGTCGCGCACCGCAGGATCTCGCGGTCGAGCCTCAGGGGCTTGGAGTAGGCATGGCTCGGATCGACTGCCGCCAGGACGGAAGGATGATCGTATTTGCCGCGTGTCTTGACGAGGAGCAGCGGGACGGGCGCAAGCCGCAGCAGCTCGAAATCCGTGAATCGCAGCAGCCAGGTGAAATGGTGCGCGCTCGGGTGGCGCTCGGCCACGATGAGATCGGCGCGAAAGCGCTGGGCGGCGCGGATCACCGCCTCGTGTGGCGGGTAATCCCACTGCGCCAGCGCTTCCGTCGGAATACCTGAGCTCTCGAGGCGCTCAGCGACAGCCTGCAGGCGCTTCGCCGCGCGGCCGTGGGCGGTGCGCTCGAGGGTCGTCAGGGTGACGCCGCTCGCCTCGGCCGCATCGACATAAAGGGGCTCCGAGAGTGCGTGGAAGAGCTGCACCCGCGCGCCGAGAGAGCGGGCGAGCTGAGCCGCCTTCTCCACTGCGGGGAGCGATCGCGCCCAGGGATCTTTCACCGCGACCAGGATGCGGCGGATGGTGGACATGGTGGCGCCTCCGAGGATCGAACTCGACGCGCATGCTCGCCGGTGATGCGCTCGGGTGCCATTCGTACCTACACGTATATCCGTCTACGAATACCAACCGGGCGCAATATCGAGGTAAATACGCATGGCGGGGGCAGGGTCCGCATCCCTACGCTCCATGGAGCTGGCGGCACGCCCCACGCGTGCATCGTTTCGTATGGCGTCAGTGGACATCAATCGGAAATGACTCGCGCATGAGCAGCCGCAACCTCGAGCACCTCTTCAATCCGCGCTCCGTGGCTCTCATCGGCGCCTCCGACCGGCCCCACAGCATCGGCGCGACCGTGATGCGCAACCTGCTGCGGGGTGGGTTCAGCGGACCTGTCTGGCCGGTCAACCTTCGTCATGCAACCGTGGCGGGACGTGAGGCATACCGGACCGTGCAGAGCCTGCCGGCCGTGCCCGAGCTCGCCGTGATCTGCACGCCCGCGCCGACCGTTGCGGACCTCATCGCCGCGCTGGGCGCCCGCGGAACGCGCGCAGCGGTAGTGATCAGCGCCGGCCTGGAACGGGCGGCAGCCGGAGGAGGAACGCTCTCGGATGCGATGCTTCGTGCGGCGAAGCCGTTCCAACTGCGCATTCTGGGTCCCAACTGCATCGGCCTGCTCGTGCCGCGCATCGGCCTCGATGCGAGCTTCGCCCACGTCGGGGCGCGCCCGGGGAGCCTTGCTTTCGTGGCGCAGTCCGGAGCGCTCACCACGGCGCTCCTGGACTGGGCGCGCGCCCGGCACGTGGGGTTCTCCCATTTCATCTCGCTCGGCAATGCCGCCGATGTCGATTTCGGTGACCTGCTCGATTACCTCGGCCGCGATGCCGGGACCCGCGCCATCCTGCTCTACGCCGAGTCGATCTCCTCGGCGCGCAAGTTCATGTCCGCCGCCCGTGCCACGGCCCGGGTCAAACCCGTGATCGTCGTGAAGTCCGGGCGGACGGCGGCCTCGGCGCTCGCCGCACAGTCGCACAGCGGCGCGCTCGCCGGGTCGGATGCCGTCTACGATGCCGCCTTCCGCCGCGCCGGCATCCTGCGAGTGGACACGCTGCGGGAGCTGTTCGATGCCGCGGAGATCCTGTCGCGCTGGCGACGCTACGGTGGACCGCGGCTCGCGATCGTCACCAACGGCGGTGGGCCCGCGGTGTTGGCCACGGATGCGCTCATCCGCGGCGGCGGAAAGCTGGCGGAGCTCTCCGCGGAATCGGTGCAAAAGCTGGATCGCGCAGTGCCTGGTGCACCCGGCCGCGCGAATCCGCTCGACGTCGGCGGCGATGCGCGCGCGGAGCGGTATCTCGCGGCGCTCGATATCGCTCTCGAGGACCCCGGGGTCGACGCCTTGCTCCTCATGCATGCGCCGACCGCGGTGGCCTCGGTCGCAGAGATCGCCGCTGCGTGCGCACCGAAGCTCACCGCGGGACCGCGTCCCGCGCTCGCTTGCTGGCTGGGCGCGGGTGAGCCGGCGGACGGCTTTCCGGGAGTCTCCGCGCTGCCCTCCTATTCGACACCCGAGGAGGCGGTCGGCGCGTTCCAGCACGTGGTGCGCTATCACCAGTCCCAGGCGCTGCTCCTCGAGGTGCCCGCCGTCACGCCCGAGCCGGGTCGCCCTGAGGCGGCTGACGCCGGCCGGGCGCCTCAGGTCGCCCGAGCGGCGGTCGCGCGGGCGCTCGCCGGGAATCGCCAGACGCTCACCGAGCCGGAATCGAAGGCCATCCTGGCGGCCTATGGCATCCCGGTCGTCGAGACGCGCATTGCCCGCGAGCTCAAGGACCTGCGCCCGGCCGCGCAGGACATCGGCTACCCGGTCGCGCTCAAGATCCTCTCGCCGGACATCAGTCACAAGTCGGATGTCGGCGGCGTCGCGCTCAACATCGGGTCGGCCGAGGAGCTCGGCAGCGCGGCCTCGGCGATGCTGCTGCGCTGCCGCGAGAGCGCGCCCGCGGCGCGGATCGAAGGGTTCACCGTGCAGAGGATGATCCGCCGCGGTGGCGCGCATGAGCTGCTCGCCGGGATCGCGGTGGACCGGACGTTCGGCCCGACCATCGTGTTCGGGCAGGGCGGCACGGCCGTCGAGCTGATCGCCGACAGGGCGCTCGCGCTGCCGCCACTGAACGCGCGCCTCGCGGGCGACCTCATCGCGGGGACGCGAATCCACCGGCTGCTGCTTGGATACCGCGACTCCCCGCCCGTCGACATGGCCGCGCTCGAGCGGGCTCTGGTCAGCCTCTCACAACTGGCCGCCGACGTGCCGGAGATCGTCGAGCTCGACATCAACCCGCTCTTGGCCGACCGCAACGGCGTGATCGCGCTGGATGCGCGCATACGCCTCGAGCGCGCCGCGCTCGAGGGCAGCGAGCGCTTCGCAATCCGCCCATACCCGCTGGAGCTCGAGGAAACGCAGCGGCTCGACGGCCACGCGCTGCGCCTGCGCCCGATCCGCCCGGAGGACTTCACGCAGCACAAGCGCTTCCTCTCGCGGTGCTCGCCCGCGGATCTGCATGCGCGCTTTCTCTCGACCTTCCGTGAGCTGCCGGACGCCGAGATCGCACGCCTCACTCAGATCGACTACGACCGGGAGATGGCGTTCGTGGCGGAGGAGTCGGATTACAACGGAGGAGCCGAGACGCTCGGGGTCGCACGGGTGTCCACGGATCCGGACAACCTCGAGGCGGAGTTCGCGATTCTGGTGCGCTCGGACTTCACGCGGCACGGTCTGGGTCGCGCGCTGCTCGTGAAGCTCATCCGGTACTGCCGCGACCGCGGAACCGCCCGAATGTCGAGCAGCGTGCTAAGCGGCAATGCGCCCATGCTCGGCCTCGGCGCCACCCTCGGATTCACGACGCGGCTCGCCGAGCGTGGCATCGCGGAGATGAGCCTCGACCTGCAAGCGCCCGGGATCGGGCTGCCGCGGGCCGGCGCCGGCGCGCCACCCTCGTAGTCGAGCTCCCGGCGTCCCGCAGCACGACCGCCCGGCGCGCGCCGGGAAAAGGCGGCGGCCGCCCACCGCCGCCCAACTTCCAGCGACCGTCGCTTACTGGATCTTGATTTCCGTGGGCTTGCGCGCCTCGGTCTTGCTCTTCGGCACGTGCACCGTGATCACGCCATCCTTCCCTTCGGCGCGGATGTTGGTCGCATCGATCGCATCGGGCAGCGAGAAGCTGCGCGAGAACGAGCCGTGCAGGCTCTCGATGCGATGGAATTTCTCGCCCTTCTCCTCTTTCTCCTGCTTGCGCTCGCCGCTGATGGTCAGCATGCCATCGTCGAACGTGATGTGCACGTCCTCCTTCTTGACCGCGGGCAACTGCGCTTTCAGCAGATACTCGGCGTCGGTCTCGCTGATGTCGACCGTGGGTGCCCACTCGGTCGCTCCCTCGCCGTCGCCGCTCAGGCGCGGCCAGCGTCCCAACAGGCTCGGCATCCGGGCGAACATGTCGTCCAGATTTGCGAACGGATCCCAACGAACCAGGCTCATGGTAGTCTCCTCTCGCGGCTGTATTTCAGTCGGCTGGCAAGATAGCAGCGCGGCCGCCCCGATTCGATCCGTATGAATCCGGATTCCGTCGCGCCGGGTCCGCGCTCATCATGCGCGCAACGGCCAAGTTGGCGTCTGCGCGTGTCGTGCCATCCCGGCGCTCATGGGCGCGGATCAGTGCGCGTAAAGCAGTGCGAGGGCCACTCCGACCGCTGCCAGCAGGAACAGCGCGAGCGCCGCCGGGCGTGCCGCGCGGGCGCCGCCGAAAGCGAGGGCGTAGCAACCCTTCAAGACGTTGTTGGAGGATGCAGCCACGAGAATCGCCGCCGCCAGGCCCCGCAGCGACATGCCGGCGACCCCGCCTTGCGCGAGACTCAGCACGAACGGGTCGATGTCCGTGAACCCGGTGATGGTTGCCAGAGAGTAGATGCCGCGCGAGCCGAACTCGCGGCTCACCCATGCCGACGCTACGGCCAGAATCACGAACAGCGCCGCGAACGTAACCGCGGTTCCGAGCTGAAGAGGATTGTCCGCCGGGAGCTTGGAGGGCGGCGGCGCGGCTCCGCGCGGACGCCGCAGCCAGCGCCAGCCGGCGATTGCCGCCGCAAGCGCGAAGCACGCCGCCATGGCCGGCAGGAGCAGCAACGCGAGCCGCGGGTTGAAGAAGGCGACTACGGCGTTGATGCGCAGGTACATGACGGCCGTGGCGACGATGATGCCGATTGCGAGATCGGGTCTCGTCGCTGCCAGCGCTCCGAGCCGCCCCTGCTCCCGGGCGAGCGCGACGGTGGCGGCGGTCGAGGAGTAGGCGCCGCCGAGGACCGCCGGCCACAGCGCACCGATCCGCGGCGGCGCATACCGCTGCAGGAGATAACTCCCGTACGAGAGTGATGAGACGGCGACGAGCGCAAGCGCCACCTTGAACGGCGTGATGGGAGTCCAATGGCTGACGGGATGGTCGGGCAGGAGCGGCAGGATGACGCCGATCAGGATCAGGAACTTGCCGAGCGTGAAGATCTCATCCGAGGGCACCTGCTGCGCCAGACGGTGCAGCGTGTTGCGGCCTTCGAGGAGCAGTACCGCGGCCACCGCGGTGGCGACCACCACCCAGGCGGGTTGGGTCAGCGCGGCCGGACCGAAGGTGTAGGCCAGCAGGTTCGTGGCCGGCACCATGAGCCCGGTGCGGGGCAGGTCGCCGACCGGCTCGCGGGGAGGCGGCGCGCCGCGGATATGCCCGTACAACCACAAGGAGACTGCGAGGAGGCCCGCGATGTAGGGCAGCAGATACTTCGGCTCGAGGGAATAGAGCACTATGCCGAGAACGGTGAGCAACGGAAACGTGCGTATGCCGCCGGGGCTCGTGCGCTCATCGCGCTTGTATATCCCTTCGAACGCAAGGCCCAGAACGATCGCCATGGCGATGGCAAGCCCCATGCGAGCGGCCGTCGCGAGCTGGGGGAACAGGGATGAGGAGAGATCCTGAATGCCTGGGTTCATGTCGGGTCGCCGGTTGAGCGGCGGGCATCCTGCCCGCCGCGATCGCACGCGCCATCCCTGGTCCGCCGCTGCGCAGCCGTGCGCAGCGGCCCTCCATCACTACGGAAGCGATTCCAGATAGTCCGCCACGGCCTTCATCTGGCCATCGTGCAGGGTCCCCGCCACGCCATGCATGACCGCGACGTTACGCATGTTGTTCTTGAACGAGGCGAGCTGCTTCAGGATGTACTCGGCGTGCTGGCCGGCCAGGCGCGGGCGCATCGAATCGCCGAGCGCCTGCGGACCGTGACACACTGCGCAGGCGGGCAAACCCTGGGAGGGGATGCCGTGCTCGTAGATCTCCTTTCCCTTGGCCAGGACCGACGCGCTGTGTGGCGTGCCGGGACCGGTCTTCTGGTGCGCGAAGTACTCGGCCAGCGCGTCGATGGTCGCATCCGACAGCCCGCTCGCCATGCCCCACATGTAGGCGACCGCGTACGGGTCTCCCCGGGTCTCGTCCCGGAACGCCTCGAGCTGCTGCTTCAGGTACCAGGCGTGCTGGCCCGCGAGCCGCGGAAACATCGGGTTGATGCTGTTGCCGTCGGGACCGTGGCAGATGCCGCAGACGCCGATGGCGAGGTCACGCGCATTCTGCACGTCGGCCGCCGGCTGCATCTGCGCATGGCCGGGAAGGCTCGCCAGACCGAAGACCGCCGCGAGCGCCGCAAGAAGCTGAAATCTCGTGCTACGCATGTCGGACCTCAGTAGGCAAACCACAGGAGGAGGTAGAGGGTGTCGTTGTCGGAGGCGTTGCGTCCGAGGCCGTCGTAATTCGTGGTGCCGCCGTTGAACTTCATGTAGTGGGTGTATTGCAGCGACAGCTGCACGTTGAGCCAGGGCAGATAGTTCACCTCACCGATGAAGCCGCGGGTATCGGGCGAGCCGTTGGCGCTGGTCACGACTCCCGGCCCGCCCGGCGCGGCCGCCGGATAGAGGCCCGCATCGGTGCTCCCGGTGGTCGAGAACCAGCCGAGCGTGCCGCCGTACTGGCGCCGATAGTAGTAGGTTCCCCACAGCCTCTCGGTCGTCAGGTCATCAGTCGGGTTCGATGCCAGTCCGGCGCCGAAGCTCGCCGCGAGGTGCATCTGCTCGTGAATGCGGGTGCCTTCGACCGAGATGATGTTGTTCTCGCCGATGTACTGATACTGGAAGTCCTCGGCCACGTCGTTGAAGCGGTTGTCGGGCCCCTGTAGCGGCGTATTGCTGCCCAGGGCGGCTCCCGGATGCAGCTTGAAATTGGCGCCGTACATGCCGACTTCCAGGCTGTTGGCGCTCCAGTCGTATTCATACGCCGCCCGCCAGTAGGGCGCGACTCCCTCGATCACGTTGGACGCGGAGCCGTCCAGCGGGCCGGCGGCGCCGGTGAGCACATCCGTCTGGCCCTGCTTCGCCGAGCGATAGACCCCGCCTTCGAGATAGAGATGCTCGTTCCAGAACGCATAGGCGGTGAGACCCGCCACGTCCTGCGCCAGCGTGCCGTCGATCTCGGTCGCGGCGAGCGGCGAGACCGCGGCGTTGCTCGAGGCATAGGGGAAGCCGAAGGCCGGAGTGCTGTTCCAGAGGTCCTGCACGGTCGGATTGTTGTTGAGCGAGATGCCGTAGAGGAGGGTCTGCTTGTGCGGCAGGATCTTCATCCACGCGAAGCGCAGGTCGGTGTTGTCGATCCCGATCGTGCCGGAGTCGTTGGCATAGGTGAGCTGGGCGAAGGCGCCGAAGTGCGGCGCGATCTTGCCCGCGTAGAAGAGGCTCAGCTGCTGCGGGAAGCCGGCCGTGCCCTTCTGCGTCAGTCCCGGGGCGGCCGGATTGCTGACGTCGGGCAGGCGAGTCTTCAGCTGCGTGTAGGACACCTGCGCCATGATGGACAGCGCCGGGGTCTTCGCGAGCTCCAGCATCTCCTGGCGCCGGCTGTTGACGGCCTGTACCTGCTTCATGTTGTCGAGCACGTACCCCGCCGCCTTGAACATGCGGCCGAAGGGCGTGAGCTCCGGAAAGACCGTGTGGCAGGCCGCGCAGGCCATGCCGGTCTGGCGCGCGAAGCTGGGCACGGCCCACGCCGGCGCGGCGACGCTGCAGAGCAGCAGCAGCGCGCAGATTCTCGCCAGCCAGACCGGCTGGACCCGTCTCGAAAAGCAGCAGGATCTCACGGCGAATCTCCCTCGATACGGTTCGAAGTGTTATTGCTGAAGTATCGCACGGCAGAGATGCTCACGTGGGGTGATACCGGGCGCTATCCGTAGGTACACCTATGCGGGCGGCACCGGATACGGACGTCACACCCGTTGCCGGTTACGCAACGAGTGAACGCTCGCGACGCGCCTGGGTGCCGATCAGTGTCGCCAGCTCGCCGAGCTCCCGTGCCACGGCGGGCAGCAGATCGTCCAGAGTGACGATGCCGAGCAGGTTGCCGGCGCCGTCCACTACCGGCGCCCGGCGCACCCCCCGGGAGTGCATGGCCTCGATCGCCTCCGTGACGCCGGCATCGATGGCGATCGTCAGCGGATCGCGGGTCATGACTTCGCCTACCGTGAGGCAGAAGAGGTCCGCACTGAGCCGCAGCTGTCCGCGGACGATGTCGCGATCGGTCAGAATGCCGACTGGCCTGCGATCCGCTCCTTCTCCCTCCACGGCCACGAGTGAGCCGACATGGCTTGCGATCAGCGTGCGCGCGGCCTCGGCGAGGGGCTGGTCCGGGCACGCGACTTGCGCCCCCGGACTGTAAAGGTCTTGAACTCGCATGAGAGTTTTCTCCTTCGGATGCGCACCGTAGGCTGGCAGCCGCAGGGGACGCATCCGTATTGATACGGATGCCCGGATCAGCACAGGTACGTATGGCCGCTGCTGCAGCGCTGTGGCGTCATCGCGCGCACATCCATCCGGCAAGGGGATATCAAATGGTGGTCGGAAGCCTCTGCAGCCGTCCCGCGGTCAGCGTCCCGACGGGGGCGCCGATATCCGATGTTGCGCGGCTGATGCGGGATCGGCACGTGGGCGCCGTGGTAGTGACGGAGGGCGGCGGGGATCGGCTGCGGACCGCAGGCATCATCACCGACCGTGACATCGTCAGCGCCCAGCTCGCGCGCACCGCCGATCTCTCGCGTCTTGCAGCCGGGGAAATCATGACCCGCAACCCGCTCGTGATCGGCGAGGATGAGCCGGTCGACGGCGCGATCGCGCATCTGCGGGCCCGCGGCGTGCGCCGGGCGCCCGTGATCGCACGGGACGGGACGCTCGTCGGCGTGGTCTCGGTGGACGATCTGTTCGCCCATGTCGCGCGCGAGCTCATCGAGATGGGCGAGATCATCGCACGGCAGCGGCGAGACGAGCGCGATTGAAGCCCGCGTCAGGCGGCGAGCGCGCGCGAATGCGCGGATACGGAGCGCCCGCGCTTCTCACGAAGCTCGCGGCGCTCGACCTGCCCGAGGTGCTGGAGCAACTCACCGCCTCCCAAGGCGGACTGTCAGCGGCGGAAGCGGCGCGGCGGCGGGCGCAATGGGGCGAGAACCGGATCGCGCACGAGCGGCGCGAGCCGCTCGTGCTGCAGGTGCTGCGGCGGCTTGCCAACCCGCTCAACCTGTTGTTGCTGGCGCTGGCGGGGATTTCCCTGACGATGGGCGACCGCCGCGCAGCGCTCCTCATCGTCGTGATGGTGATCCTCAGCCTCACTCTCGCCACCGTGCAGGAGCATCGCTCCAGCCGGGCCGCCGAGCGGCTGCGCGCGATGGTGCACACGATGGCCGCGGTCATCCGTGCGCCCGGGGAGGGTGCGGGCGCGGCGCAAGCCGGGCCGGCCGCCATCGAGATCCCGATCGAGGAGCTCGTGCCCGGCGACATCGTGCACCTCTCGGCCGGTGACATGGTCCCGGCCGATCTGCGGCTCATGACGGCGAAGGATCTCTTCGTCAACCAGGCGAGTCTCACCGGCGAGTCGCTGCCGGTGGAGAAGCACGCGGCGGCGGCCGGTGACGGTGCCGCGGGCGGCATCGCCGGACTGACCAACATCTGCTTCATGGGGACTACCGTGGTGAGCGGCACCGGGACCGGCGTCATCGCTCTCACCGGGCGGCGCGCCTGGTTCGGCACTCTCGCCGAGACGATCGCCGGCGAGCGGGTGCCGACCAGCTTCGACCGGGGTGTCAACCGTTTCGCCTGGCTCATGGTGCGCTTCATTCTCGTCATGGCGCCGCTCGTCTTCCTCATCAACGGGCTCACCAAGGGCGACTGGGTGGAGGCGCTCCTCTTCGCCACGGCGGTGGCCGTGGGACTGACGCCGGAGATGCTGCCGATGATCGTGACCGTGAACCTCGCCAAGGGCGCGATCGCGATGTCGCGCGCCAAGGTCGTGGTCAAGCGCCTGAGCGCCATCCAGAATTTCGGCGCGATGGATGTTCTTTGCACCGACAAGACCGGCACGCTGACGCAGGACCGGGTCATCCTGCAGATGGCGCTCGACCTCGACGGCGCCGACAGCGGCGAAGTGCTCGAGTACGCCTATCTCAACAGCTACTACCAGTCGGGCCTCCGGAACCTGCTCGATGTGGCGGTGCTCCAGCACGAGCAGGCGCGGTCGCTCGAGCAGGCGGCGCGCGCCTGGCGCAAATTCGACGAGGTGCCGTTCGATTTCGAGCGGCGCCGGATGTCGGTGGCGGTCGAGGGGGGCGGCCGGCGGCTCCTCGTCTGCAAGGGTGCGGTCGAGGAAGTGTTCGCGGTCTCCGCCCGCGGGCGCGCCCACGGGGAGTCGTTCGCGCTCGATGAGTCGCATCTCGCCGCATTGCGCCGGAGCGTGGACGATCTCAACGCGGATGGCTTTCGAGTGATCGCGGTCGCGGTGAAGGATCTGCCCGCGAGCCAGAGCGCCTGCGGGCGCAGTGACGAGTCCGATCTCCTGCTCGTCGGCTACATCGCCTTCCTGGATCCGCCCAAGGAGAGCGCCGCCCAGGCGATCGCGGCGCTCGGGAAGCACGGCGTGGCGGTGAAGGTACTGACCGGTGACAACGAGGCGGTCACGCGCAAGATCTGCCGGGATGTCGGTCTGCCCGCGCAGCGCATGGTCAGCGGCGCGGCGCTCGAAGGGCTGACGGATGCCGAGGCGGCGCAGGTTATCGAGCGGGCGCAGGTGTTCGCGCGAGTCTCGCCGATGCAGAAGGCCGCAATCATCACGAGCCTGCAGAAAAACGGTCACGTCGTCGGCTTCCTCGGCGACGGCATCAACGATGGCGCCGCCCTTAAGGCCGCCGACGTCGGCATCTCCGTCGATTCCGCCGTGGACATCGCGAAGGAATCCGCGGACCTGATTCTGCTCGAGAAAAGTCTGCTCGTCCTGGACGACGGCGTGATGGAGGGGCGCAAGGTCTTCGGCAACGTCGTCAAGTACATCCGGATGGGTGCGAGCTCGAATTTCGGCAACATGTTCAGCGTGATCGGCGCGAGCGCCTGGCTGCCCTTCCTGCCGATGGCGCCCGTCCAGGTGCTCACGAACAACCTGCTCTACGATCTCTCGCAGACCGCCATACCGACCGACGCGGTGGACGAGGAGTATCTTGCACGGCCACGCCGCTGGGAGATCGGCAACATTGGCCGCTTCATGGTCGCCATCGGGCCGATCAGCTCGCTTTTCGATTACGCCACTTACGGCACGATGTACTTCCTCTTCGGTGCGAGGACTCCGGCCCAGGCGGCGCTCTTCCAGACCGGCTGGTTCGTCGAATCGATCATCTCCCAGACGCTCATCATCCACGTCATCCGCACCAGCAGGCTGGCCTTCATCGAGAGCCGCGCCAGCCCACCGCTCATGCTGACCAGCCTGGGGGTTTGCGCCGTGGGTGCGCTGCTGCCGTACTCGCCCTTCGCCGGGGCGCTGGGCTTCGTGCCCCTGCCTTCGCTGTTCTGGCCGATCCTCGCCCTGATGGTGCTCGCTTACCTCGCGCTCACGCATATCATAAAGATCTTGTTCCACCGGCGGTTCGGGCTCGACTGATGGACGCACCTTCGAACGGTCTGACGAGCGATGAGGCGCAGCGGCGTCTGCGCGAGTACGGACCGAATGCGAGCCCGGAGGAGGAAGTCCGTCCCTGGCGCCGCCTCCTCGAGAAGTTCTGGGCACCGGTGCCGTGGATGCTCGAGGCGGCGATCGTGCTGCAGCTCACGTTGGGGGAGCGTGTAGAGGCTGCCGTGATCGGGGTGCTCGTGCTGTTCAATGCGGCACTCGGCTACGTCCAGGAGGGGCGAGCACAGAGCACCCTGCAGGCGCTCAAATCCAGACTCGCACTGAGCGCGTCGGTGCGCCGCGACGGCGTTTGGAGGATCGCTCCCGCCGAGCAGCTGGTCCCCGGCGATCTGATCAAGCTGTCCCTGGGCGGCATCGTGCCGGCCGATGCGCGTCTGCTCGAGGGCGAGGTGTTGCTCGATCAGTCGATGCTGACGGGCGAATCATTGCCCGTCGAGGGTGGAGCGGGCCGTACGGCGTACGCGGGCGCGCTGATCCGCCGCGGCGAGGCGGTGGCGGAAGTCACGGCGACGGGTCCGCGCACACGATTCGGACGGACGGCGGAGCTCGTGCGCACCGCGCACGGGGTGAGCTCGCAGCAGGCAACGGTGCTGCGGGTCGTGCGCAACCTCGCCGTGTTCGACGGGGTGGTCGTGCTGGCGCAGGTGGCCTATGCGGCGGCCCTGGGGCTGCCGACGCACGAGATCATCCCGCTCACCCTGACTGCCATTCTCGCGGCGATCCCGGTGGCGCTCCCGGCAACCTTCACGCTGGCGAGCGCGCTCGGTGCCCGCTCGCTGGCGGCGCGGGGCGTGTTGCCGACGCGTCTTTCCGCGGTCGAGGAGGCAGCGACCCTGGATGTGCTCTGCTCGGACAAGACCGGCACGCTCACGCAAAATGCGCTCGAGGTCACCGCGGTGCGCGCGATGCCGGGATACGACGAGCCGAGGGTGCTCGCGCTCGCCGCGCTGGCGAGCTCCGACGGCGGACAGGACCCGGTCGACGGGGCGATTCGCGCGGCGGCGTCGAAGAGCGTGCCGCGAGGAGCCGCCGACGAGGTCGCATCCCTCGCGCTCTCGCGCTTCATCCCGTTCGACCCCGCGAACAAGACCGCGGAGGCGATCGCCCGCGCACCCGACGGCCGCGAGATCCGGATCGTGAAGGGAGCATTCCGCACCGTATCCAAGCTCGCCGCGACCCCGGAGCGCGCCGCACGTGCCGTGGACGATCTTGCGGCGCAGGGCTTTCGGGTCCTGGCGGTGGCCGTGAGCGCAGGAGGCGGCTCCTCTCGGGAAACACCGCAGGCCGGGCATGCGCAGCCGCCCGCAGCTGCCGGTCCGCAAACTGCGCGGTCCCTGGAGCTCGCCGGACTGATCGCTCTCAGCGATCCGCCGCGAGCCGATTCGGCCGCGCTGATCGCGGAGCTTCGCTTGCTCGGCGTTCGCACGGTGATGGTGACGGGGGACGCTTCCGCCACGGCCGGTGTCATCGGGCGCGCCGTGGGGCTCGACGGCCCCATCTGCCCGACGGGGACTGCGCCGCCAAGCGTACATCCGGAGGATTTCGCTATCTTCGCGGGCGTGTTTCCGGAGGACAAGTTCCACATCGTCAAGGCGTTTCAGCAGGGCGGCCATACGGTCGGCATGTGCGGCGACGGCGCGAACGACGCGCCGGCGCTGCGGCAAGCGCAGATGGGCATTGCGGTCTCTACCGCCACGGATGTCGCGAAGTCCGCCGCCGGAATCGTCCTCACCGAGCCTGGGCTCGGCGGTATCGTGAGCGCAGTGCGCGAGGGGCGCATCGCCTTTCAGCGCATCCTGACCTATACGCTGCGATCCCTGACGACGAAGTTGAGTCAGATGCTCCTGCTGATCGCAGGCCTCGCCATGATCGGGCATGCGATACTGACGCCGCGCCTGATGGCGATACTGATGATCACCGGTGATTTTCTCGCCATGTCGGCGACGACGGACAACGTACGCCCGTCGGAGCGCCCGAATGCATGGCATGTCAACAACGTGACGCTGCTCGGCGCCGCGCTGGCCCTCTGTAACGTGATGCTATCCACGGCCGTGGTGGCGGTGGGATATTTCCGGCTCGGCCTCGCGCGCCCCGAGCTGCGGACGCTGGCCGCCGTGACGCTCACCTTCGTCAGCCAGGCCACCTTCCTGGTGGTGCGCGACCGGCGCAGGCTCTGGAGCTCGCGGCCGAGCGGCTGGGTTCTAGCCTCCATCGTGGCCAACGTGCTCATCATGACGGTGCTCGCCACGCGGGGCTTTCTCATGGCCGCGGTGCCCGCTGCGCTCGTCGGGCTCGTGCTCGGCGCATCGATCGTGCTCGCATTCGTTCTCGATGCGGTCAAAGCCGTCATGACCCGGTCGCTGCAGATGCAGTAGGCGATCCCGCCGAATCGGCGGGATCGCCGCGGCCGCGCGCCGTCTCTGCGCGGTCCGTACAACTCCCTATGGATAATTTAGAAACTACCAATGTACGGTTGCGGGATCGGCGGTATCGGCAAACGAGCGGGAGCGACTCTTGGGAGCGGATGGCATGATTGACGGAACCGTTGTCGACCTTTCCCGCATACAGTTCGCGGCCACCGCGCTGTATCACTTCCTTTTCGTGCCGTTGACGCTCGGGCTGAGCTTCCTGCTCGCCGCGATGGAGACCGTCTACGTCACCACCGGCAAGCGGATCTACAAGCAGATGGCGCAGTTCTGGGGCGGGTTGTTCATGATCAACTTCGCGCTGGGCGTGGCCACCGGCCTGACCATGGAGTTCCAGTTCGGCACCAACTGGTCGTTCTATTCCAGTTTCGTCGGCGACATTTTCGGGGCGCCGCTCGCCATCGAAGGGCTGATGGCGTTTTTCATGGAGTCGACCTTCGTCGGTCTGATGGTGTTCGGGTGGGAGCGGCTCTCCAAGGGTCAGCACCTGGCTGTCACCTGGCTGGTGGCTCTGGGCTCGAACCTCTCGGCGCTGTGGATCCTGGTCGCCAACGGCTTCATGCAGGACCCCGTGGGCGCGGCCTTCGACCCGATCACCATGCGGATGCAGCTGACGAGCTTTCCGAAGCTGATCTTCAGCCCCGACGTGCAATCGAAGTTCGTGCATACCAGCATAGCCGGTTACGTCACTGCCGCGATCTTCGTGGCGGGTGTGAGCGCTTTCTACATGCTGCGCAGGCGCCACATGCCGCTTGCCAAGCGCTCCTTCCGCATGGCAGCGCTCTTCGGCGTGCTGGCGACCATGGGAGTCATCACGCTGGGCGATGCGTTGGGATTCGTCGCCGCGAGGGTGCAGCCGACCAAGCTCGCGGCCATGGAAGGGCTGTGGAAGGCGGAGGCCGCGCCCATGCCGTTCAACCTGATCGCCTTCCCCGATCAGGCGAGACAAGAGAACCGGGGGGTAGTGCAGCTGCCGGACCTGCTCTCGCTGTTGGTGACGCACTCGCTCAACCGCACGGTTCCGGCCATCGATGCGCTCGAGCGGCAGGCGAAGCAGAGGATAGAGAATGGCATCCCGGCGGTGCAGGCGCTGCAGGCGCTCTCGAGGGATCCGAAGGACGCCGCCGCGCTGGCGCAGTTCGACGCCCACCGGAGCGATCTCGGCTACGGATTTCTGGTCCAGCGCTACGCTCCCGATCTGAGCAAGGTGACCCCGGCGCAGGTGAGCGAGGCGGCGCGCGATTCCATCCCGCCCGTCGCGGCGGTGTTCTGGTCTTTCCGCCTGATGGTGGGCTTCGGCCTGCTCATGCTGGTGTTTTTCGTGCTGGCCGCGCTGTACACGCTGCGCAACAGCGCGCAGGAGAAAAAGTGGCTCCTGACGGCGGCGGTGTGGATGATTCCGGTGCCGTTCCTCGCAAATGAGTTCGGCTGGCTGGTCGCCGAGCTCGGCCGCCAGCCGTGGACGGTGTTCGGCGTCTTGCCGACCTGGATGAGCGCCTCGACGCACACGGTGACCTACATGGCGTTCTCGCTGATCGGCTTCGTGGCGCTGTACTCGGTCTTCATCGTCATCGAAATATACCTGCTGGTGCGCGCCATCAGGCTGGGTCCCACCGAGCATGGCGACTCTGGCGATGAGCCTCCGCAGCCGCGCCCCGCGCCTGCCGGTCGCCCGTCCGCCGCGCACGTCACGGAACCGGAGGGTTGAGTCATGGACCTCTATGCAGTCGCGCAGGTGATCTGGTGGGTGTTGCTGGGCGTGTTGCTCATGGGCCTGGCGGTGATGGTCGGCATGGACATGGGCGTCGGCGTGATCCTGCGCTACGTGGGCCGAACCGATCTCGAGCGGCGAGTGGCGCTCAACATCATAGGGCCGCATTGGGATGGCAATCAGGTGTGGTTCATCCTGGGCGGCGGCGCCATATTCGCGGCGTTTCCGTTGATTTACGCCACGGCCTTCTCGGGATTCTACGTGGTGATGCTGCTGCTGCTCTGGACCATGATCCTGCGCCCGCTCGGCTTCGAGTATCGCAGCCTGATCGCCCGGGCCGCGTGGCGAGAGGTCTGGGACTGGACTCTCTTCGTCAGTGGCGCAGTGCCCATGATCGTCTTCGGCGCTGCATTCGGAAATCTGTTCCGCGGCGTGCCGTTTCACTTCGAGTGGAACATGACATCGTTCTATACCGGGAGCTTCCTCGGGCTTCTCAACCCCTTCGCGATCGTGACCGGCGTGCTGTCGTTGGCGCTTGCGACGATGATGGGATCGCTCACGGTGATGAATGGCGCCGAAGGAGCGATGTACCAGCGAGCCCGCGGGCTGGCACAGGTGGCCGCCGCGGTGGCGATCGCGCTCTTCGCGATCTGCGGCTTCTGGGTGCGCGCGATCCCGGGCTATCGGCTCACCGGCGGCCCGGGATCGGGCGTTCCACAGACCCCGCTGCAGCAGAGCGTCGTGACGGCCCCCGGGGCCTGGCTTACCCACTTCGAAGCGCATCCGATCCTCTGGATCGTGCCGCTGGCGGGCTTCGCCGGCATGCTCGGCGCGTGGCTCGCCTCACGGGCCGGGCGGTCGCACCTGGGCTGGTGGCTGGGCGCACTCGCCTGGATCGGGGTGATCGGCACCGCCGGTGCCGCGCTCTTCCCCTTCATGCTCCCCTCGAGCACCGATCCATCGATGAGCCTGACGCTGTGGAATTCCAGCTCCAGTGAGATGACGCTCTTGTGGATGGCGGGGTTCACGGCGGTGTTTGTTCCGCTGATCCTGTGGTACACCGGCTGGGCCTTTTGGGTGATGCGTGGCAAGGTCAGTGCCGAGAAGATCGCGCGCGGCGACGAGCACGCGTATTGAGGATACGAGCATGCGGACCTTTCTCTACTTCCTCCTCCTCATGATCGTTGCCGCCGCGGTCATCATCCTTGCCGCGATCTTGGGTGACGTGGGCGCCTGGTACTTCGCCTGGCTGGTCGGTACCACCATGATCGTGCTGATCAGCGCCGCCGGCGCGGCGCTCCTCGACGCTCAAGAGGAGCACGCCGCCGCCGAAGGATTGGCCGCCGTCGGCAGGCACGAGCGGACCTGATCGGGCAGCAGAGGTGTCCGCGGGGTCTGCGGCGGCGGCACAATCGACTCCCGGCCCCTCGGCCGCCGACTGGCTGCGGGCGGAGCTGCGCCGGGTCCGCGGGCCGCTGCTGAGCGCGGCACTCCTGACCGGGCTTCTCGCGCTCGGGCTCGTGGCGCAGGCATGGCTGCTGTCCGGGATCCTCGATGAGGCCCTGCTGGCGCATGCGCCCCTCAAGCGCCTCTGGCTGCAGTGGGCCGGCCTGCTGTTGCTTGCGCTGCTGCGCTTCGGGATCAATGTCGGCGCCCGGAGCGTCGTGGACGGGGCGACGCTGCGTCTCGCCGGAAGTCTGCGCGCGCGCTTGCTGCGCGGCGCCCAGAGCCTCGGCCCGTACGGCCTGCGCAGCCAGGCAAGCGGCGACCTCATCACCCGGCTGGTGGACGGGATAGATGCCGTTCTCGCCTATTTTTCGCGGTATCTGCCGCAGCTCGGCAGCGCCGTCCTGGTTCCGCCGCTGCTGGCGATTTTCGCGTTCCCGGCCGACTGGCTCTCGGGGTTGATCCTGCTCCTGACCGCGCCCCTGATTCCGCTCTTCATGGTGCTGGTCGGGAGGGCCGCCGGGCGGGCCAGCGAGCGCCGCTATGCGCAGTTGACGCGCCTCGGCGCGACGTTCATCGAAGCGCTCGGCGGACTCGTCACGCTGCGCCAGCTCGGGGCCGCCGAGCGCTTCGCTCGGCGGCTGGATGGCGAAGGCGAGGAGTACCGCGCACTCACCATGCAGGTGCTGCGCGTTGCATTCCTCTCGGCGCTCGTCCTCGAGTTTTTTGCCACGATCAGCATCGCCATCGTGGCGGTGCTGATCGGCTTTCGCCTCATGTGGGGCGAGCTGCACTTTCGCGCGGGCCTCTTCGTCCTGCTGCTCGCGCCGGAGTTCTATCTGCCGTTGCGCGCGCTGGCGGGCTTGCGCCATACACGCATGGACGCACTGGCTGCCGCTCAGCATCTCTCGGCGCTCGATGTTGCCGGGCCGCCAGCCGCCGGCTCGTTCGCGAGCGTCGCGCCGAGACGGCGCGACGCTCCTCCTGAGATCCGTCTCGAGCGCGTGAGCTATGCGCATGCCGGGCGTGGGGTGGTTCTGCGTGACTGCAGCCTCGTGCTGAAAGCGCGCCGCGTGACCGCGCTGGTCGGTGCAACCGGCGCGGGCAAGAGCACGCTCATCAACCTGCTGTTGGGTTTCGCCGCACCTGACAGCGGGCGCATATGCGTCGACGGCGCCGATCTGGCTGCGCTCGGTCCGGTGCAGTGGCGACGGCTCCTGGCCTGGGTGCCGCAGCAGCCGCACGTGTTCGAGGGCACCGTGCGTGACAATCTGCTGCTTGCCGCCCCTCATGCCGATGCCGATGCGCTGAGGCGGGCCGCCGAGGCCAGTGGTCTCGCGGCGGTTCTCGCGCGGCATCCGAAGGGTTGGGAAACGCCCCTCGGCGAGCGGGGAATCGGCCTCTCCGGCGGGGAGCTGCAACGCCTGGCGGTGGCCCGCGCGCTGCTGCGCGAGGAGGCTCGGGTTTGGCTGCTCGATGAGCCGACTGCGCATCTGGATGCCGCCAGCGCCCGGGCCGTGGAGGAAGTCGTTCGCGCTGCCGCCATCACCCGCACCGTGCTGTGGGTCGCGCACCGGCTGAGCGCAGCTCAGTCGGCGGACTGGGTGGCCGTGCTCGGGGACGGCACGCTCATCGAGCAGGGCACCCCGATCGATCTGGCGCGGGCGGGAGGAGCGTACGCGACCCTATTGGAGGCGGAGCAGTGTTAGGAAAGTCGCGACGCCTGCTCGCCATGCTTTATCCTTACCGGCTCTGGATGGCTGGTGGCGCCTCGCTCGCGGCGCTTGCGGCGCTCGCGGCCATCGGCCTGATGGCCGTTTCGGGATGGTTCATCGCGGCCATGGCGCTCGCCGGCGCGAGCGGCGCGGCCATCAACTACTACACTCCCGCGGCGGCGATTCGTGCGTGCGCCATCCTGCGCAGCGGCGGTCGTTACGGCGACCGTGTCATCACGCACGAGGCGACGCTGAGGAGTCTCGCGGGTTTGCGCTCGTGGCTGTTCCGCCGGCTGATTCCGCTGGTTCCGGCGCGCCTCGCGGCGCTGCGAAGCGCCGATCTGCTCGCGCGGCTGCGCGCCGACATCGATGCTCTGGAGCATTTCTACCTGGCCGTGCTGGTGCCCGCGGCGGTGGCCTCGCTCAGCCTGGCCGTGGGGCTGCTGGTTGCCCTCCTCGTACTGCCCGCCGCGGCCGCGGCGCTGCTGCTCGGCGCGCTGTCCGCCGGGCTTCTGCTGCCGGCCTGGATGCAGCGGCGCGCCGCCGGCGATGCCGCGCAAACGGTGCGCGATGCCGCGATCTTGCGCGGCATGCTGCTCGATGCGATCCATGGGCATTCGGAGTTGCTGGCTTGGGGGGGTGTCGCTGCGCACACGGCGCGTATCGAGCGGCACGCGGCCGGATTGGACGCACGCCGCAGGCGTGTCGAGCTGTTACAGGCCGTAACCGGCGGATCCGCGGGGGTGCTGGCGCAACTGACGCTGCTCGTCGTCCTGGCGCTCGGACTGGCGGCGGTGCATCGCGGCACAGTGGCGCCGCCGCTGCTCGTGATGCTGTCGCTGTTGACGCTCGCATCGTTCGAGACGATCGCGCCGCTTTCGGAGGCGCTGGCGCAGTGGCGAGGCACGCTGGCATCCGCCGGACGGGTGCTTGAGCTCGTGGATGCGTCACCGGCCTTCATCGAGCCGGATACATCTGCACCGTTGCCGGAGGCTCCCGACATCGTGTTCGAGAATGTCCATCTGCGCTATGCAGAGGATCTGCCGTGGGCGCTCGATGGGGTCGATCTTGTGCTGGCCGCGGGGGCGCGGGTGGCCGTCGTGGGCCCATCCGGGGCGGGAAAGAGCTCGTTGGTCGCGGCACTGTTGAAGTTCTACCCCCTGCAGAAGGGTCGCGTATGGGTGGGTGGCTGGCCCGTGGATGCGCTGCAAGGGGACGCCGTGCGTCGTCGCATCGCGGTCATAGAGCAGCGGACGGTGCTCTTCAACCTGTCGTTGCTCGAGAATCTGCTGTTGGCCGCCCCTGATGCCGACGCCGGACGGATCGAGCGCGCCGTGAGCCTGGCTCAGTTGGAGCGGTTCGTGGCCTCTCTGCCCGAGGGGTATGACACGGTGCTGGGCGAGGCCGGCGCGAGAGTTTCCGGCGGCGAGGCCCGGCGCATCGCCATTGCGCGCGCGCTGCTGCGGGACGCGCCGGTGCTCGTGCTCGATGAGCCTACCGAAGGATTGGACGCGCACACGGCACGCGATCTGTATGCGGCGCTGGATGCGGCAGCGCGCAATCGTACGCTGTTGCTCATCACCCACCGGGTGAGCGGCCTGGCGCATCTCGTCGACGAGGTGGTGGTCATGGACGCCGGGCGCCTCGTCGAGCGCATGCCGGTGAGGGACTATCTCGTCCGCGAGCGCAGCGCCTGATTCCGGTGAAGTGCTCGATTCAGCGGGGGTGTGAATGAAGGAGCGCATGCGGGCGCGCTCCGCGCCTCAGGATGAGCGCCGCGGCCGTGCCTGCGGCTCCGGCACACTGCAGTATTCCTCGTGCAACACCCCGAGCAGGCGGGTCACGAGCCCGGGTGGGAGCGAATAGCGAACGCTCTGCGCCTGGCGCTCCGTACGCACGATGCCGGACTCGCGCAGCACCGCCAGGTGCTGGGAGAGAGCCGATTGGCTGAGCGGCACGCGCCCGTTGAGCTCGCCCACGGTGAGCGGCCCGCAGACCAGGTGGCAGAGAATCATCAGCCGCTGCTCGTTGGCGAGTGCCCTGAGGAGGCTCGCCGCCTCGGCTGCGTGCGGTGACAGGTCGCGGGCGGCCCGGGTGAGCGGGCCGGAGAGAAGGCGGCTAGCGGCAGCACGAGTCATCGCGCAGCTCCTGCGGATCGGGACTTACGCGCATCAGTATAATCGCCTATTGCTAATTTAGAAATGTCTAATATAAAATATGCGAAACGGCGGCTGGCCGCCCGGCCGGCCGTATCGGGAGTGCTGTCATGACCATCGATCGCATCGTGCTCGCCTTCGCCGGGACCGTGGTGCTGCTCGGCCTGCTGCTCGGGGCTCTCGTGAGTCCCTGGTGGCTGCTCCTGGCGGCTTTCGTCGGGCTGAATCTTCTGCAGTCCGCTTTCACGGGCTTCTGTCCGCTCGCGCTCATCCTGAAGCGCTTCGGCGTCAGGCCCGGTGCGGCGTTCTGCTGATCGGCGCGGGCGGATGCGGGACCGTCGGGGCGGCCCGCGCCTGCCGGGCGCTCGTGAGGCCGGCGGTAGGTATTTGTCACGGGCCGCTTGCGTCGGCTACGAATGGGGTCGGGCGGTCCAATCCGTGAGACTCAAATGGCGGCGCGAGAGTGTCTCGCGGTCGGGAGTGTCGATGAGAGTCGTCTCGAGGTTCGCGGCTTGTACGGCCGGTGCTCTGCTTCTTGCGGCCTGCAGCGGCAAGCCGCGCTCGGAAGTCCCGGCCGCCGCGCCCGGCCCGCCGCTGCAGGCGATGGTCATGGAACCGGTGCAAACGGCCGCGGAGTGGCGCCTCGACGGCACCGTCGAGGCGATCGATCACGCCACGGTGGCGGCTCAGACCTCCGGAAGAGTTGCGGCCATCTACTACGAGGTCGGGGACCATGTTCCCGCGGGGGCGGTGATCATCCGCCTGCGCGCGACCGAGCAGCATGCCGCGCTGCTGCAGGCGAAGGCAGCCCTGCGCGCAGCGTCGGCCCGCGCTCTGGAGGCTGAGACGCGGTTTCGGCGCATTCGCGACATGTATGACCGGCAAGTGCTGCCCAAGGCCGATCTCGACCAGGCCACCGCGGAACGGGATGCGGCCGTTGCGCAGTTGAGCGCCGCGCGCGCCGCCGTGGTCAGCGCCCAGCAGGGCGTCGCCTACACGGAAGTTCGGGCGCCCTACGCGGGGGTCGTCACGCAGCGGCTGGTCCAGGTGGGCGAGACGGTCGGGCCCGGCACTCCGCTCATGAGCGGAGTGTCGCTACAGCGACTGCGCGTGGCGGTGAACATTCCCCAGTCGGTCGTCGATGCGGTCCGCCGCAACATGAAGGCGGCCATCTATGTGGACGGGCGGCGGATCGAGGCGACTCACGTGACCGTCTTTCCGGTGGCCTCGACTCCCTCGAACACCTTCCGGGCGTGGCTGGATCTTCCGGAGGGCATTCCGGGCGTGTATCCCGGCATGCTCGTCCGGGTGGGCATGGTCATCGGCACGCGTGAGCGCCTGCTCGTGCCCGCGAGCGCGATCGTCAGGCGCAGCGCGGTGACGGCCGTGTACCTCATCGAGCAGGGCGGCTGGACCGCCATGCAGCAGGTGCGGCTCGGGGAGCCCTACGAAGACCGTTTCGAAGTGCTTTCGGGGCTCGTCGCCGGCGACAGGGTCGCGCTCGACCCGCTCGCCGCGATGCGGCGCCTGGGACCGGATGGACCCGACGCGAGCGGCGCGCAATGAGAGCGAGGATCGACGGCCTTGTGGGGAGGGTGTCCGCGTGAGCAAGGAGCTCGGCGTAAGCGGGCGCCTGGCGCACCGCTTTCTGCACAACCAACTGACGCCCCTCCTGGCGATCGCAGCGCTGGCCCTGGGGCTCTTTGCGCTGCTGGTGACGCCCCGGGAGGAAGACCCGGACATCAACGTCACCTTCGCCAACATCTTCATTCCGTTTCCGGGTGCTTCGCCGCGCCAGGTCGAAGCCCAAGTCGCCACACCCATGGAGCAGGTGCTCGCCGAGATCTCCGGCATCAAGCACGTCTATTCGGTGTCGCAGCCCGGACTCGCGATCCTCACCGTGCAGTACGAGGTCGGCGAGCCGCACACGCAGGCGATCGTGCGCCTCTACAACGCCATCTACTCGCATCAGGACTGGCGGCCGCCGAACGCGGGCATCCTGCCGCCGCTGATCCGGCCCATGGGCATTGACGATGTCCCGATCGTTACCCTGACGCTGTGGACGAACGATCAGACACGCGGCTCCTACCAGCTCGGCGAAGTCGCCCGGTCGATCGAGACGCAGCTGTTGCGGGTCCCGGGCACACGTAAGGTGCAGACGATCGGCGCGCCGCAGAGCGTAGTGCGGGTCGAGCTCGATCCACAGAAGCTCGCCGGCTACGGGCTGACCGCCTCGGGCCTGGCCCGCTCGCTCGAGGCGGCAAACCTCGTGCGCCAGGCCGGCTCGCTAGTCGATCATGACCGCGACGTTCCGGTCCAGGCGGGCGAGTTCCTGGCCGGCCGCGACGATGTGGCGAGCCTGGTGGTCGGAGTTTACCAGGGCCGCCCCGTATATCTGCGAGACGTCGCCGATGTCACGATGCAACCCGATCAGCCGGACTCTTATGTCTGGTTCGGCACGGGTCCGGCGGCGGCCGCGCGCGGCCTGCCGGCGGTTGCCTATGCGCCGGCGGTCACCATCGCGATCGCGAAGAAGCCCGGTACCAACGCGATCACGATCGCCCGGCAGGTGATCCAGCGCGTGAAGGAGCTGCGTGGCACTTACATCCCTTCCGGCGTGCATGTCACCGTCACCCGGGATTACGGCGTGAGCGCGGACCAGAAGGCGATGAAGCTCATCGAGAAGCTGATCTTCGCCACCGTCTCGGTCGTGCTGCTGGTCCTCTTGAGCATGGGGAGGCGGGAAGCGGTCGTGGTCGGCACGGCGGTCACGGTGACGCTCGCCGCCACCCTGTTCGGCTCCTGGGCGTGGGGCTTCACGATCAACCGGGTGTCGCTGTTCGCGCTGATCTTCTCGATCGGCATATTGGTGGACGATGCGATCGTAGTCGTCGAGAACGTCCATCGGCACATGCGCATCGGGGGTGGGACGCTCGGCGAGCTGATTCCACGCGCCGTGGACGAGGTCGGCGGTCCCACGATCCTCGCGACGTTCACCGTCATCGCCGCGCTGCTGCCGATGGCCTTCGTCAGCGGCCTGATGGGCCCGTACATGAGCCCCATCCCGATCAACGCCAGCACGGGAATGCTGATCTCCCTGGGTGTGGCGCTGATGTTCACGCCGTGGTTGTGCCGCAAGCTCCTCGGCGGCAGCCACGTGCCGGCGACCGAGCACACGCAGGCGCCACCGCTCCTGCCCCTCTTCAAGCGGGTGGTCGGTCCGTTCCTCGCCGGCGGCAACGGCCGCAAGCGCCGCCACCGGCTCTACTGGGGGCTGGTCGCCGCAATCGTGGTCGCGGTCGGCCTGGTGGTGACCGAGACCGTCGTGCTGAAGATGCTGCCCTTCGACAACAAGTCGGAGTTCGAGGTAATCGCGAACCTCCCTGCCGGCAGTACCGTCGAGACCACCGCACGGCTGCTCAACGCGCTGTCGCGCGTCATCGCACGGGTACCGGAGGTCAGCGATTATCAGGTGTACGCGGGTACCGCCGCGCCGACCACGTTCAACGGGCTGGTGCGCCAGTATTACCTGCGCCATAGCCCCGAGCTCGGCGAGATCGAGGTGCAGCTCGTGCCGAAGGAGATGCGCCATCGCCAAAGTCACGCGATCGCGCTCGCGGTGCGGCCGGCGCTCGCCGCCGTGGCACGTCGGTACCACGCCGCCATCCAGGTGGTCGAGGTGCCGCCGGGCCCGCCGGTGCAGGCGCCGATTGTCGCGGAGATCTACGGCCCGGACTACCCCGAGCAGGTGAAGCTGGCGCAGCAGGTCAGAAAGGTGTTCGACAGCACCCCGGGCATCGTCGATGTCGATGATTCCGTGGTCGCGGCTTCGCCCCGGCTCGTGGTCTCCGTCGACCGGCAGAAAGCGGCGCTCCTCGGGGTCTCGCAGGCGCAGATCACGCGCACGCTCGCGATCGGACTGTCCGGCCTCGATGCCACGTACGTGCACGTCGGCCACGAGCACGACCCGATCCCGGTGAGACTCGAGCTGCCCGTGGCCGAGCAGGCGCGGATTCAGAGCCTGCTCGCGCTCGAGGTACGCTCGAGGGGGGGGGCGCTCGTACCGCTCGCGGGGCTGGTGCACGTGCGTCAGAGCACGATGCAGCAGCCGATCTATCAGAAGGACCTGCTGCCCGTCACCTATGTCACCGGAGACATGGCCGGTCGGCTCGACAGTCCGCTCTACGGCATGTTCGAGATCGTCTCGCGGCTGCGGCACTCTCCCCCCGGAGGCGTGCCGATCACACAACACTTCATTCGCCAGCCCGCCAATCCCAACACCTTCGCCATCAAGTGGGGCGGGGAATGGCAGATCACGTACGAGACCTTCCGCGACATGGGCATCGCCTACTCGGTCGGGCTCGTCCTGATCTACCTGCTCATCGTGGGGCAGTTCGGCTCGTATTTCGTGCCCTTCATCATCATGGCGCCGATTCCGCTCACGATCATCGGTGTGATGCCGGGGCATGCCCTCATCGGGGCGCAATTCACCGCGACCTCGATGATCGGCATGATCGCCCTGGCCGGCATCATCGTGCGCAACTCGATCCTGCTCGTCGATTTCATCGACGGGGCGGTGCGCGACGGATTCCCCCTGGAGGAGGCGGTGGTCCGCGCCGGGGCGATCCGCGCCAAGCCGATCGCGCTCACCGCGGTGGCGGCCATGCTCGGGGCGCTCTTCATCATCGACGATCCCATTTTCCAGGGACTCGCCGTCTCGCTTCTCTTCGGCATCTTCGTCTCGACGCTGCTCACGCTGCTCGTCATCCCGGTCCTCTACTACGCCTACCTCAAGCGGAAAGAGGCTCGCGCCGAGCGCGTGGCGGGAGCGCTGGTCCATGAGTGACAAGCGCGTCCCCGCAGCTATCGTCGGGGTGGTCAATCGCAGGAGAGGGTTCCTCTCCCGGAGGCTGTCATGGCACGGGTCGTAGTCATCGGCGCGGGGCTGGGTGGAGTGCCGTGCGCGTACGAGCTGCGCAAGCGGCTCGGCAAGGCGCATCGCATCACCCTCATCGGCTCGTCGCCCTATCACGAGTTCACGCCTTCGAATCCCTGGATCGCCGTCGGCTGGCGCAACCGCGAGCAGACGCGCGTCGCGCTGGCGGCTCCGCTCGCCGCGAAAGGGGTCGAGTGGATTCCCGAGGCGGTAGTCACGATCGACCCACAGGCGAACAGCCTGACGGTCGCCGACGGCCGGGTCGAGCAGTATGACTTCCTGGTCGTCGCGACGGGCCCGAAGCTCGCCTTCGACGAGGTGCCCGGGCTGGGGCCCGACGAGGGCTGGACGCAGTCGGTGTGCACGCAGGAGCACGCGGTGCGGGCGTTCGAGAAATACCAGGAGATCCTCGCGAGCCCGGGGCCCGTGATCGTCGGCGCGGCGGCGGGGGCAAGCTGCTTCGGTCCGGCCTACGAGTTCGCGATGATCGTCGATGCCGACCTGCGCAAGCGCAAGATGCGCGACCGGGTGCCGATGACGTTCGTGACGAGCGAGCCGTACATCGGCCACATGGGCCTGGGCGGCGTCGGCGACAGCAAGGGGCTCATGGAGTCGGAGCTGCGCCAGCGGCACATCAAGTGGATCACCAACGCGAAAATCACCCGGATCGAGGACGGGTCGATGGCGGTGACGGAGCACGATGATGACGCCAAGCCGCGCAAGGACCATGCGCTGCCGTTCAAGTACGCAATGGTGCTGCCGGCCTTCAAGGGCGTGGATGCCGTCGCGGCGGTGCCCGGACTCTGCAACCCGCGTGGCTTCGTGCTCGTCGATGAGCATCAGCGCTCGAAGAAATACCCCAACATCTACTCGGCGGGGGTATGCGTCGCGATCCCGCCGGTGGAGGCGACTCCCGTGCCGACCGGAGCGCCGAAGACAGGCTACATGATCGAATCGATGGTCACGGCGATCTGCGAGAACATCGCCGCCGAGCTCGCGGGGAAGCCCGCGACCGCCGAAGGGACGTGGAATGCGATCTGTCTGGCCGACTTCGGCGATACGGGCGTGGCGTTCGTCGCGTTGCCGGAAATTCCTCCCCGCAACGTCACCTGGGCGAAGACCGGCAAGTGGGTCCATCTCGCCAAGATCGCCTTCGAGAAGTACTTCCTGCGCAAGGTGCGCACCGGCTCGGTGACGCCGGTGTACGAAAGGTATGTGCTCAAGGCCCTCGGCATCGTGACCCTGAAGCGGACCGGATCATGAGACGAGCGTCGCCCTTGCGCCGGACCGCCGCGTGCCTGGCCCTGGCGGCCACGACGCTGGTGGTGCAGCGCGCGCCAGCGGAATCGCTCGAGCAAGCCTGGCAGATGGCGATCGAGCACAACCAGACATTGGCAGCGGCCGAGGCGGACGTGCAGAGCGCCCGCGCCAGGGTACGCGCGGCGCGGGATGCCCGCTGGCCGACGGTGGACACGAGCGTCGGCTATACGCGGTTGAATGCCTCACCGCAGCTCGACGTCGTCACTCCGGGTTTCACGTTCCGCTCCGGGCCGATTTTCAAGGACGATCAGTATGTCAGCGGGACCGTGCAGGTGAAGGTGCCCCTCTATGCGGGCGGGCAGATCAGCGCGGGTACGCATGCCGCGCGCCAGGCGCTCAGCGGGGCGTCGGCGCAGGAGCAAGCCACGCTGTCGGATCTGAAGCTGGCGGTCGCAGAGGCCTACGTGGGCGTGCTGCGCGCACGTAGTCAACTGGCCGTGGCGAACGCCAGCGTCAAGAGCCTCAGCGCGCACGTGAGCGACGTGAAGAGCATGTTCCAGCGGCAAATGGTGGCCAAGAGCGACGTGCTTGCCGCCGAGGTGGCTCTCGCCAACTCCGAGGAGGCGCAAGTCAGCGCTGCAAACGCGGTGGAGGATGCGCTGGCAGGCTACAACCGCCTCCTCGGCGAGCCGCTAGGGCGCTCGCCGCGTCTCGATCGGAAGCTGACGGTCGATCCGTCGCTTCTCGGGGAGCCGCTGAGCGCGCTCGAGCGGCAAGCGCTCGCCTCGCGCAGCGAGCTCAAGGGGCTCGCTGCGCAATCGAATGCCCTCGCCGCCCAGGCCCGCGCTGTCACGGCCACGCGGCTGCCGCACGTCGCCCTCACCGGCGGTTACACTCATTTCGACAACCAGATCCTCGACCGGCAGAACTTCTCGATGGTGGGCGTCGGCTTCACCTGGAAGATCTTCGACGGAGGGGTGGCCAGCAACGAGGCCGAGTCACTGCGCAGCGAGAGCCGCGCGGCCGGACGGCGTCTCCTCGACCTGCGATCACAGATCGAGCTGCAGGTGCGCCAGGACTGGCTCGCCGTCAGGGCGGCGCAGGCCAGAGTGGCCGCTTCGCGCCGGGCCACGGCGCAGGCGGCGGAGAACCTGCGCATCTCGCGCGAGCTGTACGGGGTGGGGCTCGCCTCCAATACGCAGGTGCTCGAAGCCGTGACGCTCGAGGTCCAGGCGACCGGCAATCACGATAATGCCGTGCTCGATGAGGGGCTGGCGGGGATCGAGCTCGCGTATGCCGTCGGAGGGCTGTAGGCGAAGCGTTGGACCCGCTAGAGGTCGAAGCTGGCGGCGCGAGCGCGTCGTCAGGCGAAGGTGTTCATACGGTTGCGACAGATCGCCAGGACGTCCGCAACGGTCTTGCCGTAATCGAAGGTCCGCGCGATCTTGTCAGGCAGCGCAATCCGGTCGACGGCTGCTTTCATTGCCTCGATCATGCTGTCCATTGCGGTATCCGCCTCGGCCATCTTCAATCCCGCATTGGCCGCTAACGCTCGAAAGTCGTCGCGGCGGCAGGCTGTTGCAGCAGATAGCGCTCCGTTGCTTCGCCTTCGCGGTACCACTGATTTTCGCGGGCAAGCGCCCAGATCGCGTCGGCGGCTCCGCGCGGGCATCGGTATTCCTCGACGAGACGCGAGGCGAGTGCCGCGCGTATGTTCACGTCAATCGAGGCAGCATGCTCACTGCGCAAGCGGAAGGCCTCGAGGAAGCGCTGGCGTATGGAGGAAACCGGAACGTGAAGCTCGCCCCGGCCATCGTCAACCACGGCCTGCCCGAGGGAAGGATGCGGCGGGGCTTCGTTCTGGACGATCTCCAGCGATCGCAGGCGCGTGCGTCGATTTCGGCGTCCGCTGAGGTAGAGCCGGCCGTCCGAGGTCGGCCCGAGCAGCACAGCGCTCGCTGCGGAGAGGTACGCGTTCGGATACAGGTAGCGGGCGATGCGGACTGCATGCCTGCGAACGAGTTCGTCCGGGTTATCGTCGGCGTCCACGTAGATGCCGCGCATGAGCTGGAGGAGCTGGCCTGCCTTGGCCCGATAATGGGCCTTGGCTCTGTCCAGGGTCTCGCCGACGAGGTAGAGTGCCATGGGACATTCAACTTTCACGAATATCAGATGCGTGAAAGTTTGGATCCGCCTCGAGGAGGACAGCGCGGCAGAAGCCGGCTTAGGATGAAGCATGCTCGAGAGAAACATCGCTTTTGTGTCTTTGCTGCCGCATGGGGATACCCCGGGCGAGGGGGTGCGACGCGTGGTCGCCCGGGCTGAGCTGGTTGAGCCGGAATCGCTGCGGCTGCAGTACGTACTCGAGGCGGATCCGGAGCGCGTTCGCCTGCCCGCGCCGGTGTCGGGCGGGGGCACGGCCGATCGGCTGTGGGCACACACCTGCTTCGAGGCGTTTGTCGGCCGCGCTGATTCGCCGCAGTACCTGGAGCTCAATTTCTCGCCCTCCGGCGAGTGGGCGGCGTACCGCTTCGAGTCGTATCGGCAGGGGATGGCGCCGGCGGCGCTGGAGGAACCGCCGCGGCTGGCGGTGCGAGGCGGCGAGCAGCGGCTCGAGCTGGAGGCTGAGGTTCAACTGAGGGGGGCGCTGCCGGGGCTGGGCGCCGCCGCCGTTGGCGTAGGAGCCGGGAACGGCCGCATGCGGATCGCCCTCAGTACGGTAGTGGAGGACCAGGACGGCGGGCTGTCATACTGGGCGCTGCGCCACCCGGCCGGGAGGCCGGATTTCCATCATCCCGACAACTTTACGCTCGCGTTCCCAGTTCCCTGGAACCCTGTCCAATGAAATACGGGATCGACCGCCTGCTCGAGGAGCCACAGCTCCGCAAGCCGCTCGCCGGAAGGGGCGTGGCACTGCTCGCCCACCCGGCCTCCGTGACGCGCGATCTGGTGCACTCCCTGGATGCCTTGGCGGCGCTCGGTGATGTCCGGCTGACGGCTGCGTTCGGACCGCAGCACGGGCTGCGCGGGGATAAGCAGGACAACATGGTGGAGTCCGCCGACTTCATCGACGCGGTGCATGGGATCCCCGTATTCAGTCTTTATGGGGAGGTGAGGCGACCGACTGAGCGCATGATGGACAGCTTCGACGTCCTGCTGGTGGATTTGCAGGACGTCGGCTGCCGCGTGTACACATTCGTGACGACGCTTCGATACGTCCTGGAGGAAGCCGCGAGGCGGCGCAAGACAGTGTGGGTGCTCGACCGTCCCAATCCCATTGGCCGGCCGGTGGAGGGTCTGTCTCTGTTGGCAGGCTCCGAGAGTTTCGTAGGGCCGGGACGCATGCCGATGCGTCACGGGCTGACGCTGGGAGAGCTGGCGCGCTGGTTCGTCTCGACGCTGAAGCTCGATGTTGACTGCCAAGTCGTTCCGCTCGAGGGCTGGGAGCCGCACGCCGCGCCGGGATACGGCTGGCCCATGGGCCGGCGCACCTGGGTCAATCCGAGCCCCAACGCGCCGACACTGTGGATGGCGCGCTGCTATCCGGGCACGGTGATGTTGGAAGGAACCACCCTGTCGGAGGGACGGGGAACCACCCGGCCGCTGGAGCTCTTCGGTGCGCCCGATCTCGACGTGCGTACGCTCCTGACAACGATGCGGGAGCTGGCGCCAGGCTGGATGCGCGGCTGCCGGGCGAGGCCCTGCTGGTTCGAGCCGACCTTCCACAAGCATGCCGGCAAGCTCTGCGCCGGCGTGCAATTCCACGTGGAGGACGCCATCTACTACGAGCACGAGGCGTTTCGGCCGTGGCGGATCATGGCGCTCGTCTTCAAGGCGCTGCGGCGCCTCGTGCCCGAGTATCCGCTGTGGCGGGACTTCCCCTATGAGTACGAGCGCGACCGCCTGGCGATCGATGTGATCAACGGCGGCGATCTGCTGCGGCGCTGGGTCGATGATCCGGCGGCCGTGCCCGGCGATCTCGAAGCGGTGGCGTCGAAGGACGAGGCCGCCTGGACCGCCGAGCGGCAGCCGTACCTCTTGTATTGAGCGCGTATGGAGCCTGCCCGCGACATCACTGGCTACCGCAAGCACTGGGCCGAGCGCTTCGGCACGGCGCCCTTCCTGCCCATGTCCCGGGCGGAAATGGACGAGCTCGGCTGGGACAGCTGCGACATCATCATCGTGACCGGCGATGCCTACGTCGATCATCCGAGCTTCGGGATGGCAATCGTCGGCCGTGTGCTCGAAGCGCAGGGGTTTCGCGTCGGCATCATCGCGCAGCCCGATTGGCAGGGGGCGGAAGCGTTAGCGGCGCTAGGCCGTCCCAACCTCTTCTTCGGCATCACCGCCGGCAACATGGACTCCATGGTCAACCGCTACACGGCCGATCGCCGGCTGCGCAGCGATGATGCCTACACGCCCGGAGGCGTCGGCGGCAAGCGGCCCGACCGCTCGGTGATCGTCTACGCCCAGCGCGCGCGTGAGGCATTCAAGGATGTACCGATCGTCATCGGCGGCATCGAGGCATCATTGCGCCGTATCGCGCATTTCGACTACTGGTCGGAAAAGGTGCGCCGCTCGGTTCTGCTCGATGCCAAGGCGGACTTGGCTGTCTACGGCAACGGCGAGCGCCAGATCTGTGAGATCGCCCATCGTCTCGCGGCCGGGGAACCGATCGGCGACATCACGGACGTGCGCGGTACCGCATTTGCCCGCAGGTCGGTCCCGGAAGGCTGGATCGAAATCGACTCGACGCATCTCGATGCGCCAGGGCCGATCGCGCCACACTCCGATCCCTACGCCACCGAGCCCGAGCAGACGGCGCCGGGGCGGACAGCCGAGGACGGGGCTTCGGGAGCGACGCCGCACTCGGCCGCCGCAGGCGCGGAAAAGGTCGTCAGGTTCGTCCGGCGCGTCAGGAATGCCGACCGCGGGCGCAGCGTCATCCGAATGCCTTCCTACGAGCAAGTGGCCTCCGATCCGGTGTTGTACGCGCACGCCTCCCGGATCCTGCATCTCGAGGCCAATCCCGGCAACGCCCGCGCGCTGGTGCAGCGTCATGGCGACCTCGAGGTGTGGCTTAACCCACCGCCCATCCCGCTCACCACGACGGAGATGGATTGGGTGTACGAACGGCCCTTCCGCCGCCGCCCGCATCCGAGCTACGGCGATGCCAACATCCCCGCCTACAAGATGATCCGCTTCTCGGTGGCCATCCAGCGCGGCTGCTTCGGGGGGTGTACGTTCTGCTCCATCACGGAGCACGAGGGGCGCATCATCCAGAGCCGCTCGGAGCGCTCCGTGATCCGGGAGGTCGAGGCGATCCGCGACGAGGTGCCGGGCTTCACCGGGGTCATCTCCGACCTGGGCGGTCCCACGGCCAACATGTACCGGCTCGCCTGCCGCAGCCGCGAGATCGAGAGCGCCTGCCGCCGGCCGTCCTGCGTCTATCCCGGGATCTGTCCCAACCTCGACACCGATCACGCGCCGCTCATCAGCCTCTACCGGAAGGTCCGCGAGCTGCCCGGCATCCGCAAGGTTCTCATCGCCTCGGGCGTGCGTTACGACCTGGCGGTGGAGTCGCCGGAGTACGTGAAGGAGCTGGCTCAGCATCACACGGGCGGCTACCTCAAGATCGCACCGGAGGCGATCTCCGAGGGACCGCTGTCGATGATGATGAAGCCGGGCATCGGCACCTACGACCGCTTCAAGGCGTTGTTCGACCGCTACTCGCGTGAAGCCGGCAAGGAGCAGTATCTCATTCCTTACTTCATCGCGGCCCATCCGGGCACGGGCGAGGAGGACATGCTGGAGCTCGCCCTGTGGCTGAAGCGAAACGGCTTCCGCGCCGATCAGGTGCAGGCTTTTCTCCCCTCGCCCATGGCTACCGCGACCGCGATGTATCACTCCGGCAAGAATCCGCTGCGACGGCTGAGCCGCGCCGGCGGCGAGGTGCGGGTGCCCAAGGGGCTGAAGGTGCGGCGGCTTCACAAGGCGTTCCTGCGCTATCACGATCCCGACAACTGGCCGATGCTGCGCGAGGCGCTGCGCCGCATGGGTCGCGCCGATCTCATCGGCAACAGCAGGCATCAGCTCGTCCCGGCCTACCAGCCCGCCGGGACTGGGCGAGCCGGTGCCTCTCAGCGAGGACACTTAACGTGTCCGCGCTCCGGCGAGCGCCCGCAGACGGATGTGCGGGCCGGGGTGGCGTCCGCCAGGGACGGCCAGAGGCATGGTGTCTTCCGCACCCAACATACCGGCCTGCCGCACGACAAAATCGCAGGAGCGATTTTGGACGGCGAACGCCGGCCCGAGCAGATCGCCCGGAGCGATCGGCCACGACAAGCGCGCCAGCGCTTGGCGGCCCCGAAGGGGCGAGGCCCAGGATGGGCAGAGCAACGGCGCGGCGCAGGGACGAGGCCGCGCAATCCGCGGGCCGCGCGCAGGAAGTAACCCGAGGCAGCCATGAGCAGACCGACGTGCAATCGCGTCTCGATCGCAGGTGCGCTGGTCGTCCTGGCGGCCTTGGGCGTGGCAACGGCGCTGGTCCTACCGCGCATCGCGGCCGCGGCCGTCGGCAATGGCCTGGCGCCGGCGCAGGCCAGCCCCCCGCCGACATCGGCGAGCGTCGGCAGGGGTCCGACGCCGGCGCTCGGGCTTCAGATGCGCGGGGCGATTGGGCCGGCGATGGCGCAGTACATCGAGCACGGGCTCGAGGTCGCCGAGCAGCGCGGCAGTCCCTTCGTCATCCTGCAGATCGATACCCCGGGGGGCCTCGAGACCTCCATGCGCGAGATCATCAGCGCCATCCTGGCTTCGCCCGTGCCGGTCGTGGGCTACGTCGCGCCGCCCGGCGCGCGAGCGGCGAGCGCGGGCACTTACATCCTCTATGCCTGCCACTTCGCCGCCATGGCGCCAGCGACCAATCTCGGCGCCGCCACCCCGGTGTCGATCGGCGGCTCCGAGCCGGCGCCGCCGCCGGAAAGCGCCGAGAAGCCCGGCAAGAAGACTCGCGGCGCCCGGCGGGGCCCTCCGATGAGCGCGGAGCAGCGCAAGGTCCTCAACGACTCGATTGCTTACATCCGCGGTCTCGCCGAGCTGCGCGGCCGCAATGCCGACTGGGCGGAGCAGGCCGTGCGCGGCGCGGCGAGCCTGCCGGCGACGCAGGCGCTGCAGCAGCACGTCATCGACTTCATCGCGCCCAACCTGAGGAGTCTGCTGACCCAGTTGAATGGCCGGGAGACTCAGATAGGAGACCGGACGGTGAGGCTCGATACCCGGGGCGTGCGAGTCGTGTGGCTGAAGCCCGACTGGCGCACGCGACTGCTCGGCATCATCACCAATCCCGAGATCGCTTACGGCCTCCTGATGATCGGCATCTGGGGCCTGCTCTTCGAGGGATTTCATCCCGGCGGGGTATTGCCGGGCGTGGTCGGTGTGGTCTCGCTCCTGGTCGCGCTGTTCGCCTTTCAACTCCTGCCGACCAATTTCGCCGGGCTCGCGCTGGTCGCGGTCGGCGCCGGGATGATGGCGGGGGAGTTCTTCTTCCCGACTTACGGCTCGCTCGGCATCGGCGGCCTCATCGCTTTCGTCGTCGGGTCGCTCATTCTCTTCTCGCAGGCTTCCGGCCTCGTGGTGGCAAGGCCGCTCATCGGTGGTATCGCGACGGTCGGGGGCCTCGTGATTCTCGGGATCGTGTATCTTGCGACTCGCGCGGCCCGCACCCGGGTCGCCACGGGTACGCAGGCGATGCTCGGCGCCACCGTCGAGGCGGCGGAGGATTTCGCTGCCCGAGGGCGGGTCCATTACGGCGGTGAGCTGTGGAATGCCTGCAGCACGGAGCCCTTGAAGGCGGGACAGGCGGCGCGCGTGGTAAAAGTGGAAGGTCTAACATTGTGGGTGGAGCCGTTGCGATAACGGCCGGCTTCGACCGGAGACGCTCATGCCTTATGCGGCCATTGTCATCATTGTCATCCTCGCTCTGCTGGTGTTCAGCGCCATAAGAGTCCTGAACGAGTACGAGCGGGCGGTGATGTTCACGCTCGGGCGCTTCACGGGTATCCGGGGGCCGGGGGTCATCCTGCTCTGGCCCATCATTCAGCGGATGAGCAAGGTGGACCTGCGGGTGATCGTGCTCAACGTGCCGAAACAGGATGTGATCACCCGGGACAATGTGTCGGTCAAGGTGAATGCGGTGGTGTATTTCCGGGTCGTCGATCCCGGCCGGGCCATCGTCCAGGTGGCGAACGCCTGGGAGGCCACGAGTCAGGTGGCGCAGACGACGCTGCGCTCGGTGCTCGGCCAGCATGAGCTCGACGACCTGCTGGCGCAGCGCGACAAGCTCAACTCCGACATCCAGCGGATCCTGGACCAGAGCACCGAGGCCTGGGGAATCAAGGTCGCCAACGTCGAGCTCAAGGACCTGGATCTCGACGAGAGCATGGTCCGCGCGATGGCGAGGCAGGCGGAAGCGGAGCGCTCCCGGCGCGCGAAGGTCATCAATGCGCAAGGCGAGAAGCAGGCGGCGCAGACCCTCGTCGAGGCGGCCCAGGCGCTCTCACAGCAGTCGAGCTCGCTGCAGCTGCGCTACCTGCAGACGCTGGCCGACATCTCCCACGACAAGTCCTCCCTCATCGTGTTTCCGCTGCCGCTCGATCTTTTCCGGCCGCTCATGGGAGCGTTGGATCAGAAGCAGACGGGGCCATCGGGCTCCTAGCGCGGGCGATACCCGCCGCGTGTGAATCCGGTACAGCTTCGTCTTCGATGAGGGCTCTCGTTTCCTCATCGAGAGCCGGATTTTCCTCCGCTCGATATTGGGGGCGGGCGTGCAGCCATGCGGGTGGGCTGGGCCTTCGCGATGCTGCAGCTCGCGTTGCCATTCGAGGAACTGCCGGTGGAATGCAACTTTCCCACGAACATCGCCAGGAAGGCTCCGAAGGGCAGGTACACGAAACCTGTCGTATTGCACTATCATCGTGCGCTCGACAGGCAGGGCCGGCTCCGATTGAGCGGGATTCGATTGGTCGACAAATCGATAAAAGCGGTCAACAGTCATCTTGGAGAGACCTTCGGGTCCGCCCGGGAAGGGGACGCCAGTGCCGCGAGGGGCTCGTATGGATGGGTGCTTGCGGCCGCAGGGGTGCTGCTCGCGCTGGCGACGATAGCGGGAGCCCTGGGCGCTCATGTCCTCGCGGGCCGTTGGAGCGCGGGCAGGCTGAAGATCTTCGACACCGCGGTGCGGTACCAGTTCTACCATTCCCTGGGGTTGCTCGGAATCGGCCTGGCGCTGCGCTCGCGCGCTGGCGCGCCGGTGCGGGCGGCGGCCTTGCTCGTCGTCATCGGAATAGTCCTCTTTTCCGGCAGTCTCTATGCGCTCACGCTCGGCGCGCCGCGGTTGACTGGCGTGGTGACTCCGATGGGAGGCTTGGCATTGATATCGGGGTGGCTGACATTCGCTTACGGGATGTGGCGGGAATGATCCGGAGTGATGACGGATCTCAGAGCTGCGATGCGCTCTCTCGAACGTTCGGGATTACCGATAGATGAGGCGCTGCCGCAGCTGCGGCGCGCCCTGGCCGAGCATGCATCGGCGGTGCTGACGGCGCCTCCGGGAGCGGGGAAGAGCACCGTCGTGCCGCTGGTGTTGCTTGGCGAGGCATGGGCAGCGGGAAAGCAGATATTGATGTTGGAGCCGCGGCGACTGGCGGCACGCGCTGTGGCGCTGCGGATGGCGCAGACACTGGGAGAGGCAGTCGGACGCACCGTCGGGTATCGCATGCGCCTTGATACAAAGGTCTCGCACGAGACGCGTATCGAGGTCGTCACGGAGGGCGTGCTGACACGGATGCTGCAGACGGATCCGGCGCTTGAAGGCGTGGGGGCCGTGATATTTGACGAGTACCACGAGCGGAGCTTGCAGGCGGATCTCGGGCTGGCGCTGGTGCTCGATGCACGCGAGAGCGTGGCGCCCGACCTCAAGGTCCTCGTCATGTCGGCTACGCTGGAGGGAGCGGCCGTGTCGCGACTACTCGGGGGCGCGCCTGTGGTAATGGCGCACGGGCGGACTTTTCCGGTGGAGACGCGGTATGCCGGGAAGGGCTCGCCGCCGCTGCCGGATGCGGGGGCGGCCCGCGCATCGCAGGAGAGCCCCGAGGCGCTCACGGCGAGAATCGTCCGGCGCGCTTTGGAAGAAGAGCCGGGGGACGTGCTGGTGTTCCTGCCGGGGGCACGTGAGATTCACCGCATGCGGGCGCTGCTGGAAGGCACGTCCGCCGCGGCCGCCGGGAGCGCGGGAGGAGTGCGGATTCTGCCGCTTTACGGTGAGCTTTCAGGCGAGGAGCAGGAGGCGGCCCTGACACCGGGCGCACCTGGGGCTCGCCGCGTCGTGCTCGCCACCAACATCGCCGAGACGAGTCTCACCATCCCAGGGGTGCGGGTGGTCGTTGATTCGGGACTCGTGCGCCGGCTGCGCTTCGATCCCGCCACGGGCATGAGCCGTCTCGAGACCGCGCGCATCTCGCGCGCTTCGGCCGAGCAACGGCAGGGCAGAGCGGGGCGGGTGGAGCCGGGGGTGTGCTATCGGGCCTGGAGCGAGGGCGCGCAGCGCAGCCTTGCTCCTTACACCGCCGCGGAGATCGTCGAGGCGGATCTGACGCCACTGGCCCTGGAGCTCGCGGGGTGGGGCGTGCGCGAGCCTGCCGAGCTCAAGTGGCTCGATCCGCCGCCCGCCGCCACCCTCGCGAGCGCGCGCGACCTGCTCGAGCGATTGGGCGCCCTGGATCGCACTGGACGCATGACTCCTCATGGCCGTGAGATGGCGAGGATCGGGGTGCATCCGCGGCTCGCACACATGCTGCTGCGGGCGCGGGACCTGGGCTCGCTGCCGCTCGCCGCTGACCTCGCGGCGCTGCTCTCGGAGCGGGATCCGCTGCGCGGGACCGCGGGCGCTCGTGATGTCGACATCCGCGGGCGCATCGAGGCCCTGCGCGGCGAGAGCGACGCGGCTGGGATAGACCGGGCGGCACTGCAGCGAGTCCGGCGCGGCGCTCGCGAGGTTCTGCGGCAGCTCGGGGCGGGAGCGGCGGCCGGCTCGAAAGCCGGCCAGTCCGCGGGAAGCGCCTCGGTCGGCGGGCTGCTCGCGCTGGCATTTCCTGATCGCATCGGGCGGCAGCGGGCCGGCGGGGACGGTCGCTTCATACTGACCAACGGCCGGGGCGCACGCTTCGCCGAGCCCCAGGCTCTCTCGCGTCAGGAGCTGATCGTCGCGGTGGATCTCGACGACCGCGAGCGCGATGCGCGCATTCGCCTGGCCGCGCCGGTGAGCCGCGAGTGTCTCGACCAGCTCATGGCCTCGCGCCTGGAGCGCAGCGACTCGGTCGAGTGGAATGCGCGGGAGCAGGCGGTGCTCGCCCGGCGAGTGCTGCGGCTGGACGGCCTGGTCCTGGAAGAGGGCGCATTGCCGGAAGTGCCGCGGGAAGAGGCGCGGACCGCCATGCTGGAGGGCGTCCGCCAGCTGGGAATCGACTCGCTCCCTTGGAGTCGCGAGACGCGCGATCTTCAGGCGCGCGTGGCCTTCGTCCGCGCCCTGGGCGGCCGATACGAGGGCTGGCCGGATCTCTCGGACGCGGCGCTCGCGGCCCGGGCGAGCGAGTGGCTCACCCCGTGGCTCGATGGGATCACCCGCCGGGAGCACCTCGCTCGCATTCCGCTGCTCGAGGCGCTGCTCGCGCGGCTGAGTTGGGAAGAGCGGCGCGAGCTCGACGCCCTCGCGCCGAGCCATCTCGCGGTACCGAGCGGATCGCACGTGCGCATCGACTACCTCGATGAGAGCGCGCCCGCCGTATCGGTACGCCTGCAGGAGGTCTTCGGCCTCACCGCGACGCCGCGACTCGGCGGCGGTCGGGTGCCCGTCACTTTCAAGCTCCTCTCCCCCGCGCAGCGGCCCGTGCAGGTGACGCGCGATCTCGCCAGCTTCTGGCGCGGCGCGTACGCCGAGGTTCGCAAGGATCTGCGCGGCCGCTACCCGAAGCACTACTGGCCGGAAAATCCTCTGGAGGCCGAGGCTGTCAGAGGCGTGCGGCGGCGAAATTAAGCCGGTACACTGCGCATCCATCCCGCATTGCACTCGGGCGCGCTGCACGTGAAGCTCCCTGAGACCCGCACCGATGAAACCGGACCCCTGAGACGCATCAAAGGCGGATGGGGAACCGGGAAACGGTGGCGGGAAGGGGGTGGCTTTGCCGGATGCGGGCACAGTACAGAGTCCAAGCCTTCTGACGGACCGTCCATACCGATGATGACGAAGCCATTGGATGCCGGCGCACCGGAGCCGGCCATCGACATTCGATTCGGGCAGGTGGGCCTGATCCAGGTGCGGATCCGCTCAACCGACCCCGGCGCGATTCTCGACGAGCTGACCGGTAAGGTGGCGAGCGCGCCGCTTTTCTTTCAGCGCACCGGAGTGTGCCTCGACCTGACCGTGCTCGGCAGGGACCCGCAGCTCGAGGAAATGCGGGCGGTGCTGGATGCCGTGCGCCGCACGGGCATGCTGCCGGTCGGGCTCGTCGGCGGCTCCGCCGCAGTGGAGTCGCTGTCAGCGGCGCTCGATCTGCCTGTGCTCGCGCCCTTTCGGCCGCAAACTCAGACGGTGCCGGTCGTGCAGCCGGCGGAGCGCGCCGAGGCCGGGATTCCGGCGTTGATGCAACATCAGCCTGTGCGCTCCGGGCAGCGCGTGTATGCGCGCAGCCGCGATCTCGTGGTGACATCCTCCGTCGGTGCCGGATCTGAAGTGATAGCGGACGGTTGTGTGCACGTGTATGGCCCGCTGCGCGGGCGCGCCGTGGCCGGGGCGCGAGGGGAGACCAGCGCGCGCGTGTTCTGCCGGGAATTCCATGCCGAGCTGGTCTCGATCGCGGGTGTATTCCGCGTATTCGAGACCTTGCCGCCGGAGCTTGCCGGCAAGCCGGTGCAGGCGTGGCTGGATGGCGACGATTTGCGTTTCGCCCCCCTGGGCTCTTGAATACGTCAACAGCACGGCGAAGCGCCTGCGAGTAAGCCGGCAAGGCCTGGAGTAGGACCCCGTCAAAAGCAAGTGAATGAGCGGCCGTTTCCCGGGGCGTTTCGTCTCACATTGGCGGGTCTCAGAGAGGCCGTTCCCGGGGCCGCGAGACGAATCCCTGTCATTCGGCTGACCGCCCAAAGCGGCGGATGCCGACTTTGGGCCAGTAGTAGATTAGGAGACGGTATTGGCTGAGATCATAGTGGTGACTTCGGGCAAGGGCGGCGTCGGCAAGACGACCACCTCGGCCAGCGTGGCTTGCGGCCTCGCACGCCGTGGCAAGCGCGTGGTGGTGATCGACTTCGACATCGGGCTGCGCAATCTCGATCTCATCATGGGCTGCGAGCGCCGGGTCGTATATGACTTCGTCAATGTGATCCAGGGTGATTGCACGCTGAGGCAGGCACTCATCAAGGACAAACGGCTCGAGACGCTGCACGTGCTTGCGGCTTCGCAAACGCGTGACAAGGACGCGCTCACCGCTGAGGGCGTCAAGCGCGTGCTCGATGAGCTGATCGCCGACGGTTTCGACTACATCCTCTGCGATTCTCCCGCCGGCATCGAAAAGGGCGCGCATCTTGCCATGTACTACGCGGACCGCGCGGTGGTGGTCGTGAACCCCGAAGTGTCCTCGGTCCGCGACTCGGATCGAATCCTCGGGCTCCTCGCCAGCAAGACGCAGCGCGCGGAGCAGGGCAATGGCGGCGTGAAGGAACATCTTCTGCTGACGCGATACAACCCGAGACGGGTCGCGAGCGGAGAGATGATGAGCGTGGATGATGTGAAAGAGATTCTGGGGCTCGATGTGATCGGCGTAGTGCCGGAATCCCCGGACGTCCTGGCCGCGTCCAATGCCGGCGTGCCGGTCATTTTCAATGATGACAGTGACGCTTCGCGCGCCTACGACGACGCGGTGGCTCGCCTGCTGGGTGAGAGTCTTCCGCTGCGCTTCCTCGAGGAGCCGAAGAGAGGCTTCTTCGCCCGCATCTTCGGAGGCTGACATGGGGCTACTCGCTCTGTTTCGCCGTACTCCTTCCTCGGCCAGCGTGGCCAAGGAGCGCCTGCGCATCATCGTCGCGCAGGAGCGCAGCGCGCGTGGCGGTCCGGACTACCTGCCGCTACTGCGGCGCGAGCTCCTGCAGGTGATCCACAAGTACGTGAACGTCGATCCGGAGGCGGTGCAAATCAACCTCGGGCAGGACGAAGGCCATGAAGTGCTCGAGCTGAGTGTGGCGCTGCCGGAGAAGAACCGGGCGTAGAAGCGCTTTCGCGAATGGCCCGATGCGGCGTTCCTGAAGCAGCTTCTTACGATGAACAGTGGCGCCTTCGGGACGCCCGAATGGGCTGACTCGGATCGAGGAGCTCACGGGTAGAGTGGCGCGAGTCCGTTGCGCTCGCGCGTGGCCTTGCCCGGCGATGTCGGGAGCCCGGTGAGCGCCGCGGCAAGTGGCCGCCCCTGCCACGCCCCGCCGGCATAGCAGGCGCGGTCGAGGTCGCGGAGCAGCTCGGCGACGGCAGCATCGCCGATCCTCGCGGCGACGGCGCTGATGCCCGGCGGAGCCGCGCCCCAGAGCGCCGCCGCCCAGGCGAGCAGATGCGCTCTGGCCTCGCGGGCGTCGTTGGCTTCGCAGGCGGCGCGGAATGCCGCGCGCTCCTTGGAGGCATCGGGCGGGGGTTGGTGCGGACCGGGCGGCGGTGTCTGGCTGCCGGCGAAGCCGCGACCGGGGGAGGGCGGCTTGGGACGCGAGCGGTGAGACCAGAGCCACACGCCGAGTGTCGAGAGCCAAGCGACGGCGAGGCCGATGCTGATCCATTCCCACTCCGAGGGAGCGCGCGCCCGTTTCGGCTTCTGCGCCGCCGACTTCGCTGGGGCATGTCGGGAGGCCGTCGGAGCCGCTACCGGCTTCGCAGCCGGCGTGGGCGCAGACGAGGCGGGGGCCGTCGCGGCTCCGGGCGCGGGCAGGATGGTCAGCGTGCGCGCCGGCAATATCGTGGTGCGCGGTTGGTTGTTGCGTGTGTCCCACCAGGTGACCACGAGCGCGGGAATCGTGTAGTGCCCCGGCGAGTCGGCCATCAGGGCGATGGTCTGATCGCGGCTGCCGACCAGATTGCCGTTGCTCGTCGAGTCGCTGAGCTTCGCCTGATCCGGATACGCCTGGAGGCCGGAAGGAATGCGCAACAGTGAGGAGATGTCGGGCAGCTGCGCAGCGGTGAGTCCCGTTGCCTGCAAATCGAGGTCCAGCGTCACCGGATCGCCCGCGCGCGCGGTGAGCTTCGCCGGGCTCCAGGCGGCACTCAGGGTGACGTTGCGGGCGGGCAGCCAGTAGCTGCCGACCGCGCCGGCCGGACGCGGCCGCACGGACACCACGATCGGATCGCCGTGCACGCGCACCGGTTGCAGGGTCCGCAGGACGCCGCTGAACAATCGCCCGCCGAAAAAGCTGCCGAAAGGATTGTTGCCGAAGGGCGATCGGGTCTTGCCGACGGCGACCTCCGCGTCGAGTACGGGACCCTGGAGGGTGAGCCTGCCGCTGTGCAGAGGAATGAGCAGGTACTGCCGAGTGACGACCTGGTAGGTGCGGCCGTTGCGCTCCGCGTCGCTGTCCTTGTCGGAGCCGATCTGCTTCACCACGACATTGCTGTTGTCCGGCAGCTCGAGATCGGCGTGGTACAAGGTCTCAGACGTGAAGAGGCGCACTGTCAGGTGGATAGCGGCCTCGACGTAGGGGTGCCGCGGTGAGGCGGTGGTCTCTATGAACACTTTCGCGGCAGGGGTCCTGCCCGAAGCGCCCGGCTGCCCGGCGCTTCCCGGTCCGGTTACCGTCAGGGAGAGCGGCTGGGTCTGCTCGCCATCCCACGTAAGAGAGGGGATCGTCAGGGGGCCCGTAACCTTCGGGGCCAGTGTCAGGACGACCTCCGATTTCTCCGAGGCGCTGCCGTTGATGAACTCGTAGCTCGTGCCGCTGCTGGTGCCGAGGATATCGAAATCCTGCTGCAGCGGGGCGAGGTCGGGTTGACCGCTCGTTCGGCCGTCGTGCTCCAAGGTCAGCTGCACGGTGTCGCCGGCTGCGATTTGAGAAGAATCCAGCGAGGCGCTGACACTCGCGAGCGCCTGCGCAGCCGCGGCGTAACCGATGAGCAGCATAAGCGGCATGCCTCGCGGCCGCCCTCTCATCTGGCGCTCTCCGGGTCTTCCCCATACTCCTGCCGCATCATGTGCTCGATGAGGAACTTGCGCCGCAGGAGCCCGGCGGGGCTGTCCGGGATCTGACGCAGCCACTGATCGAGCGCCAGTTGCTGCTCGCTCTCGGGCTTGCGCCGGGGTGTCCGGTCACCGCCTGCCACACGATCGCCCGTCTCGGGCGCCTTCCGCCGACCTTTCGAGCCAAGCGCCGACTTGCCGTTTCCCTGGGAGCCCGCTGTCTGGCCGGTGTTTCCGGCCCCGGGCGCCTTGTGCTGCGTCCGTGCAAGGGCCGCGGCGAACGCCGCGTCACGCCGTGCTTGAGCGAGTGAGTCTTTGGATCGAGGGCCTTGGGCTCCTGTCGCCTGCGGCGAGGCGGGCTGTTGGCCGGAGCCCGAATGACCGGCGCCAGCCTGAGAGCCGTTGGATGCCTGCTGACCCTGGCCTGTGGATCGGGACCCGCGCGCGCTCGACTGCTGCGATCCCGATCCGCGCTGTTGCCCGCTGCCGGACTGCCGTCCCCCGGAGGCAGCGCCTCCACCGCCGTGGCCGCCTTTGCCGGACGACGACTGCGGTGACGGGGGCTGCTGGCGGAGCGCGCGCTCGACCAGATCGCGGTTGTGGCGGATATCCTTGTCGGTCGGATCCTGCTTCAACGCGGCGTCGTACGCCGTCAGCGCGGCCTGCAACTGACCGGACCTGGCGAGCGCGTTGCCACGGTTGTATTCGGACTCGGCATCGGTGAACGGAGCGAGCAGCTTCGTCGCCTGCCGAAGCCGGCCCACCTCGAGATCGGCGTAGGCGCGCCAGCGCGGATCGCGGAAGCGGGCGGCCGCCTGCGCCGGTTTGCCGGCGGCGAGCAGCGCCTCGCCTTGCTGGTCCGGTGTGCGCCAGAGATCGGACCACGCTGACGAGACGGTCTCGGCGAGCGCCGGCTGAGCCGCGAATACCGCGCAGCAGAGTTGGGCGACAGCCAGCAGCGCGACCCTCGAGGCCTTCATAGCCAGCCTCGGCGCGCGAGGAGCGCGGCCAGGAGAAGAAGCGGTGGCAGAAGCCACACGCCGTCATTGAGCCAACTCGCGAGCCTGGCGTGCGGCGCCGCTACGCCGGCGCTCATCTCGCGCGAGCCGGCGTGGTGCAGATCGGCGATGAGCTTGGGCAGCGCGCTCAACGGCACGTACCGGCCGCCGCCGGCGGTCGCGACCCGTTGCAGAAGGCCAGCATCGAGACGCGACAACACGACCTGACCGTTGGCATTGCGGACAAAGCCGCCATTGGCGTCCGGCTCGGGTGCGCCGCTGCGCGTGCCTACTCCGACGATGTTCACGGCGATTCCCTGGCGGTGCAAGTCTCGAGCGGTGATCAGAGCGCGCGCGGGATCGGTGAATCCATCCGTCAGCACGATGACCTGGCGATCCTTTCCCGGTGAAGCCCCCAGCAGGCGCGCCGCGTCCTTGAGCGCGGGCGCGAGGCGATCGCCCGACTCCGGCATGAGGCTCGGAGCCAGGGGTTGTGCGAGATTGCGCACTGTGGCGACATCGCTGGTGAGCGGAGCGACGGTGTAGGCGTCTCCGGCGAACGCGATGAGTCCGACACGGGCATCATGCGCCTGCGACAGCAGATCCTCTATCGCGTATCGCGCCCGCGCGACCCGGCTCGGCGGCAGGTCCGTGGCGTCCATCGAGGGCGAGAGCTCGAGCGCCACCACCCAGGCGGCGGGCGCGCGATAGGCAGGAGTGATCTGCCTCTGCCACGTGGGTCCGGCGAGCGCCAGGACCGCCAGCATCCAGACGAGTCCGATGAGAAGCCAGGGCGAGTGCCCCGCGCCGCCTTCGCTCAGCCGCAACAGCGACAGCAGCTCGGCGTCGAGCAGCTGCGGCCACGCGCCATCGCGCCCGCGGCGGCGCGCCAGCCAGACGGCGAGCGCGAGAAGCGGCGGGAGCGCCAAGAGCCAGTACGGATGGAGAAAGTGGAAACGGCTCATGAGATCACAACCGCTCCGCCATCAGCCAAGCGGCGGGTACGCTGAGGATCAGGGCGAGCGTCAGCGGCCACGTGAACCATTCGGCCGCGGGGCGCAGCCACTGCTTGTTCCCCACTGTCGGCTCGAGCTCGTCGATCTTGCGGTAGACCGCCTGCAGCGCCTGCGGGTTGGTGGCGCGGAAATACTCGCCGCCCGTGATGCTCGCGATCTTCTTCAAAAGGCCTGCGTCGAGGTCGGTGTTGCCGGTGGTGTATCCGAAGAGGGATTGCTCCTGCGCGGCCCCCACCCCGATCGTGAAGATGCGCAAGCCCGTCTGCGCCGCAAGCCGCGCCGCCTCGAGCGGCGGGATGACCCCGGCGTCGTTACCGCCATCGGTGAGCAGAATGAGCGCCGACTGGCGCATGGAGCCGCCGCCCGCGTGCTCGCGCCGGCGCAGCTCCTTGATCGCAAGTCCGATGGCATCGCCGATTGCCGTCTGGGGGCCCGCGATGCCCACCACGGCCTCATCGAGAAACTGGTGCACAGTGGCGATATCCCTCGTGAGCGGCGCCTGCAGATAAGGGCGCGTGCCGAAGAGAATCAGGCCGATCTGATCGCCTTGCCGCTGGTCGATGAAGTGCCCGGCAACGGCCTGCACGACTTCCAGGCGGCTCGCGCCCCCCATGTCCTGAGTGGCCATGGATCCCGAGCAATCGATCGCCAGCATGATCTGCCGGCCGCTCGTGGGCACCGGCAGCGGGTGGCCCAGCCACTGCGGGCGCATGGCGGCCAGCACCAGGAGCGCCCAGATCGCGGCCAGCAGCGCCAGCGTGCCGCGCGAGAGCGTCGCGGTCGCGGTAGGGGCGGGGACTGATGCGGCAAACGGCATGTACAGGGCCGGGCCAACCGGCTCGGCGGCGCGGCGCACCCTGAGCAGGATCCAGGGCAGTGGCAGCAATAGCGCCATCCAGGGCCAGGCGAGGTGGAACATCAGCGCTTCTCCGAGCGTGATGGGCGAGCCGACTCAGGAGGCGAGCGCCCGGGCAGGATGGCCGGGCTGGGGGCCCGGCCGCCAGGGACGGCCAGTGGCACGGCCCTGCTACTCCTACGGCCAGCGGCATGGCCCCGGCTCGCCCGCCGCACGAACGCGTCAGCGCCGGCTATCCAACAGTCGCGGTCGCCGCTCGCGCGGCCGCCGAACGCGGTGGCGAGCAACGAGCGTCCGGAGTCTCCCGCAAGCGTTTCGCCGCCCCGCTCCGCGACGAATGCCAGCCAGGCATCTCCGGTCAGACGGGCGACCTGCGCGCTGCCGAACACCGCGATCGCGAAACGTCGCAACAAACTCTCGATCGCGCGTGCGCTCCCCACGAGATCGGGCTCCGCGGCGCGGATGGCGCGAAGCTCTCGCAGGGCCGCGCGCCGGCTCCTGCGGTACGGATCTCGCCACCACCACGCGCCCGTCGCCACACCCGCCAGCAGGAGCGCGGCCAAAACCCACCAGCCGGGAGCGGGCGGCCACCAACCGGGGGGCGGTGGCGCATGGGCGGGAGCGAGTTGCGCGATCCAGTTGGCTGTCATGCCGCCGACCGCCGGGGCTGCAGCAGTGGCCGAAGCAGGAGCTCTACTGGCTCGCGGGTGTCGAGTCGCACGACCGGAGCCGCGCTGCGCTGCGACAGAGCGGCGATGCGCGCCTCACGCTCCCGCCAGGCCTGCCGCCAACGCTCGCGCACGCGAGCGCCCTCGAGGATGCGCAACCGGCCCGGCAGGCCGGCGCGAAAGCGCCCGTTCGGCAGCCCCTCTTCCTCCAGCGGGTCCGTGACCCAGAAGAGCCGCAGGTTGCTGTGCGCCGCGAGCGCCGTCCAGAGACTGTCCGCCTCTTCGCGCAGGCCGGCGAAGTCGCTGATGGCGAGGATCTGATTGCCCGGACGCGCCAGCGGCAGGAGGGAGCGCAGAGCCTCTTCCAGCGCCAGAGGTGAGGGCTGTCCCGGCGCGTTCGGTTGGGATTGCAGGAGCGCATCCAGCAGCGGCAACACCCCTGCCTGCCGGCCGCGAGCCGGCAGGATGCGGGGCGCTCCGGCGCCGTGGGCGATCACCGCGCCGACACGATCGCCGCCGAGCGAAGCGACCCAGGCGAGCAGCGCCGCCGCGCGCGCGACGAGCGCCGATTTCAGCTGTCGCCGCGTGCCGAAAAAAAGCCCGGGCTGCAGGTCGACGAGGAGCCATACCGGCCGCTCCCGCTCCTCGCGGAAGAGCTTGGTGTGGGGCCTTCCGCGCCTCGCGGTGACTCGCCAGTCGATGTTGCGCGGATCGTCACCCGCGACATAAGGCCGCACTTCCTGGAATTCCAGGCCGCGTCCCCGCTGCGCGCTCGCGTGCGCGCCGAGCATCGTCGCGCGCGCGGCCCTGCGGCCGTGCAGGGAGAGTCCGTGCGCGGCGCCGCGCAGCGCCAACAGCTCCTCGAGATCGGGAACGATCATGGCGCCGGGACCCGACCCAACAGCTCCTCGATGCAGGCCTGCGCCGAGATGCCGCGCGCCTGTGCCGTGTAATCGAGCAACAGGCGGTGGCGCAGCGCATCGGGAGCGATCGCCTGCACGTCCTCCGGCGTGACGAACTCGCGCGCATCGAGCCAGGCGAGCGCCCGCGCGCCGCGCTCGATCGCAATCGCCGCGCGGGGGCTCGCGCCCCAGCGCAGCCACTCATGCAGCTGGGCGCTGTAGGGCTCCGGCCGCCGCGTGGCATCGACGAGCGCCGCAATGTAGTCGGCGACCGGATCCGAGAGCGTGATGCCGAGCACCTCGCGGCGCGCCGCAAACACGGTCTCCTGCGAGATCCGATGCTCAGGCGGCGGCAGCTCCCGCTGGGTGATCGCCTCGCGCCGCGCAAGCGCCATGATCTCGAGCGTGGTGGCGCGGTCGGGGTAATCGACACGGGTGTGCAGCATGAACCGATCGAGCTGCGCCTCCGGCAGCGGATAGGTGCCTTCCTGCTCGATGGGATTCTGGGTCGCCATCACCAGGAAGAGCTGCGGCAGCGGGTAGCTCGCCGCACCGACGGTAATCTGCCCCTCGGCCATGGCCTCGAGCAGCGCGGATTGCACCTTGGCCGGCGCGCGGTTGACCTCGTCGGCCAGGATCAGGTTGTGAAAGAGCGGGCCACGCTGGAAGCGGAAGACGCCTTCCTCCGGCCGGTAGATGTCCGAGCCTGTCAGGTCGGCCGGCAGCAGATCGGGCGTGAACTGCAGGCGCTGGAAGTCGGCTTCGAGCGCGTGGGCGAGCGCTTTCACGGCGCGGGTCTTGGCGAGGCCCGGCGGGCCCTCGACGAGCAGGTGTCCGTCGGCGAGCAGGGCGACGAGCAGTCGCTCGACAAGCGCCGTCTGTCCGAGGATCTGACTGCCCAGGTAGTCCCGCAGCCGCAGGAAAGCAGTATGGGCGGCGCTACCCGTGCGGGGAGTCTTCGCGGCGAGGGGGCTCAAGCCAGCAGTCATCGTCGGATCCTCACAATGGTTTGGGGGCGGAAGCACGCCGGGTCCCTCCCGCCGCGCGGTGCGCGATTGCCGCCGGATCGCAGCTCCGATCCAGCTTCGCCCGGAGCCGGGTTGACCATCGGCCGGGGCTCGGGTTCCGTGAACATATTACCCGCCGGGACACCCGACAGCGGCTGAGAATGCGGGCGTGCGATTCCGCCCCGCCCCACCGCGGCGCCGCGACGCTCAAGTCCCCAGGCCGTTCGGCCAAGCTGGTCAACAGCGCGGCGCCCGCCGGCCGTGCCCCATCGTTGAAGTCGAAGGAAGGGTGATGCAGTGAGGGGCTGCGGATCGTGTTGCCGATGCTCGCCAGTCCGTCTAGATCAGAGCGAGACCTTTCGGCACTCGCACGACCACCGTACCGGCGATCTTGTCGTGCCAGGCCTGATGCTCAGGATCGATGGCGATCCAGATGAAGCCCAAGCCGGCGACCACGAGAGAGAGAAAGCAGGCGAGGGCGCGGACGATGACGGTTCCCCAGTCAAGCGGGCCGCCATCGATGCGCATGACCTTCAGGTCGCAGACGATGCCGCCGACCGTCGTCCCCTTCAGCTTCCACATGATAGCGCCGTAGGCCGCGAGCAGCAGCAACACTCCGCTGCCCCCCCGGCGCAGCCAACTCACCGCCACGCCGGCCAGGATCAGATCGATCAGCAGGGCCAGCATTCGAATCCAGAATCCGGCGCGCGGCAGTGTTGCGACATCGGGCACTTCGGCAGCAGCCATCGTTGCTGCCGGCTCCGGTAGCGGGGTCGGTGTAGGCGAAGGCGCGGTTGCCGAGGGCCCGCCTGCGCTCGGTGGGCTACCGGTCGATGCGCGCGCTGCGGCGGCCGATGCGCCGCCGGGTGCGCTCCCGAAAGGATTGGCGCCGCCCGGGTGGAGCTCACCCGCGGCAGGCCTCACGGGCTCCGGCCTCGTCGCGAGCAACACTGTGTAGACCACGGCGCCGAACCCGAGTACGCCGAGGAGCACGTAGGCGATGAAGCCGAGCACGGGAGCCATGTAGAGCGCGAGCGCAAGGACGCCACCTGCGAGCACATCGAGCACGGGTCGCGAGGCGATTCCGGCGTTCGCCAGCCGCAGGCACCTGCCTCCCAGCCACGCCAGCGCGACCACTCGGCCGAAAACCCCCACGCAGACCAGTCCGATCCAGAAAAGCGGGATCGCCGCGATACCGACCACGGAGACCACCAGCGCCACCAGCACCATCGGCACGAGCAGCGCCGCGATGAGTGTGGCGAGAAGGGACGGCCCGGGATGAGCTTCCAGCGTGCCCACGCAGCGCCGTACGCCTTCGCGAAATACCGCCGCGACCAGGAGATAAAAGGCCAGCGCGGCAATCGCCAGCCACCAGGTCCAGGCCACAGCGAGCGTGGCGGCAAGTGGGCGGCCGAACAACAGGCAGTATATGAGCCAGGTGTGGAGCCCTTCGACGTTGCCGAAGAGGCCAGAAAGAATATGCACCGAGCCGCCCTGCACGATCGCCGTAGGGCTACGATGCAAAGCACCCAAAATCGTCGTGACTCGGCCGTCGACGACCGCCTGTGGTCCCAGCGTCACGCTACCCAACAGAGACACGACGTCGCCGTTGATCTTGCCGTTGATGTGAGCATGCCCTATCACGACCACCGCGCTGTGCTCGACGGTCCCGTTCACACGGATATCGCCGAGAATCGCGACCGCGGCGCCTGACACATCACCATCCACCGTGCTCGAGCCTAGAATGGAGATGACTTCCCGCGCGCTCTCACCGGCGGGAAGCTCGGCGTTGTGTCCGATCGAGACGATCTCGCGGTGGCTCGGACCGGCCGAGCCGCCGCGGCCCTGCGCCTGGGCCGGAAGCACGCGAGCGCAGAGGCATGCGAGCAGCGCGCAGGACAAGAGCCAGCGGAGGGTGTTCTTCATGTCGAACGGAAAGTTACAGCGATGACGACCGTCAGGCGCCCGCCTCGGCATGAGCCGCGGGTCGCGCCCCAGGCTACCGCAATGCGTCCGGCGGCGCCCGGCCGGTCTCGTCCGGTGCGCCGCAAGGACATCGAGACGCGCTCAGGCGCTTCGCGCCAAACCCGGGCTCGCCCGCGGGAGGACCGATGCCGTCACGCCGAGCCGTGCCGCCGCGCTCAGCACTGCCATGACCGAAGCCGTGACGATGTTCGGGTGGATGCCCACCCCGAAGCGCGTACCGCTGATGCCGGGACGGGCGGCCTCCACGATGGCGAGGGCGCAGGCGTCCGCCCCTTTGCCGAGCGAGCGCTCCTCGTAGGCATCGATCCGCAGCGGCAGCGCCAGCGAATCGACGCATGCCGCGATCGGCCCGTTGCCTTTGCCGCGCAAGCGAACCCGCTCGCCACCGGCCTGCAGCTCGAGCTCGATCCCCTGCACCGCGCCGGCGGCTTCGAACAGATGATGGCTGACGTATCTAACGTCGGATGGGGCGCGCAGGTAGGTGGCTTCGAAGAGTGACCAGAGCTCGGACGAGGAGATCTCGGTCTCGGCGGCATCGGCGTGAGCCTGGACGATCGCGCTGAACTCGACCTGCATCCTCCGCGGCATGACGACACCGCGGTCACGCTCGAGGAGGTAGGCAATGCCGCCCTTGCCTGACTGGCTGTTGACGCGGATCACCGTGTCGTAAGTCCTGCCGAGGTCCGCCGGGTCCACCGGCAGATAGGGCACCTCCCATAATGCTTCCGGGTGCTGAGCCGTCAAGCCCTTCCTGATCGCATCCTGGTGCGAGCCCGAGAACGCCGTGAACACCAGGTCGCCGACATAGGGATGACGGGGATGGATCGGCAGGCCGGTGCACTCCTCCGCGACGCGCGCAATGGAGTTGATATCGGAGAAGTCGAGCCGCGGGTCGATACCCTGGGAGTAGAGATTCAACGCGAGCGTCACGAGATCGACATTGCCGCAGCGCTCACCGTTGCCGAAGAGGCAGCCTTCGATCCTCTGCGCTCCGGCCATGAGCGCGAGTTCCGCCGCGGCGACGCCGGTCCCGCGATCGTTGTGCGGATGCACCGAGAGCGTCACGTGCTCGCGGCACTCGAGATGGCGGTGCATCCACTCGATCTGGTCGGCGAAGATGTTGGGTGTGGCACATTCCACGGTGCTCGGCAGGTTGAGGATCACCGGCCGGCCGGGGCCTGCGCCCCAGGCGCTCATCGCCGTATGGCAGGCCTCGAGTGAGACCTCGAGCTCCGTCGCCGAGAAGGTCTCCGGGGAGTACTCGAGGAGCCATTCCGTTCCGGGCTCGCGCTCCGTCAGCTCGCGCAGGAATCGGATCTGGCGGTCGATGAGCCGCATGACCTCGCTGACGGACATGCCGAACACGATCCGGCGCCAGGCCGGAGCGGTGGCGTTGTAGACATGCACGATGGCGCGCCGCGCGCCGCGCAGGCTCGCGACCGTACGCTCGAGCAGCTCCTCCCGGGCCTGGGTCAGGACCATCACTGTCACGTCGTCGGGAATCCTTTCCTTCTCGATGAGCGCGCGAGTGACGTCGAAATCCACCTGCGAGGCCGAGGGGAAGCCAACTTCTATGTGCTTGAAGCCGATCGTCAGCAGCACTTCGAACAGGCGCAGCTTGCGCGCCTTGCCCATGGGCTCGAACAGGGCCTGGTTGCCGTCGCGCAGGTCGGTGCTGCACCAGATGGGCGCCGTGCCTATGCGGCACGACGGCCAACGGCGATCGGCCAGATCCACTGGCGGGAAGGGGCGGTATTTCGCGGAAGGATCGATGAGCATGATTGTTTCTCTCTCGCGGCGCTGGGCGGCGCGGCGCGGCGCGTCTGCGGCGGTGGAACAAGGTGCGTCGCACCCCGCTGGCGGGGGTGTTGGAGCCCAGTCTTGTTGGCGCCGACTGGTGGCGCGTGGGGGGTTATTGCGCCGGGCGGCGCAGCAACAGCGCGAGCAGCGGCCGCCGCACGAGAGTGCGGGTCGGAAGGAGGGTCGCTGTGCCGGGCAGGAGTATCATCCAAGTTAGGCTAACACAGGCGCGCTCGGGGCGCAAGGAGCTCGGCGGCCGATGCCAACAGGCAATGATTCAGGCGCGGTAGCGCTCTGTGGGCGGCTTGCCGGTGCCGCCGACGTTGGCTGTGCGAAGCATGGCGACGTAGGAAGTCATATCGCCAGCGTACTCCCGAGGAGGCCGACCGATCGCGTGCGCGGGCTCGTCTCGCGGTGGCGGACCGCCGAGGCGCGGTCTGGCATGGGATGCGCCGGCGCAGTCCGTCCCCTCGGCGGAGCCTGGCATTCGGCCGAGCTGCAGGCGAGCCCAAAGGCTGGGCAATTGGTACAATGGCCGCGCATTGGGCCTGTAGCACAGCGGTTAGTGCAGGGGACTCATCGAGAAAGGTGCCTGTGCGCGGAAACGCGCACAGTGGACGGGATGAATTCAGGGGAACCTTCGAGCTGCGGATCGCGGTCCGGGCTCATGGCAATCCTGAGCCGAGCCGGTGGTACACCGCCGGAAGGTGCAGAGACTACCTGAGGGCTGTAGCGCCCTTAATGACAGGCAGGAGCATCCCGCGCCCACACGGACGGAGTGAGTGGCCGAGATCGGCCGGCCCACCCCGTTCGCGGGTGAAGAGATAGTCCACTCCCGGCGGAAACGTCGGGGCAGAGTGAATCCCTTGGTCGTAGGTTCGAATCCTACCGGGCCCAAACCGCTCCGCGACTCTGACATGGTGAGGCGGGCCGGTACCGGCGAGTCCCCGCTCGCCAGGCGTGCCGCCTCACGAAATCGTGCATAATGTCATCAGAACTAACTTTTGGGGGCGGGATCCATGCAAGGCTTCGACGAGACGTTCGACTGGGTCGTGATCGGCTCGGGCTCCGGCTCCATGTGCTCTGCGCTCGTCATGCGCAGGGCGGGCAAGTCGGCGGTCATACTCGAGAAGACCGGCCTGGTGGGAGGGACGACCGCCAAGTCCGGCGGCATGATGTGGATTCCCAACAACCGCTTCATCCGGGCCGCGGAGCCCGCAGAGTCGGCGGAAAAGGCGATGCAGTATCTCGATGCGGTTTGCGGCGATTCTCCCGATACGCCCGGTACCAACCGTGAGAATCGCCAAGCCTACGTCGACGAGGCGCCTCGAATGCTCGATTTCATCATCGAGCAGGGGGTCGAGATGGAACGGGCAACGACATATTGGCCGGATTACTATGACGAGCTGCCCGGCGGATGCAAGACATCTCGCGTGGTTGGAGCCAGGTATTTCAACCTGAAGGAGTTGGGAGCCTGGGAGAAACGCCTGCAGCCCGGCTTCCTGCCGTTTCCCTCGAAACTCGATGATGGAATGCGGGTCGCCTTTCGCAACAAGAGTTGGCGTCTGCGGCTGCTCTTCGCGAAAATCGCGTTCCGCGTCGTGCTCGCCAGGGTGACCGGCAAAAGCTATACCACGGCCGGGGCCGCGCTTCAGGGCCGCATGTTGAAGGCGGCGCTCGCGGCGGGCGTCGATATTCGCACCGACTCTCCCGTGCGGGAATTGATCCTGGACGCGGACCGGGTCGTGGGAGTCGTGGCTGAATGCGGTGGCAGGCGAGTGCGCATCGGCGCCAATCTCGGTGTTCTGGTCAATGCGGGCGGGTTTGCCCGCAACCAGCAGATGCGTGACAAATTCATGCCCGGTACCCGGGCGGACTGGTCGAATGTGCCGGAAGGCGATACGGGCGACATGCACATCGAGCTCGAGCGCCGAGGGGCGGTGCTGGCGCAGATGGACCAGATGGTCGGCTTCCAGACCACGATCACGCCCAATTTCGCCAAGGAATTCGTCAAGCCCCCCGGCCAGTCCCTCACCGGACGCCCAGGCGCGATCCTCGTGGATCAGTCGGGCGTGCGCTATCTCAACGAGGGCGGCTCCTACGAGCTTTATTGCGAGACCATGCTCAAGCGCAATCGGACCGTCCCGGCGATCCCCAGCTGGGCGATCTTCGATCAGCGATATGCCGAGGACTATCAGGTCGCGGGGCAGTGGGTCGGCAAGGCGCGCAAGCCCGAAGGATTCCTCGAAAGCGGCTATCTGAAGATCGCGCAGTCGATCGAGGAGCTTGCCCGGCTGGTCGGAGTGGACCCGGCCACACTCGCCGCCACGGTCAAGCGTTGGAACGGCTTCGTCGAGAAAGGCGTCGACGAGGATTTCGGACGCGGGGTGCGCGAATACGACAAGTGGCTGGGCGACCCGTTCTGGGCGCCGAATCCGGCGCTGGGCAAAATCGAGAAAGCGCCGTTCTATGCCGTCAACATAGTTCCGAGCGATGTCGGCACCTATGGCGGAGTCCTCATCGACTCCAAAGCGCGGGTCAAGAAGGCGAACGGGGAGCCGATCAAGGGGTTGTACGCCTGCGGCGTGACGACAGCCTCGATCTTCGGCGGCGTATATCCGGGCGCGGGCGCGAGTGTCGGGCCGTCGATGACATTCGGGTACATCGCCGCCAAACACGCGGCTGCGCTGTAGAGCCCGCCCAGGCGTACTATCGGCGAACTCAAGCGCGCGCAAGAGGCGCTGCGCGAGGTGGACCACCGCAAGGACTGGCCTTCGGTCCGCGCAATGGCGCAGAATCGGCGGCACCGGCCGCACGACAGGGGCCCTGGGACCGGCCGGAAACCGATCCGGGCTGTCCGGTCGCGAACGAAAAATCAGCTGAGGAATGACATGGCTACCAAGCTCGAGAAGACCCTGAAGCGTGAGATCGACGTGGACGGCAAGGCGTATATGCTGGCCATCTCCCCTGAGGGTCTGAAGCTCACCGAGAAGGGCAGGCGCAAGGGACAGGAGCTCAGCTGGAAGGGCCTGCTGAACGGCCAAGCCGCAGCGCCGAGCGCCCTTGGATCCTCGATGGAGGAGACGGAGACGGCCGCCGAGGAGTAGCGGTGGCTCGACAGGCCGGCCAGTGGCACGGCCAATAGACGGACTACAATCCTCCCAACATGGCTGCGGATGAGTTGCAATGAGTGAAGGGAGCCCGAGCGAGGAGAGTCTGCGCGAGCTGCTGGCGCGCGTGCACGCGCGGCTGGCGCAGGCAGGCTCGGTGGATGCGCAATCGCGGAAGCTCCTTTCCGCGCTGGTACGCGATATCGATCGCACGCTCGGCCGGGGCGGCGCACGGGACGCGGCCGGAGGGGCGGGAGCACATGCGCCGAGGCTGGAGTCGCTGGCGGTGCGCTTCGAGGCGGATCACCCCGGTCTCGCCGAGGTGATCCGCGAAGTGATCGATGCGCTGGTGAAGGCCGGGATTTAGCATAAGCACAAGGATGTGCCCCGCCGCCGCAGGAGGCGGAGCCTCGAGCAAAAAACCGCGCTTATTGCTCGAGGCGCGCTGGACCGGGCAGGGTGCGACGCATGCGTCGCACGGGTGGCCATGGATGGACACCCCGGAGCTTTGTGCGCAGCAGGGACTGCGTAGCGCAAAGCCCGGATCCAGCGCCTTTAACTAGTCTTCCATCAGGAAGCTGCGCAGCTGCTCGCTGCGGCTCGGGTGGCGGAGCTTGCGCAGCGCCTTTGCCTCGATCTGACGGATCCGCTCGCGCGTGACATCGAACTGCTTGCCGACCTCCTCGAGGGTGTGATCGGTGTTCATGTCGATGCCGAAGCGCATACGCAGCACCTTGGCTTCACGCGGGGTGAGCTGCGCGAGCACGGCGTGCGTGGTCTCCCGCAGCGACTCCATGGTCGCCTGATCGATCGGCGAGGCCACCGAGGTGTCCTCGATGAAATCCCCGAGATGCGAGTCCTCGTCGTCGCCGATCGGGGTCTCCATGGAGATCGGCTCCTTGGCGATCTTCAGGACCTTGCGCACCTTGTCCTCCGGCATCTCCATGCGCACGGCCAGCTCCTCCGGCGTCGGCTCCCGACCCATCTCCTGCAGCATCTGCCGCGAGATGCGATTCAGCTTGTTGATCGTCTCGATCATGTGCACCGGGATGCGGATGGTGCGGGCCTGGTCGGCGATAGAGCGGGTGATGGCCTGGCGAATCCACCACGTCGCATAGGTGCTGAATTTGTAGCCGCGTCGGTATTCGAACTTGTCCACCGCCTTCATCAGGCCGATGTTGCCTTCCTGGATGAGGTCGAGGAACTGCAGCCCGCGGTTGGTGTATTTCTTGGCGATCGAGATGACGAGGCGCAGGTTGGCCTCGACCATCTCCTTCTTCGCCCGGCGGGCCTTGGCCTCGCCGATGGACACCTCGCGATTGACTTCCTTGATCTCGTTGATCGAGAGGTGGAAGTCGCCCTCCAGCTGCTCGAGCTTTTTCTGTCGCCGCTCGATCTCGTCCTTGAATTTGGCGAGCGGCGCGGAGTACTTCTTGGCCGCTTTCACGTGCTTGGCGAGCCAGCGGGGGCTGGTCTCGTTCTTCGGGAAGGTGGCGATGAAGTCCTTGCGCGGCATGCCGGCATCGCGAACGGCGATGATCATGATCTCCTTCTCGAGCTGACGGATCCCCGCGACGTGGGTGCGCAGATTCAGGATCAGCGCATCGAACATCCGCGGCGAGAGCTTGAGCTCCATGAACTCATCGGCGAGCTTCTTGCGCGACTTCAGCGTCTTCGGGTCGCGCGCGCCGTGCTTCTCGATCCCGGTGAGCACGTGGGCGTGGGACTTCGCGATGCTTGCGAAGCGCGTGGCGGCCTCCTGCGGGTCCGGGCCCGTGTCGACGGTCTCCTCCTCGCCCTCGACGCCCTCCTCGCCCTCCTCCTCGTCCTCCGATTTCTCATCCTCCGAGGCCAAATCCATCTTGGTCGGATTCTGCGGCTGTGCGATGACATCCGGCGCATTGGGATCGACGAAGCCGACGATCACGTCGACCAGGCGCGCCTGGCCCGCCTTTACCGGCTCGTAGGCCTTCAGCAGGAAGTCGTGGGTCGGTGGATAGAGCGAGAGCGCCCGCCGCACGGCCTCGAGACCTTCCTCGATCCGTCGGGCGATGCGGATCTCGCCCTCGCGGGTGAGGAGCTCCACCGTGCCCATCTCCCGCATATACATGCGTACCGGGTCGGTGGTGCGACCGAGCTCCGCATCGAGCGCGGCGAGCGCGGCGGCGGCTTCCTCGATCGCTTCCTCATCGGCGGGAGCGGAAGGCTCGCTCGCGAGCAACGACTCGGTATCCGGTGCCTTCTCGTACACCGGAATTCCCATGTCGTTGATGGTGTTGACGATGTCCTCGATCTGCTCCGGATCGACGATCTCGGACGGCAGGTGATCGTTGACCTGCGAATACGTGAGATAGCCCTGCTCCTTGCCACGGGCGATGAGGAGCTTCAACTGCGACTGACGATCTTCCGGCATGACGGGCGCACGGCGCTCGAGACCGAGGGGGCGCTTCTCTGGCGCCGGAGCAGCATGAGTCGGACCTTCCTTATGCGTTTCCTTCGGGCCGGCGTGACGTGCTCCCGCCTCGGGAGCGGGCGTCGCCGCCTTTTTGGGCGCCGGAGCCGCTTTCGCGTGCGTTTTATCCCGCGTTGTGGCGGCGGCGGGCGCGGCCTTCTCGGCGGAGGCCGTCTTGGCGGGCCTGGTCGTATGCGCGGCCGGACGTTTCCTGCTGGCTGGAGCGGACTTCTGCTTGGCTTTCATGAGCACCGGGGAATTTTTGGCGGCGGTGAGAGTGTCGATCCCCTATTTGCTGGCTGCGGAAGGCCAACTCAAGGGGCGCCAAAGTAAAGCGTGCAATTCTATTGAACCCTGTCCGAAATACCAAATTCGTCAGCTCGCGGACCCCTGGGAGCCCGGCTTGCGGCCAGCACGCCTACCAATAAGCCCTTGAAATTCATCGCGTTCCTCGGTGCTGAGGCCGGACAGACCCGCCGCCTGGATCCTGGCCTCGAGCGCCTGCTGGCGCCGCTCGGCGGCCTGGTCGGCGAGCTTCGCGAGAGTGGCCTTGAGCTCCAGAGCCGCTGCCTGGGCGTCTCCCAGCACTTCTTCGCGCTCGAGCAGCCGTCCCAGGTGCTCTCCCCCTCTTCTGTCGGCCCAGCGCTCGAGGACTTGAGCCGGAACCGAGAGCGGTCGGGCACGCAGATCGTCGAGCAGCTCGCGCAAAAGCTCGATGCCGGGCTCCGCGCAGGTGTCGAGCTTCGCGCGCTCCTCCCCGCCGATCACGCCGGCGATCGAGGGGAATCTCACCAGGCGCGCGATGGCCTGGCGGACGAGACTCCCTCGGCCGGCGCTCAGACGCCCGCGCGGCTTTTCGGCTCCGGCCGGAATGCCCTGTCTCTGCGCGGCGACACTCGATCGAGCGCTCGAGGCGCCAGGCGTGCCTGAGCCCTCACCGGCCCACAGCGCCTGCAGCCGCTGCGGCGCGAGCCTCACCACTTCGGCAATCCTCGCGGTCAGAAGCTCCCTGTAGACGCCCTCCGGCACCTTGGCGACGAGCGGGCGGGCGCTCTCGGCGAAACGGGCGCGGCCATCGGCGTGAGCGAGGTCCGTTTGCTCGGACAATTCCCGCACGAGGTATTCGGAGAGTGGCAGGGTCGATTCGAGGCGCCGCTCGAAAGCTTCGCGGCCCTCCGCGCCGACGAGCGTGTCCGGATCGTGGCCTTCGGGCAGGAACAGAAATCGGATCTCGCGCCCCTCGCGCGCTTCCGGCAGGGCATTCTGCAGGGCGCGCCATGCGGCCGCGCGCCCGGCGCGATCGCCGTCGAAAGCAAACACCACTTCTCTCACCAGACGGAAGATGCGCCGGAAATGCTCGGGTGTCGTTGCCGTCCCGAGGGTCGCGACCGCGTAGGGGATGCCGGACTGATGCAGGCGAACGGCATCCATGTAGCCTTCGACTACCAACAGGCGCTCGAGGCTCGCCCGGGAGTGTCGGGTCTCGTAGAGTCCATAGAGCTCGCGCCCCTTATGGAAGAGCGCGGTCTCGGGAGAGTTCAGATACTTCGGCTCGCCCCGATCGATGACCCGGCCGCCAAAGGCGATCACGCGGCCGCGCACGTCCCGGATCGGGAACATGACCCTGTCGCGGAAGCGGTCGTAGTGCCGGTCGCCGCCGCGAGCCGAGGCCCGGCCCGGGTCACGCTCGATGATGAGGCCGGCATCGGCGAGCGCCCGGCGCTCCGCCTCGGCCGCGCCGAAGCGCTTCAGCACCGTATTCCAGGAATCCGGCGCGTAACCGATGCCGAACTGCGCGACCGTGTCGGAAGTCAGGCCGCGGCCTGTCAGGTAATCGCGCGCGCGCGGGTTCCGCGGCAACGCCTCGGCATAGAACTTCGCCACGCGCTGCATGAGGTCGTAAAGTCCCTGAGACCCGTTGTCGCGAGCCTGGGGGGCCCCGGAAGCGCCCTCGTGCGGTACCTCGAGTCCGAGCCGGCTCGCGAGCTCCTCGACGGCCTCCGGGAAGGCCATCCGGTCGTGCTCCATCAGGAAGCGCAGCACGGTGCCGTGCGCGCCGCAGCCGAAGCAGTGATAGAACTGCTTCTCGGGGCTCACCCAGAAGGAAGCGGTCTTCTCGTTGTGGAAAGGACAGCAGGCCTTGTACTCACGGCCCGCCTTCTTCAGCTGCACGCGCGAGCCGATCACCTCCACGATGTCCGCGCGGGCGATCAGCTCGTCGATGAAGCTCTGGGAGATGATGGCTGGATTCTACTCGAAGGCGCAGTACGGTCGGGGCCCGACTCTCGCACGACCTGAAGCCCTCAGCGGGGGACGAGCTTCTCCTTCACGCGGGCGCTGACCGCGCCCATGTCGGCGCGACCCTGCGCCTGGGACTTTACGAGCGCCATGACCTTGCCCATATCCTTCGCGGAGGTAGCGCCTGTCGAGGCGATGGCGCCCGCGATCAACGCGTCGAGCTCCGCGTCGCTCAGCCGGGCGGGCAGATACGCTTCGAGTACCGCGACCTCGGCGCTCTCCTTCGACACGAGGTCGGCGCGGCCGCCGGCCTGGAACTGGCTGATCGCCTCCTTGCGCTGCTTGATCATCTTCTCCAGCACCGTGAGCACCTGACCGTCATCGAGCGTGATCCGCTCGTCGACTTCACGTTGCTTGATGGCGGCGAGTGCCAGGCGGATGGTGCCGAGGCGCTCCTTCTCGCCCGCGCGCAGGGCGCTCTTCATGTCCTCCGTGATGCGTTGCTTGAGGGTCATGCGGCCAGAAAGACCAAGGTCAGCGGGAGGCGCGCACGCCCTCGCGCGAGATACGCTTCATGTGGCGCTTGATGGCGGCAGCCTTCTTGCGTTTCCGCTCCTGGGTCGGCTTCTCGTAGAATTCGCGCCGGCGCAGCTCGGTGAGAATGCCGGCCTTCTCGCAGGCGCGTTTGAAACGCCGCAAGGCGGCATCGAAGTACTCATTCTCACGGATACGGACGCTCGGCATCGAAACCTCAGGGCCTATTGGGCCGGGATAAGGGACCAGAAATGACCGGAAAAACGGGCGCGCAATTCTAGTTGAGGCTCATGGCAAAGGCAAAAGCGATTCCCGTAATACCCCGATGCCCGATGGCGGCCATCAGGGGGGCGGGCGCTCGCGGAGCCGGGTCACAGGGGCTTCGGGTGCTCGCCATAGAGTCCTCCTGCGACGAGAGCGCGGCGGCAGTCCTCGATGAGTCCGAGGGCCTGCTGGCGCACGAGCTCTACAGCCAGGTGGAACTGCACCGGGCGTACGGGGGCGTCGTCCCGGAGCTGGCCTCACGAGATCACGTGCGCAGGCTCCTGCCCCTGGTACGGCGGGCCCTGGAGCGCTCCGGCACCGCTGCGCAGGAGCTGGCGGGCGTCGCCTTCACGGCCGGCCCCGGACTGATCGGAGCCTTGCTCACGGGGGCTGCCCTGGGGCGCAGCCTGGCTTATGCGTGGCAGGTGCCCGCGGTGGGAGTGCACCACCTGGAAGGACATTTGCTGGCGCCGCTCCTCGAGCCGCAGCCGCCTCCCTTCCCGCACCTGGCCCTCCTCGTCTCCGGCGGCCATACGCAGCTCATCGAGGTCGGGGGGATCGGCCGCTACCGCATTCTCGGCGATACGCGCGACGATGCCGCGGGCGAAGCCTTCGACAAGACTGCGAAGCTGCTGGGGCTGCCCTATCCCGGCGGTCCCGAGCTGGCGCGCATCGCGCAGAGCGGCACCCCCGGAGCGTTCCGGTTTCCCCGGCCCATGCTCGATCGGCCCGGGCTCGAGCTCAGCTTCTCGGGCCTCAAAACGGCGGTGCTGCATTCGCTTCGAGGGCGGGAGCTGACCCCGAAGCTGCGCGCGGACGTCGCCCGCGGGGTCGAGGAAGCGATCGTCGGCACACTCGTCGCCAAGGCGGTGCGGGCGCTCGAGGCGAGCGGCCTCGAGACGCTCGTCGTCTCCGGGGGGGTGAGCGCAAATCAGCGGCTGCGCGCGGCGCTCGGCGAGGCGGTCGGCCGGCGCGGCGGGCGCGTGTACTATCCGCGCATCGAGTTCTGTACCGACAACGCGGCGATGATCGCGGTGGCGGGCCTGGCCCGGCTGCGCGCGGGGGAGTGCGAGGGCCTTGCCATCGAGTCGCGCGCTCAGTGGCCGCTCGAGACGCTCACCGCGGTTCCGCTCCAACGGCCTGCCGTGTAATTCTAAAGAGATGCACCAGGAAACCTCCATTCAGTCCGGCGATCGTATCTTCCTGCGCGGCCTGACGGCCGAATGCATCATCGGCTTCATCGACTGGGAGCGGCGCGTCAAGCAGACGATCATTGTCGACCTCGAGCTGCCGGTCGATTGTCGCCGTGCCTCGATCAGCGATGCCGTGGCTGACACGGTGGACTACAAGAGAGTTGCCAAGCGCGTGCTGGCGTACGTCGAAACCTCCGAGTTCAAGCTGGTCGAGACCCTGGCGCAGCGCCTGGCCCTGCTGCTGCTCGAGGAATTCGGGCTCGAGTGGGTGCGCATCTGCCTCAACAAGCCGGGCGCCATCCGCCACTCCCGCGATGTCGGTGTCGTCATCGAGCGCAGTCGCGCCGACCTCACAGCGACCGCGGCTGCGCGCACCTGATCACCGGGCCGATGCCTCAGGTCTACGTCGCCGCCGGCAGCAACGTTGAGCCCGAGCGAAACCTCGGCATTGCCGCGCGCGAGCTCGAACGGCAATTCCCCGGCGTGCGCTTCTCACCTTGGTATCGCAACCGAGCAGTGGGATTCGAGGGCGAGGACTTCGTCAACTTCGTCGCCGGCTTTGCGACGGAGCTCCCGGTGCCCGAGGTGCTGAAGGCCCTGCATGCCATCGAGGCGCTCTGCGGCCGGGCGCGCGAGGCGCCACGCTGGGCGCCGCGGTCCATGGACCTGGATGTGCTTCTCTACGGGGATCTGGTGTCTCGGGAG
>JAKBCR010000303.1 GCA_021807675.1 Pseudomonadota bacterium
AGCAGCGCATCAGAGACGAGGGGGGAGACCGTTCCGGGAATGAGGTATGAGGACGCATCGCGAGTGCCGCTCCGATGTGAGAACAGCAAAACGGCCAGCATTCGTGAGGATTGCGAGCCGCAAGAGATGTTTGCGCTGGTGCGGCGGGTGGCGGGTGCATGCCGGCCTGGGAAATGCTTTCGGGGAGGCCCCGCCGGCCCGGGCGATTCCACGTGGGTCTGCGCTTGACGATGCTCAATGCCGGCGGTAATGTATCGTAAAACAATATGCTGGATCGCATGACGATACAGGAAGCCGGGCGGCTAGAGGGGTGGGCAGGTATGGGAACCGGTCGGCGGGCGAGGCACGGCGTGTGCCGTTCGCTCACCCGCTGGTGAATTTGGCTCTCCAGGGGCCAAATCCGACCAAGACTTGAGAGTGGGGATAGTCAGAAGATGAACCATAAAGCGGCTGAATCGTTGCGTTTTGCGGCGCTTCGGATCGTTGCAGGATGGAGCGCGACGATCCGCTCGATAGACGAACGAAGCGGCGCTATCCGTTAAAGCCATGGCCCGCATCACCCTCCGAGGTATCGAGATCGAGTACGACCTCCTCGGGACTGCCGGTGATCCTGCCGTCGCGCTCACCGTTGGAGGGCGCTTTTCCAAGGATATCCCCGGCTCTCCCGAGCTCGGCCGTTTGATGGCGGACGGTGGGCGGCGCGTCCTCCTATGGGACAGGCCTAACTGCGGCGCCTCGGATCTGTGCTTCGACGGAGAGAACGAATCGATTCTCGGCGCGCAGATTCTCAGCGATCTCGTTCGAGAGCTGGACCTCGGGCCGATTGCCCTGGTTGGCGGGTCGGCAGGAGCCCGCCTGTCGATGATCGCCGCCTCCCGGCATCCCGAACTCGTCTCCCACCTCGTGCTGCTTTGGATCAGCGGAGGTCCCATCGGCCTGCTCGCCCTCGCGTCCTACTACTGCGTGGGACAGGCCATCGCCGCCAGCAAGGGCGGGATGGAGGCGGTGACGGCTCTCTGGCCGCAGGAGATTGCGCGCAACCCGCGAAACCGCGAGATCCTGCTGCGTCAGAACCCTCAGACATTCATCGAGACGATGGGTCGATGGGCCGAGTTCTACGTCCCGCCGAAGGACTCGCCGGTCCCGGGGATGTCCCCCGCGGATTTCGCGCGTCTCACGATGCCCACCTTGGTGTTCCGCAGCAGTGAGCGCGATCTCGCACACCCGCGGCGCACCAGTGAATGGGTGCACTCGCTGATCCCCGGCTCGAGGATGATCGAGCCGCCGTGGGGCGAGAATGAGTGGAACGAGCGATCGCAGGTCGGGGAGTTCTGCCTCGGCTGGCCGAAGCTCGCACCCCGGATACTGGAATTTCTCGAGCAATAGCGTTTGACGGTACGGCTGCCCGCTACATACATCGTGTTTACTCCATCACCGCTGAACGCGCGCACGCAGCGATCGTCGCAATCTCAGAGAGAGGGCTCGCATGTCATCCATTGAAGTGGAACAGCTCGACGGCCTTCCTTTCGGAGCGCGGATCAGGGGCGTGAACTGGGCTGTCCTGAAGGACGAGGATGCCCGTCGGCAGCTAGGCGCGGCGTTTCAGGATCGGGGTGTGCTCGTGTTCGAGGATGTCGAGCCGTCGAGCGAAATGCAGGCGGCGATCAGCAGGATCTTCGGTCCGCTCAAGGATCATCCGATCAAGGCAGTCAGCCGGGTCGACGGTCAGCGTTTCCTCGGCGTCATAGAAATCAAGCCGCAGCCGGGGCGTACGCCGATCGTGGAGGTCGACGGGCAATTGCGAGTGAACTGGCAACCCTGGCACTTCGACCACTTCTACAACAACGAGCTGAACCGTGGCGGCGTCCTGCGCTCGGTCATCACCCCTCCCGAGGGCGGCCAGACCGCCTTCGCCGATGGGATTCAGCTCTACGATGCGCTCTCTGCGCAGCTGCGCGCGGCGATCGAGGACAAGAACATCATCTACAGCTACGAGATGCTGCTCTTTGATCACCAGCGCTTTGGCTTGCCCAGGAATTTCAGGCAGGTCAGGGGACCCGACGAAGAGAACGCCCAGAGCGTGCTCGACACGGCGAGGAGCCTGCCGCGGGCGATTCATCCGGCCGTGTGGACGCGCAGCTCGGGCGAGAGAGTCCTGCACGTTTCCGGCTATGGTGCGGTCGGTATCGAAGGTCATGAGAATCCAGAAGGGGATGCGCTGCTCGAAGCGGTGTGCCAGGAGATCCGCGCCAAGGCGAAAGCCTACGTCCATGAGTGGAGACCGTCCGATATGGTGGTCTGGGACAACTGGCGGATGCTTCACGAGGGTTTTGGAGTGCATCCGAAACACGATCGCTGCGTGCACAGGACGACGATTCAGGGGGATTACGGCTTGGGATATTGGGAGAACAAGGCCGCTCCCGCGCAGGCCGTGCCGACCGGCTACTAGGGCTCGGAGGGCCTCACGCCGAAGAGGTAGTGGAGTCGATGATCGGCAACACGTCCAGGCAAGAGAAGCAGAAGCACGTGGGGAACCTGTCAGGTCAAGTAGCGGTGGTCACCGGCGCCAGTCGCGGGATCGGCCGCGGCATCGCGCTCGCGTTGGCGGAGGAGGGCGCGACGGTCTATGTGACGGGGCGGACGGTCGAGTCGGGCTCGAGCCGGCTGCCCGGCACCGTCGGAGATACCGCGGCCGAAGCGACACGGCGCGGAGGAAAGGGTATTGCCGTCGCGGTCGATCACGGTAACGACGCCCAGGTCGCCGCTCTCTTCGCGCAGGTGAGCGATGAACAGGGTCGGCTGGACATCTTGGTCAACAATGCGATCCATCTGCCTGAGGATATCAACGAGCCGGGCGGATTCTGGCAGAAGCCGATTTCCCACTGGAAGATGATCGACATCGGGCTGCGCTCCTACTTCGTGGCCGCCTGGCATGCCGCGCAGCTCATGGTGCCGAGGCGTTCGGGGCTGATCGTGGGTATTTCCGGGTATGTCGGTGTCACGTATACCCTCGGTGTGGTCTTTGGCACCTGCAAGTCAGGGGTGGATCGCATGGCGCGCGACATGGCGATCGAGCTCAAGCCGCACGAAGTCGCCTCGGTCTCGCTGTGGCAGGGATTCACGTTCACCGAAGGCAACGAGCTGAGGCTCAAGCAATACCCGGAGCTGGCCGCGATGGTGGCGAGCGATGCGGGCAGTTCCGTCGAGTTTCCGGGGCGCGTCATTGCGGCGCTTGCGGAGGATCCTCATCTCATGGCGCGCTCGGGGGGAACCTACATCGCAGCCGAGCTGGCACACGAATACGGGGTTGTCGATGTTCCCGGCAGAACGCCACGTTCCGTGCGGGCACAACGAGGCTCGCCAATCTGGGGCCCCGTCTGAGGGGGTGCCCCACAGTCGCCGACGGGCTTTGGGAGCAGTCGTCCATCCAAGCCGAAGGGGGGAGCTATGGCCGTTGAACATCTAGTCTTCATGAACAGAAAAAGCGACTCCTCGCTGGAGGAATCGGAACGGTTGCTGCGGTCCGCGAAGCGCGACTTCCGCGCGCTCCCGGGTGTGTTGGACGTGCGGATCGCCGTCGCAGACGCCGCGAGCGGCGCTCCCCGCCGCTCCTATGGTTTTCTGATGCGATTTACGGATTCCAAGTCCCTTGCGGCATACCTGCAACACCCGGTTCACGTCGCGATTGGCAATCAGCTTCAGCGGCATTTCACGGATTTCGCGGTGCACGACCTCACCGAGCTGGCCGAATAGCCCAATGTGCGGTTGTCGCCGCGCAGGAGTGCCCTCACCGTGAAGCTGATATTCCTGTTCAGGCGCAAGCCGGCGACGACGTTCGAGCAATTCCGCGAATACTATGAGCGGCATCACGCGCCGCTCGCGGCGAGCCTGCTGCCTTATTTCAAGAGCTACAAGCGAAACTACATCCGTCACGACGAGGACTATCGACCGAGCGGCATCGGTGTGAAAGCCGATTTCGATGTCGTCACCGAGATCGGCTTCGCCAGCCGCAGCGACTATGAGCGGATGCGACAGGCGCTGGCCGATCCCACGATTCTGACCCGGATCGTTCAGGACGAGGAGAATTTCATGGATCGCAGCCCGCAGGGTCGAATGATGTTCCTCGTGGACGAGGAGGAGACCGATGAGCAGCTACTGAAATTCCTCGCCAGCCAGGCCGTGGGGCCTCCAGCCCGTGAGGAAGCGTCGCAGACATGAAAACTCATCTCTCCGGGCCCACGGGCAACGTCTCGCCCTCCACCGCTGCGCCCGCCTGCGGCCTGGCTCGTCGGTGTCGGCTCGCGATTGCGGGCACAACAGCCGAACATGTCCGGTGATGCACGGCGGGTGAGATTGCATCCAGCCTCCAAAGAGAATTATCAACTGATAGATCCTGTTGCCAGACGCGAAATTCAGATTTCATCGTTCATGACATCCTCGGGGGAAGAATGATCAAAGCCTACTCACACGTTCGCCGGAAGGTCTCGGCAGGAGGCGCGGCATGGTTGTCGCTTGCGATTGGCGCGACCGCGCACGTTGCG
>JAKBCR010000304.1 GCA_021807675.1 Pseudomonadota bacterium
CGGAGAGCGAGGTCATCCGTGATGGCCTGCGGGCACTGATGGCTCGCGATCGGGCGGTGGAAAACTGGCTGCGGGACGAGGTCGCACCCGCCTACGACGCACTCAAGGCCGATCCCTCCCGGGCGGTGACCGCCAAGCGGATTCGCGCGCGCCTCGCGGCGGAGCACGAGAAAGCATCCGCCAAAAAGTGAAGACGTACCGCGTCGTCTTCACGCCGGAGGCGGAGGAGCAGCTGGCCGAGCTCTATCGCTATATCGCGGAGAACGCCTCCGCGGAGATCGCATTCCGATACACGGATGCTGTCGTCGGGTTCTGCGAAGGATTGGAGGCGCTGCCGCACCGCGGGACGCCGCGCGATGACATACGCCCTGGGCTGCGGACCACTACGTACAAGCGCCGCACCACCGTGGCTTACGCAGTGGACACCGAGCAGGTGTCGATTATTGGCGTATTCCACGGAGGGCGGGACTTCGAGTCGATTCTGCGGGAAGATCTCGAATTGGGCGGCATGGAGTCCGAGTTCGATCTCTGAGATCGCAGCCCTGACTTCCTATCGTAAGGTCGGGCATGAGCGGCGAAGGAGTTCTGTCCGGTGGAACACACCGTATCGGCGGACACCGATCAGTCCGTGCGCGGGTTTCTCACTGCGCAGGGTGGCGCAAGGGCGATCACCGGCACTATGGTTCGCGCGAGGAACCCTGCCGGTCCGAGAGCCCGGAGACGCTGGTCGACGATTTTCTGCGCGACGTGGCGCGGAGGAGGACCCGATGAGCAAGCGACGCATCGCCACCATCCATATCCGCAAGGCGAGTGAAGGTCTTGCCGCCGCTGCGTGAGGGACTTCAAAGGACGGACGCCAGGTGACGCGATGAATACCCTGACACGTGGTGTGCGGTCCTTGAAGAGCGCGGTGGGGAGCCGCAGGGCCAGAGCCAAGGCCGCCTGACAGGATGCACCTCTCATGACGCTCGAGCCGATCCGACGCCGACGTTTCAGCGAGCCGGATCGCGCCGAAGTCCAAGAGACAATCGCGCGCGCCGTCGAGAGCGGCCCGGAGCGCTTCTTCGAGCGCTATGTGCGTCTGCCCCAGTCCTTCGGCGGCCGGTTCATCAGCGCCGATCTCTTCAAGGAGACCTTCGAACCGTACCGCCGCTCGAAGGAGACCCGAGACCGGTATAACACCCCCGTCCACAATGCCGCGGCCGTGCTGGCCTCGGCGCAGCTGCGTCGTGTGCTCGCGCAGCCCGCCGAACCTGGGCGCGAGGCCGTTGTCCTTCTCACCGGGATCCCGGGTGCGGGCAAGACCTCAGCGGTGCTCGAACGCGGAGAACTGCCCCGGCACGCGCACGCCGTGTACGAAGGTCAATTGGCCGACCCGCAGGTTGCCGTTGCGAAGGTTCAGGCGATACTCGATGCGGGGCTGAAACCCGTTGTCGTGGCGATCCATGCCCGGCCCGAGCAGGCCCTCGAGAACACGCTGCGGCGGTTCGAAGAAGTCGGCCGCGGCGCCGGCATCGAGGTGATGGCGCGTGTACAGGGCGGTTTGCCCGAGGGGCTCGCGGCCGTGCGCGAGCGGTTCGGCGAGGCCGTCGAGCTGCGCATCATCGATCGACGCGAGTTTGCGCAGCCGAGGGAGTGGAAGGGATGGGATTTCCTGTCCGTCTTGAAATCAGAAGGCAACCATGAGCAAGTCAAGCAAAGACTCAGTCAGTACCTCGAGCGAGAGCGCGAGAGGCTCCCGGAAGCGGCCTGGCGGCAAGCAGCCGGCCTCGCTCCCACCTTCCCAGATCGACGAGCTGACAGAGGACTTGATCGGGAGCATGAAGCGGCTGTCCCGGGACGAGGCGCGGCGCAAGAAGGTCGCCAAGAAGCTCTTTTGACCCAACCCTCACCGGTGGGGGTTGGGCAGGAAAGCACTGTGGCCAAGCGGCTGCGGCGCATCGTCGACCAGAGCGTCCCGGAGCGCGCCGCCGAGGGTTCACGGCAGAGGCTTTCCCTCGAGGAGATCGGCCGCATGGAGCTGGAGAAGCAGCGTGCGCTCGATAAGCAGCGCTCGCCCGAAGCGGAGCATGAGCAGAGCCGCAAGCAGCGGGACAACGATCATGGGCTCGAACGCTGAGCAGAAGTCCGTCTGGTCGAGCAATCCCGATGCCCCGCCGTCGGGATGGACAGCCGACGCTTCGGTGACGCGTGGGGGCCCGCGCGTGCCGCTGGCCGCGCTTCTCCATAACCTGCAAGATGGGGCGCAGCTGTCGGAGGTTCTCAAGTGGCTGCGGGAGGTGATCCGGGGGCTGGCCCGAGCCGGTCTCGAGCACGCCGCCGGTCGTAGGAATAATTAACGAACGATAGGGCAGGGGGGAACATGAACGATGACACCCTGGGGCGCTTCGAGGTCGAGGCGGGCGAGATCCTCCGGACGGCGAAAGAGCTCTTCGCCGAGTTCGAGCGGCGGCTCGGTGAGGCGGTGAGCGCCCAGCGCCTGGCCAACAGCGAAGCAAGGAACGAAGCGGCAGAGGTTCAGGCTACGCTACGCCAGCTGGTGAAGCTGGCCGAGGCGGCCGCCGACGCTCAACGCGAGGCGCTCGATGAGTTGAGCAACCGGTGGTGGTTCCATGTCGAAGGAGAGGCCCAGGAAACCGGTGCCGAGATGGCCCGCGGTTTCGGCGAGGAGATCGCCGCAGGTCTCGAGAAACGGCTGAAGGAGCTGGGCGCCCGGGTGGAGCGCGTCGCGGACCGGTTCGGATGGGTGACGGCGGTGAAGTGGGGCGCCGGCATCGGCGTGGGCATCGTGCTCACGATCGCGATCGGGGTGTGGGCGCTCACGCCGCGGGTCAAAGAGCTTACTGACAACCAGGTGCGGGCGGCGATCGCTCAGCTCGTGCCCTGCCAGGTAGACAAGACGCGGCACGTCTGCGTCAAACTCGACGACAGGCCGCAGTTGAGCAAGTTGCCGGGCGGGGCGACCATCTCTGTCGTTCGGGGCCAATAGTCATTGCCGGCGCCAATGTAATATCGATCATGCTCCACGCAATTTCATTGCTCTTGGGCTTGGCCAGTGCGCTGACCTCGGGTCGAGCAGCGCTGCTGTGGCGAAAGGCCAGCATCGTTTCTCTGAACGCGCGAGGTGGGGAGAATTCCGGAGTTCACAGCGTTCAGCAAGACGCCTGGACGGCAGCGCTAATGGAGGCGTATTCCGAATCCTCGATTCTCAATGGCAGGGCGGCCGGTTGGTCAGCGGCCGCCGCTATTCTCAGCGCGCTGACGACGTTAGTTATGATTTTTCAAAGCCGATGGTGAGCCCTCCAGGGGACGGCAGTTCACACCAGCCTTATGAGTGACGATGGCACAAAAGACAGATTCTTCCGTGAACGCCGGTTGCTTCTGGGCACCAGTGCGGTGTTGCTTGCCCATCAGCTTCTCGGGATCACGGTCACGGATAGTGCGGAAACGCTGGGCCTGCGCTTCGAGATCGCTGATCCGTCGAAGATCTGGTGGGCGGTGTGGGCAGTCTGGCTGTGGACGGCCGTCTGTGTCGTTCAGCAGCTCAACTCGCTTAGACCTCGGACAACGTATCCCAAAGACAGGGACGACGAGACACGCGATCGCCTGAGCGACTGGATCGCGGTCAAGCGAGTCCGCCGAGAGGCCATGAAGCATCTTCGTTCGACGGTGCCGCGAACTCTTCGGCCCACATTTGAGGTGGTATTCGCTGACCGTGCGAAATCGACGATACCTGGTGGTCCGGATGTTCTCTACACCTGTGTCAACGTAAGTGCACGATGGGAGTGTGATGATGCCAATGTGGCGGCGTCCAAGGCATCGGAGTTCGAGAAGGCCATGGAGGCGGCCGGATGGAGAATTTCCGGGGGAACGGTCGCGCAGGAAGGTGGGGAGTGCACGTTTACTATTGAGTCTTGCGTAAGTACATGACCAGATCAAAACAGCTCCGCCTGCTTCCAGAATGCGGTCACGAGCGTGGCGCGTCGCTGCATCGAGCGCAGGTTCCTGCGAGCGCGCTGGGCCAGGTCGATGAAGTTCGTGGCGCAATAGTTGGGCATGGCGTGATGCTTGAGGTAACCCCAGATGCATTCGACGGGGTTCATTTCCGGGGCGTAGGCCGGCAGACGCTCGAGCACGATGCGGCCACGCTGGGCCTCCACGTGGGAGCGCACGAGCTTCGAGCGGTGGGCCTGCAGACCGTCCCAGATGATCAGCAGCTTTTTGCCGATCGTGGCCTGCAGGGCTTTGAGAAATTCGACGATCTGAGGGCTCTTGATCGAGCCATTGAACAGGCGAAAGTAGAATCGCCAATAGCTGATCCCGGCAATCACCGACAGCTGCTTCCAGCTGAAGCGGTACTGCAGCACCGGAGTCTCACCTTTCGGAGCCCAGGTTCTCGCGCGACAAGGTCTCTCGGACAGACCCGACTCGTCTATGAAGACGATTACTCGGCCTTGTCGCGCAGCGATTTTTTTAGCGCGGGCCACCTCTTGGCTTTCCAGGCGCGGATCGCCGGTTCGTCGCG
>JAKBCR010000305.1 GCA_021807675.1 Pseudomonadota bacterium
CACTCGCGAGCGGGTATTTTCACTGGTACTTTCTCATACAGCCGTGGCCCTTGCCTGAAACGCTGCTCGGCCAGGAGCCCGCGCTATGGCTGCAGAGGTTCCTGCCGAACAGCGCGGCAGTCGGTGCGTCCACCGTCGCCGAGTACTTGCGTGCTTTCGCAAAGCCCGAGAGCATCCATGCCACCTGCGAGGACTATCGCGCCGGAGCCACTATCGACCTCGCGAACGACCGTGCCGACGTGAGCGCCGGGCACAAAATCACTTGTCCGACGCTGATATTGTGGGGAGCCCGCGGCGTGGTCGGGCAACTGTTGAATCCTCTCGAGATGTGGCGCGAACTGGTGGCCTCGCCCACAGGCGAATCCCTGGATTGTGGGCATTTCCTGGCGGAGGAGAAGCCCGAGGAGACATTGCGCGCCCTCAAGAGGTTCTTTGCCTCCTGATTTGCAACGTGTGGGCGTGACCCGGTGGAGTCATCTGCGCCGCTCAGCAACGCCGTGCAACGCCGGGGCGGGGTTAGCCTATCACCCGGGCCGGCGGACGCGCGTTTCCAGGCAGAACGCTCCGGTCCCCCGGGGCGCGAATGCCTTTATTTCCTGCGACCGCTTCCGGGGGTTCCCCCGGAAGCGGTAGCATCAGGGCAGCCGCACCTTCGTCGAAAGCGGCAAATCCTCCGAGGAGGACCCAACATACACACGGTAATTCCCCGGATAGACTCGCCACTTGCTGGAGCGCGTGTCGAAAATGGACAGGTAGAGCGGTTTGACGCTCACCTTCACGGACCGAGTCTGTCCGGCCTCGAGCTGAAATCTCGCCCAGCCCACCAGCCGTTTCGGCGGCTCGCCGGCACCCCTGGGGAAGCCGAGGTAGACCTCCGAGATCTCGGTTCCGGCGCGCGGGCTCGTGTTACGAACCCTGAACGTAACGATGAGATGATGGGCATGCACCGTCGCTTCCATGTACTCGTACTGGAACGTGGAATAGGAAAGACCGAAGCCGAACGGGAAGAGCGGTGTCTTGTGCTCCGCGTCGAACCATTTGTAGCCGACCTTCAGTCCCTCGGTATAGTCCACATCAAACGGTGGGGGCGGCGCCTCGCCGAAACCCGGGTACGGCTTCAGTCCCTCTGGCGGGGATTGGATCAGCGGATGCGGTAACTGTGCCGCATCGCGAGGGAAGGTTACCGCCAATTTTCCGGATGGATTGGCGGTGCCGAACAGGAGATTCCCAATCGCCTGGCCACCGCGTATTCCCGGGTACCATGCTTCGAGAATTGCGCCTACCCGATCCATCCACGGCATCGTCACCGGCCCACCCGTTTCCAGCACCACAATCGCATTCGGATTCGCTGCTGCGACCGCTTCGACCAGCTGGTCCTGATTGCCCGGCAGCTCGAGTGAGCTCGCGTCGGCGCTTTCCATCAAGTGCTGGTGTACGAATACAATCGCAACCTGCGCCGAGCGAGCCGCCGCAGCCGCCTCAGCGGCATCCGTCCCGGGTGTATACGTGACTCGCGCATCCGGAACGTGCGATCTGATCGCCCGCAGCGGCGAGGAAGGGTCCCAGACCGGAATCGCCATCCTTGCGAGCAGGTCCTGCGGCGGCGGCATTTTCGTGTGCACGGCGTTGCCGCCCGGAGCATCGACCTGTGCTGAGCCCCCACCGGACAGCACGCCGACATCCGCGTGCGATCCGATAACCGCAATCGACGTGATGCTGCTCGCGTTCAGAGGCAGCACCCCGTCGTTCTTGAGAAGCACTGCGCTCTCTTGCTCGACGCGCTGCGCCACCTCGAAGCCATGGAATATATTCGGGATGCCTCTCGGTTGCGGATGATCAATGATGCCTGATGCGAATTCGGTCCGCAGAATCCGCTTCACCATGGAATCGAGCCGGGTCAAGGGAACCCGCCCGTCCTTCACGGCGCGCGCGAGCTTCGAGCCGAAAAATTCCCCGAGAGGCATCTCCATGTCGAGGCCGGCAAGCGCTGCAGGCGCCGTGCTGTGCGTGGCTCCCCAGTCGGAGATCACCCAGCCCTTGTACCCCCATTGCTTTCTCAATACTTGCGTGAGGAGGTAGCGGTTCTGGCACGAGTAGACTCCATCGACCAGGTTGTAGGCACACATGACCATGCCCGGGTGCGCCTCTCGTACCGCAATCTGGAAGGCCAGGAGATCGGTCTCCTGCAGCGCCCGCTTCCCAATGACCGAATTTGCGTAGAAGCGGCCGGTCTCCTGGTCATTGACGGCGAAGTGCTTGACGTCTCCAATGATATGGTGACTCTGAATACCCTCGATTACACCCGCCACCATGTTCCCGGCCAGGATGGGATCCTCACCCATGAACTCGAAGATGCGCCCGTCCCGCGGATCGCGCGCCAGGTTGACACCGCCGCCAAGAGAGACATTGAAACCCTGGTCGACGAGCTCCGCCCCGATCACCGCGCCATACTGGCGCGCCAGGCGCTCATTCCAGCTCGACGCAAGCGCCAGCGCAGAGGGCAGCGCGGTCGCATATCGGCCTTCATCCGCCGAATTGGCGACACCCACCGCCGAGTCGCTCATATTGAGATCGGGAATGCCCAGCCTGCGGATCCCGGGTACGAAGCCTGCGCCGCCGTTCGATCGCACGGCGGACGGTTCCGTGGGTGTGTAACCGAGTATTCCGGCTCCATGTACGAGACGGATCTTCTCCGCGAGAGTCATGCGCTTCAGCACGAGCGCCGCGCGCTGATCCGCGCTCAGTGATGTGTTGCTCCACGGAAACTTACCGCCCGCAGGTGGCGTCGACGGCGCGGCGTATGCCGGCGAGAACAGCGAGAACACGCATGCCGCGACTGCAGGAAACGCAAAAATTCCGTAGTCTTTCATAGGCAGTTTGGATTGTTCGCATCCGGCAAAGCGATGAAGTCGATGCTCGTCGGGCCAAGCGCAATCCGCCCCGTCCTCAGCACTCTCGGCCCAAACGCCGGAATCCGATTGCCCGGGCCGACGGCGAGCCGGTGCCCATTGAGCAGAACGGTCGAGCTTTCGAGCTTCGGTGCGGTCAGGGCATAAAGATCCGCGGGCGCGGATAGATCGAGGCTTGCGCGCGCCTTTGTCAGATTGATCGCGAGTATGCTCACGCCACCGGGCTTACCGCGCAGACACTGCGCGTACACATGGAGTCCCGGATGGATGGGCCCGGCATCGAGCACGGTCGTGCCCATCAGCCGCCGCCACAGGAGCGCCGCCCAGTAGCTGGGCCGCGGAGCGTAGGTCGTGGGATCGACGATGCCATAATCGCCACTCACAAAGGTTTGATTGAAGACCACGCTCACGCCCTGTTTGGCGAGCCGGCCCATTTGATCGATGAAGCGAAAGGTATCGAGATACCTGGCATCCCACGGTGCACCGCCGCAAGCGGCCCCTCCGGTCTCGGTCAGCCAGATCGGGGCGCCCGGCGCGTAGCGATCGCGCAGCGCCTCATGCTCCTCGAAGGACTCGTCGGTACGGGCGAGCCAGGCCTCGGTAAGCGCCTGGCCGCGCCTTGCGCCAATCGGTGAGGAGGAAGGTGCGCAGCGCTGCGAAATGGCCGGGTAGAAATGATAGGAGACGATGTCGAATTCGGCGCGAGGCGCGGCCGTCATCAGCTCCTGCGCGGTCGGGGCGCCTGGGATGGGAATGTTGTCGGTCACCACATCGCCTGGTCCGGCGATCTTCATGTCAGGGGCGGCTTTGGCGGCGAAAGCACGGAAGGCGGCCTCGTCGCGGGCAAACCAGGAAGCATCGTATTTCTTCGGACCGCCGCCGTAGCCCGACAGATTCGGCTCGTTGAAGAGTTCCGCCGCGTAGATATCTCCGCCGATGGAATGGGTGTATTGAAGGAGCGGGCCGGCCTCGCGGGGCGTCCACGTGCCGGCGGCGTTCCGGACGCCCGCGCTGATCGTAAAGGAGGTCAGGATCTTGGCGTTGACCGCCTGGGCGAAGTCGATGACACCCCTCCACTCGGCACGCGTCAGCACGTCGCTGAAGCCCGCGGGCGCCTTGGCCATCGCCGGCTTGTCGTTGTCCTGGAAGTACACGGAATTCGCCCAGGTTCCGCTGACCCGCAGATAGGCCGGCCCGAGGGCCTTCGCCAGCGCGAGCAGGCGGCGGTTGGCCAGATCCAAGGGTGGCCGATACGCGAATTTGCTTCTGGAGAGGCCCGCGGGAACGCTGGAATTTGCGTCCGGCCTCCGGGACCTTCCCACATTCGAATAGGGTTTCCAGAAGGGTCCGCCCGTGATGGCTTCCATTTCGATGTTGTACGACAGGAACCGGCTGTCGACCTTTCCGATCGCGGGAAGCGAACCGGCGTCAAGCTGCATCAGCTGCGCCGACTGGCTTCGGTGCCAGTGAAACCCCACGGCGGTGATCGCCGAGATGACGAGCACTGTCGTCACGTCGAATCCTATTTTTTTCCGTCTCATCGGTGTTACCCCTCTATTATGCGAGGGCGGATCATTGTGGGATCACCGGCAGTATCAGCCGTGA
>JAKBCR010000306.1 GCA_021807675.1 Pseudomonadota bacterium
GTGGAGACGCAATCATGCCGATCTGGCGCCGTTGGGAAATTATGTTGACTGCCGGTTAGCCAGTTGGCGGGCCGGCTACCAATGACGGGCACTCCGCAACATAATACGCTAAGCAACATATTCTTGCTTATGTGCAGTTACACATAAGCAAGACGCGGCGACGGGCGAACATGGCGATCTGCTCGACGTGATCCGCGAAAGCTGCGGGCTGGTAGACTTCAAGGACGTGGCCGACGAGGCTCGGTCCTTCCTCAGCCTGCCGCGTTCTGACCCGGCACCGGATCGTTCCAAGTCTCGGGAATCCGCCGCACCGGCAGGATCACCCGAAGCGGCACGGCGGCTGTTCGCCATGTCGCAGCCGATCGCGGGCACGCTCGCGGAAACGTATCTCCGTAAACGCGGCATTACGATTTTACATGATACGGCAAGCCTGCGCTTTCACCCGCGCTGCTACTACCGGCCCGACGAACATAGCCCGACCGAGACCTGGCCCGCGCTGATCGCTGCCGTCACCGATCTCTCCGGGCATCTGACCGGCGCGCACCGCACTTGGCTCGATCCGGGTGACTTTACCGAGGCGACGCTCGGCAAGGCACCGATCGACACGCCGAGGCGGGCGATGGGCGACCTTCTCGGCCACGCGGTGCGCTTTGGCGTGGCAGGCGACGTAATGGCGGCTGGCGAAGGCATCGAGACGATGCTCTCGCTCCGCTGCGTTCTGCCCACCATGCCGATGGCCGCCGCGCTCTCGGCGGCACATCTCGCCGCCATCCTGTTTCCTGACAGACTACGCCGGCTCTACATCGCGCGCGACAACGATCCTGCCGGTGATGGCGCGATGGCCACGTTGCTCGACCGCGCGGACGCGGCCGGGATCGAGGCGATTGTGCTGTCACCACGGCTCGGCGATTTCAACGAGGATCTGCGGCTTCGGGGGATCGATGCGTTGCGCGCAGTGAGTCGGGCGCGGATCGCGCCGCAGGACGTCGCGCGCTTCATGGAGTTGGCGGAATAGCCGGAAGGGGATGGCGTGGCGGCTGGCTCGTCATGCGGCGGGCTTGGTGGTCAGGCTTCCCTTCGATGCCGGAGAGGACCGCACCCACGGCTTTCTGAGAGGGCGATCGGGCTCACAACCGGGCCAGCCTGGCAATGGCGGCGGCCGGCTATTTTCCGGCGCGCTCCCAGGGGAGCGCTTTCCATCGCGAAACAAAATAGCCGGCCTTAGCCATCAAGGCCCGAGCTTTGGCTCGGGCTGCCAGTCCGTCCCGCCCGTGAGCTTCCGTCGCCATGAAGGCCGCGATGGGCGCGGTCGATCCGGCGAAGGAAAGCCACCATGACCACCAACCACGACGATGACGATTTTGAGCCGCGCCACAGCGCGTCCCCAACCGACCACGTCCTCAACGAACTCCAGCTCTATGGCTACCGTCCCTTCCAGGACGAACCCGACCCGCGGCCACTGCCCGACGCACAGATCCTCGCTGGCAGCATCTCCGACATTTTCGACGCCATCGTGGTGGCGCTCACCGATAGCCGCCTCGAACCCGACCTTGAAGACCTGCTCTGGTCAACGGTGAACATCTTCCATCGCTCCGTCGACAGGATCGAGCGCGAGCTGGACGGCAACGAGCTGGCGCAGCAGCGGTCTCAGAAGGAGCAGGATGGCAGTGAGGTGAAATCCGTCGAACTGGAACGCCTCACGGCAGAAGGGCAGACGCTGATCGAGCGGCGCAACGCTTTCGAGCTGATGCGCGATGAAGCCGCCGAACATTTCGAGCGCCACACCCATTCGGCCTGGCGGCCACGGCATGGTTCGATGGTCAATCATCGCAACCTGACCTCGGCGATGATCGACAGCCGCGATTTCCTCTCCGCGAAGAAGCGCGCCGACAACCAGGTGCTCGTGCCCACCGGGCCGAAGATCGCACTGACCGGCGGGCTCGACTTCAACGATCACAACCTGATCTGGGCAAAGCTCGATCAAGTCCACGCCAAGCACCCCGATATGGTGCTGCTGCACGGCGGCAGCCCGAAAGGCGCCGAGCGCATCGCGGCGCGCTGGGCCGATCACCGCAAGGTGCCGCAGATCGCCTTCAAGCCCGACTGGACCAGGCACGCCAAGGCCGCGCCGTTCAAGCGCAACGATGCGATGCTTCAAACGCTGCCGATCGGCGTCATGGTCTTCCCCGGCACCGGCATCCAAGAAAACTTAGGCGACAAAGCCAAGAAGCTCGGCATCCCGGTCTGGAAATTCGGTGGCGCGTGAGCGCCACCTGCCGTCTTCTGCATTTCACGGGTCCGGAAAGGCGCATCGGCGTCTTTCCGCAAATCCGCTTTTCAGTCTGGATCGCCCGTCACCGCGATCTTCGCAGCCCGCGCATAGTGAGCCAGCTCCGTATCGCTCTCGATCAAATCGTCGAGCAGATTCTTCATGTCGTGCTGATCCGATGCGGATTGGAACGGTCCCGGCTGCCGTTCGATCACCAGCACGGCGATAGCCAACGCCTTCTTGACCAGGTGCAGGTCGCGCCCCGTGAACTCTGCCATGCTGCCTCCTCCGAGATGGAGCCTTGCGCGGAACCATAGCCGGTTTGCCCAGGCAGGTCGAAAAGCGAGGTGTCGGGCGGTGCGTGGGCAGGCATGGGACAAGGCTCCTGCCAGCGGAGACCACCCCGCGTCTCTCGGCGCTGATCCTTGGTCCAGCCACGGGCCTGACGCCATCAACCCGCAAGGGGTCGGCCTACGCAAAGCGTGCCGCCGCTTGTCTTCGCCTGCGCGGTGATTGCGGCCCCTGGCCGGACACTTCGGGCGCCTGTCGCGCGGGGATGGTCCCCGCCTCAGCACAGGAGCCAGATCGATGTCCCAAGCCCTCTCATTCGCTCACGCCCGCGCCTGGAACCTCGCCACCACGTTGATGGTCTGCGTCATCGTCTTCCATGCCGGCGCCGGCGATTACGGCGTCATGCCCGCTGCCGACTACGACGGCGACCAGAGCGCCATCGTTCACGAATTCGATCCCTTCCAGCGATAAAGGGACGACACATAGCGCCGGTTGGGCAGCGGAATTCCTTCGGGATTTCCGCTCGGGTCATTTTGGCGCTATAGTGCATGTCGCGCCGTGGTGGTGGTGGAAGGCGCGACCGTCAGATCTTGAACTCACGGGAGCCATCGCCATGATCGTCTTCGGACCGCTGCTCATTCTTTTCGCAATCTGCTTTTTCTGCTGGTTGCTGTTCACCCTGGCCGTTTTCGCGTTGCCCTTCCTCGTCGGCGTGATGGTTGCCATCTGGGCCTTCCACACCGGCGCGGGCGTCCTCGGCGGCATCATCGTCGGTCTTGTCGCGGGCGGGGCGACATTCGGCCTCGGCCAACTCGCACTCGCCTTCGTGCCCTGGACCTGGCTCCGGCTCCTGATCATCCTCGTCTATGTCGCGCCTGCCACCGTCGCCGGTTACGGAGCCACGCACGGGATTGCACAGTTGGCGATGCCGTCAGCCATCTGGCAGGCCATCTTCTCGGTCATTGGCGCCATCGCGGTCAGCGTCACGTCGTTTATCCGCTTCACAGGCATGACCCCGCCCGGACTGGCCGGACAGAGCATGGTCCGGAGCTGACATCGGCGCGGCAACCCTTGGGGCGGGACCAGATCAGGCATTCTGCAAGCCCGCGCCCCCACCATCGAAACGGCGCGAAGATCAAATCGGCTTGGTGAAACTCGGATCGTCGCAACCGCCCAATCCGCAGCGGCTGTCGGGGGTTTGGGCCAGGTTCCCGCCTTTACCTATGGCCAACAACAGGCGGAGGCGAGGCGTGCGCCAAGGCTGGCGCGTGGGAATGTCTTGCCGTCCACCGGCAGGAGCGAGGGTGTCATGCCGGTGGACGCCATTGCCGGACCCTCTGCGGCGGCTCGACCGTCGCCGCGTTCTCCTTGATGCCATCTCTGTTGGATCGAGCGCACCAAACGGCCTCTTCGATGGGCTGATCTAGCCGAAGGCCGGCTAAAGCCTCGATCGCCTATGGCGCAACAGCGGCGTCAAAACTTTCTTCCCTTGGCGGCTGCGCCGCCATTCCGCGCGGAACAAGAAAGTTCTTCCTTAGCTGTCGAGCCCCCAAGGGGGTGCGCCGTCGATCGCCTCCGGCAAACGATCGCCATCGAGGCCGCATGGTGCGGGCTCGAAAACAGAGATCAAGGAGAACGACTATGGCGACCATCGGCACCTTCAAGAAGACCGGCAACAACGAGTTCACCGGCGAAATCGTCACCCTCTCGCTCCAGACCAAGAACGTCCGCATCGTTCCCGACACGCGGGCCAATGGCGAGAACGCCCCGAGCCACCGCGTCTATGTTGGCCGGGTTGATTATGCGTAGCGCGTGATTATGCGGAGTGGCGTGGCTGGAGCCGAGTATTTCGGCGGGTTTTGCCGTGTTGTCGCTCCGCATAATCCCGAGGGGCGAGAGGGCGCGGCGCCTCGCTGGTGGCGAG
>JAKBCR010000307.1 GCA_021807675.1 Pseudomonadota bacterium
CGCGGCAGCTTCGAGACGGATGACGCTGAATGCCGGAGCGTGGGTCTCTTCGCACTGTTGCCGAGGCTCGCGGACCATGTGTCGATCCCCATCATCGCGACAGGCGCCATAGCCGATGGCCGTGGCCTCGCGGCCGCATTGCTCCTCGGCGCGAGCGCCGTGCAGATTGGAACCGGTTTCCTTCGCTGCCCGGAGGCGCAGACGAACCCGGCGTGGGCCGATGCGCTGGCCGGTCTCGAGCCGGAAGGGACGACGCTCACCCGTGCGTTCTCCGGAAGGGTGGGCCGCGCAATTCGCACGCCCTATGTGCGCGCGGCGGCAGATCCGGATGCACCTCCCCCCGCCTCGTATCCGGTTCAACGCGGCCTCACCGCTCCCATGCGCTCCGCAGCGGCGACCTCGCAGGACATTCAACGGATGCAAGCCTGGGCCGGCCAATCCGCATGCCTGGCCCGCGCGGAGCCGGCGGGCGACACAGTGCGTCGCATTTGGGGGGAGGCGCTATCATTCTTCTGTCATTCTTGAGCACCGGAAGCCAGCGCGCGCAGGTGCGTCGAGCTCGGCTGTCGCCGGCTCACAGGACTCAGTGACCCTCAAGGTCGCAAGGCTTTCGGGCACGCGCGGCCGAAGCCTCCGGGGCTTGCCGAGTGCTCCTCTATCTACGCAAGGCAGGAACCGTACTGATGCCCAGCTCCACGAACGCAGGAACAGCGGAACCGGCTCTGCAAAGCCCAGGGAGGAGGATGCCGAGCGCCGGACGGGTGGCGATCGTCACCGGTGGCGGACGCGGTCTCGGCCGGGCGATGACGCGGGGGCTCGTCCGCGCCGGCATCCGGGTGGTGGTGACGGCGGCCCGCGAGCGCGCCGAGATCGAGGCGATCACGGCCGAGGTGGGCGAAGGCATGGTCCTTCCCGTCCTCGCCGATGTCACCCGCGAAGTCGATGCGCAACGGGTGGTCGCGGCCGCCTTGGAGCGATTCGGCCGAGTGGACATCCTGGTCAATAACGCCGGCCGGGGCATGAAATACGTCCGTGAAACCTTCATGACCGAGCCGACCCGGTTCTGGGAGGTCGATCCCGACACCTGGCGGATGGTGATCGACACCAACGTCAACGGCCCGTTCCTGATGGCCCACGCCGTTGCGCCGCACCTGATCCGGGCAGGTTGGGGTCGCATCATCAATGTCTCGGTAAATCACTCCACGATGCGCCGGCCCGGCTTCTCGCCTTATGGTCCATCGAAGGCAGCCCTCGAATCCCAGACGATCATCTGGGCGCAGGATCTGCGCGGTACCGGAGTGACCGTCAATACCCTGCTGCCGGGCGGTGCAACCCTGACCGGCATGATTCCCGACGCCTTTCCGGCGAATGCCCGGGGCACCCTGCTCGATCCTGGAATCATGGTGCCACCGCTGCTCTGGCTGGTGTCGCAGGACACGAATGCGATCACCGGCTGCCGTGTGACCGCCAATCAGTGGGATGATGGCAATCCGCTTGCTGCCGCCGAGAGCGCTGGTTGGGGCAGTGAACCGACGGCTCCCTGATCGGCGCCAGGTCTCAATACAATCTCACCGAGGACCCGACGGGCATGAAGAAGAGCTCCCTCTCGCCGCCAAAGAGATGTCACGGCGACCACCTAAAACCGCGATAGCGCCACCCGACTCCGGCGTGCACCGGAGCCGGGCGACGCGATACCTCAGAGAAGTCCGCGCTCTGCGAAGCTGATGCACCCAGCACCCGCCACGACGAGATGGTCGAGCACCCGGATATCGACGAGCTGTAGTGCGTCCTTCAACCGGCGGGTGATCAGTTCGTCCGCCGGGCTGGGCTCCGCGACACCGCTCGGATGATTGTGCACTAGCACGCAGGCGGCGGCGTTTCGCCGGAGAGCTTCCTTCACGACTTCCCGCGGATGGACGCTTGCGGCATCAATCGTGCCGCGGAAGAGCTCCTGGCACTCGATCACGCGGTGCCGACTGTCGAGGTAGATCACACAGAAGACTTCGTGCTGCAGCTCTCCGAAGCGCAGGACCAGGTACTCCCGGGCGGCTGTCGGCGACGCGAGAGACGCACCGCGTCGCACTTTGTTCGCCACGCATGCGCGAGCCGCGCTGATGATTTCGTCGACCGTCGCCTTGCGCACGACGCCGAGATGATGATCGTGAATGAGAAGCGAGTTGAGCGTGCTCATGAGCGAGCTCCGTCTTGATCTCGGGCGGGATTGCCCGAGGACGAAGCCCCACGCCGCAGCGCAGCCGTCAGGGCCGCCGGAGGTCCCCGCAGGCGCTCCGCGAGCGCGGGCTCCTCCCGCGCGAGGCCTTGACGGTAAGACCGGCGTGGTAAAATGAAGAGAAACAGGCAAGCCTTGCCGATTCTCCCGACCGCAAATGCGGTCGACAGATGAATAGCCGCGCTATCCAAGGTAGAACCCGCGCGGCACCATTCGCTTCGCTTGACTATTCCGGAGGCCTGTAAGGCACCGAGTAGACCGCGCAGCATCTGATCAACTGGGTCGGCTGCCCGCTGCCCATTACCGTACGGCCAGTCCGGCCCCGAAGTGGTCACAGGAATTCTGGTAGAGTCGAACGCAATGGCCGTCAGGAATGTGACCCTCCTCCTGATCCTTTGCGTTCCCATAACTTCGTCGATCGAGAACTACGCGCCGGAGGGAGCGTCCGAGAAGGAGGTGGATGAGCTCGATCGCCTGGCCGACGCGGGGGTCGACCAGCTGGAGGAGCGTGATAGCTAGAATCTGGCCGTGTTAGTTCTTCGAAACTTCACTATCAAGTTTACTACAAGTCAGCGCGTAACAAAACGTTGGACCAGCACCCTATGCCATGGCTCTACGAACTGCGGCGCTCAAACTTCGTTTGAGTGGTGATGCCCCTCCGCACCTGAATTGACGCGATGTACGACCTACACACGCTCGGCTGGCACAGCTTCCAGCAGCTTTGCCTCACCATCACACGCGAGATCTTCGGCCAAACGGTAGAATCATTCCTCGACTCCGCAGACGCCGGAAAGGACGGCGCTTTCGCCGGAATCTGGAAGCCAGTCGGGGACGGAGCCCTCAGCGGACGATTCGTAATCCAGTGCAAATTTACTTCTAAGCGCGACAAAAAGCTGGGAACCGCCGACCTTGCCAACGACGCTCAGAAGGCCGAGAAATTGGTCAAGAACGGCCGATGCGATTGCTATGTACTCATGACGAACGCCGGTCTGTCTGGGTCGGCGAAAGAAGAAATCGAGACGCTCTTTACGGCGGTCGCCGGCGTAAAGACTGTTGTTTGCTACGGTTCAACGTGGATCTCACAACAGATCAAAGAGAGCAAGCGGCTCAGGATGTTGGTGCCCCGCGTTTACGGTTTGGGCGATCTAAGCCAGATACTCGACGAGCGGGCATACGAGCAAGCAAAAGCCCTTCTCGCCTCGCTGCGCGAAGACCTCTCCAAAGTCGTCCTCACCTACGCCTACAGCAAGGCCGCGGAGGCCCTCAATAAGCACGGCTTCGTGTTGCTGATCGGAGAGCCCGCCGCGGGCAAGACAACGATCGCCTCCATGCTGTCGATGGGGGCGCTCGACCAGTGGGGCGCATCGACCCTGAAGCTCGACAACCCGGATAAGGTTGTCGAACGCTGGAACCCGGACGAGCCGTCCCAGTTCTTCTGGATCGATGACGCTTTCGGCGTCACGCAATACGAGTCTTTGCTGGTTCACCGCTGGAACCACGCTCTGCCGATGATTCGCCCGATGCTGCGCAATGGCGCGAAGCTTGTGCTGACGTCGCGCAACTACATCTACAACCGGGCCCGGAACGATCTGAAGGAAGGTGCTTTCCCGCTTTTGCGTGAGAGTCAAGTCGTCATTGACGTCAAAGACTTGTCCGTGGAGGAAAGGCAGCAGATTCTTTACAACCACATCAAGCTCGGCCGGCAAAAAAACGCGTTTCGCAAAGCCATCAAGCCACACCTGACGCTCATCGCGAAACACCCCCGCTTCGTGCCCGAAACAGCCCGCCGCCTCGGCGATCCGCTTTTTACCGAAGGCCTGAGCCTCGACCAATACTCCCTCAGTGTCTTTGTGGAAAGACAAGAGCGCTTTCTGCAGGAGGTGCTGCGGGGGCTCGATAACCACGGCAAGGCCGGCCTCGCTCTCATTTATATGAGAGGCGACGCTCTGGAGAGCCCCGTCGAGCTGGCGCAATCCGAGCGGGAAGCCGTCGAACGACTGGGGTCTAACCTCGGCGATTGCCTGGTGGCGCTTGACTCGCTTAAAGGCAGCCTCGTCCAGTATGTCCATGTCGACGGCAGCGCACTGTGGACCTTCAAGCATCCCACCGTGGCGGATGCGTTCGCATCTCTTCTTCTCCAGAATGCCGAACTCCTCGGCATTTACGTCCGCGGCACCCCGATAGACGAACTCCTCGGGCAGGTCACTTGCGGCGATGTCGGCCTCGAAAGAGCCGTGTTGCTTCCCAAGAGC
>JAKBCR010000069.1 GCA_021807675.1 Pseudomonadota bacterium
GTGCGGCCGGTGTGCCGCGGCTGGATCGGTCCTGATCGCCCGTCGCACAACGGTCAAGGCCCATCGGTGCGAGCAGCGCGGCGGATTTGCAAGGCCGGAAACGGCACAGCAGACTCGGGGCATGTCCACGGTGACGCGTCGGCCGACCGCGGGAGACCCACGTGCAGCTGCGAACTACCGCTTAAGTTCGCGCTTTCTGGAGCGACTCAAGCCGCCGCAGCCCGTCCCGATGCCTGCTGCCCGTCCAACTCCCGCATCAGCTCCGAGAGCAGCTTCGCAAGCTCGCCGGCCATGACCGCGAAGTCGAGGTCGAACTGCTCAGCGGGGTCGATCTCCTCTTCGTCGCCGCGCTCCGGGGCGAGCTCGAGGAATTCGACACGCTTGATCTGCAGCTTTTCGGTCAGGACGAATGAGATTCGGCCGTTCCAGGTCAGCCCGAGCTGAGTGGGACGCTTGCCGCCTGTAATGTGTGCACGGACATCCTTGCCGTCGAGAGGATGCCGCCGGTAGCGCACGGTCGACTTTGCAGGCTCGCCCGACTGCAGCTCGAGATCCTGCTCGATCGAGAACGCGCCCGACGTATCGGACAGCATCAGCCATGCCGCCATACAGGCACTTGGCGATCGCTCGGTGTCGGCCTTCTGCACCGCGAGAGTGCCGAGCGTGTCTCGCAGCGTCTCGACGAGCTCCTCCGCCCTGCGATCGCTCGCTGAATCGACCACCAGCCAGCCGCCACGCGGATCGATCCACCCGCGGGTAACGCGCCGCCGCGTGAGCGCACGCGCACGCAGCTCTTCCAACACCTGCATCTTGAGCGCCCGCATCTGGCGGCGCCCCACTGGGAAACCTTGTGTCTCAGCCTGGATGCGGGCCCGCCGCTCGGCTTCCTGCCGCACGACCGAGGCGGGCAGGAGCTTCTGATCGACACCGAGGGCCACCAGGTGCTGCTCGCCCAGAGTGTGCACCAGGCGATCGGTCATGGCCGGCGGTACCCACCCCATGCTGCGCATCTCGAGAGCACTGCACGGCTGCAGCGGCCGGCGCGCGAGCGCCTCCTCGAGGCTGGCGGCGGACCAGTTCCAATCGGCGGGCAGACGATAGACCGTCAGATTCTTGAACCACATGCCTGCGGGGTGGAAAACGGCTAGAGCGAGAAGCCGCGCAGTATAGCGACGCGTCCCCGTGAAGTCCCACGCCTTTGCTGGGCGGAGGGCTCAGCCTCGGAGGCTGCGGATCGGCAGGCGGGCTGCAGGCGATGCGGGCGTCGGCTCAGCTCATCCGGCCGTGCATGTGCATCACCCCGGGCACCATGTTGAGGTACAGGTGATGCATGATCCACAGCGAGCCGCCGATGACGATGAACACCATCACCCCCGTGTAGAGCAGCGCCATCAGGTTCCAGCGCTGCTCTTCAGAGGTGTTCACGTGCAGGAAGTAGACGACGTGCACCAGTATCTGGGCAAGGGCGAAGCCGGCGATCACCAGCGGCGTCCCCGCCACCATGTGACTCATCACCAGAGCGAACGGTATGGCCGTCAGAGCGATGGCAAGCACGAAGCCGACGATGTACTGCCTTTGCGTCGGCGCGTGCGCATGTGCGCCATGGCCGGCGTGTGGCGCGTGGCCGGCGACTGCTTCGTTTGCGACGTTCATCAGTGCGTCACTCCGAACAGATAGACCAGGGAGAAAACCCCCACCCAGATGATGTCGAGGAAGTGCCAGAACAGGCTGAGGTTCACCAGCCGGGCCCGGTTCGTGGACGTGAGCCCCTTCCTCATCACCGCGACCATCATCACGGCCATGAAGATGAGACCGCAGGTCACGTGCAGGCCGTGGGTGGCGACAAGCGTGAAGAAGCTAGAGAGAAACGCGCTGTGATCGGGGCCCGCCCCGATCGCCACCATGTGCGCGAACTCATGGACCTCCAGGCCGATGAATCCGAGGCCAAGGAGGAAGGTCACCGCGAGCCAGCCGACGGTCGCATTGCGCCGGTCGGCGTTCATCGCGAGCGTCGCCAGGCCGCAAGTGAAGCTGCTGAAGAGCAGGAACATCGTCTCGGTCAGCACGTCCGGCAGATCGAACAGCTGTCTGCCGGCCGGCCCGCCAGCGGTGTGGGAGTTGAGCAGCGCGTACGTGGCGAACAGCCCCGAGAACAGCAGGCAGTCGCTCATCAGGTAGATCCAGAACCCCAACTGGATCGTGGATGCGGCATCGTGGTGATGGTCGAGCTGGAAATCGACCGCATCGCCGCGTTGGCGCAGGTCGCGCAGCGCATCCGCGGCGTGATCCACATAGCCCGGCTTCAGCGCCAGGGAGCCTCTCTGCATGACAATCGGGTCGCTTGACATGGGTTACATGCTCCTCGCTTCAACGCGTCCGTGCAGACCCTCGACCCGCCGCACCTCGTCGGCGCCGAGGTGATAATCCCGGTCGTCATCGAAAGCGTGACGGATCAGGGTCACGATGACGCCCGCGAGACCGGCGATCGCCAGCCACCAGATGTGCCAGACCATCGCGAACGCAAGAACGAATGCGCAGCCGCCGATGATGAATCCGGCGGCCTTGTTGCGCGGCATGTGAATGGGGACGAACGTGCTGCTCTTGAGGTCGACGCCGCGTTGCTTCATGTCCCAGAATGCATCCCGCTCGCGCACGACCGGGATGCGCGCGAAATTGTAGGCTGGCGCCGGCGAGGGGATCGACCACTCCAGGGTGCGGCCGTTCCACGGATCACCTGTCAGGTCGCGGGTCCGCTCGCGCTGGGCGATGCTCACGATCACCTGCGCCACTTGCAGGCTGATGCCGACGAAGATGATTGCCGCACCGACTGCCGCGACGATGAACAGCGGATGCCATTCCGCGACGTTGTAGTGGTCCATGCGGCGCGTGGCGCCCATCAGGCCGAGCGCGTAGAGCGGCATGAAGGCGACATAGAAGCCGACGAACCAGCACCAGAACGCCCACCGGCCGAGCCGCTCATTGAGCGGGAAGCCGAAGATCTTCGGGGCCCAGTAGGAGAGGCCCGCGAACACGCCGAACACCACGCCGCCGATGATGACGTTGTGGAAGTGAGCCACGAGGAAGAGGCTGTTGTGCAGCACGAAGTCGGCCGGCGGCTCGGCGAGCAGCACGCCGCTCATGCCGCCGAGCGTGAAGGTGATGAGGAAGCCGATCGTCCAGAGCATCGGCGTGTCGAGGCGCACCCGGCCTCGGTACATGGTCAGCAGCCAGTTGAAGATCTTCACACCCGTCGGCACCGCGATGATCATCGTGGTGATGCCGAAGAAGGTGTTCACGTCGGCGCCGTTGCCCATGGTGAAGAAATGGTGAAGCCACACGATGAGCGACAGCAGCGCGATCGCCATCGTCGCGTACACCATGGAGGTATAGCCGAACAGGCGCTTGCCGGAGAAAGTCGGCACGATCTCCGAGTACACGCCGAAGAGCGGCAGGATGAGGATGTAGACCTCCGGGTGTCCCCAGATCCAGATGAGGTTGATGTACATCATCGGATCGCCGCCGAGCGAATTGCTGAAGAAATGCATGCCCAGGTAGCGGTCCATCGTCAAGAGGCCGAGCGTCACGGTGAGGAGGGGGAAGGCCGCGACGATCAGGATGTTCGTGCACAGCGACGCCCATACGAACACCGGCATGCGCATCAGCGTCATCCCCGGGGCGCGCATCTTGAGTATGGTCGCTATGAAATTGACGCCGGTCAGGGTCGTGCCGATACCCGATATCTGCAGCGCCCAGATCCAGTAGTCGACCCCGACGCCCGGACTATAGTGCAGCTCCGACAGCGGCGCGAAGCCGAGCCAGCCGGCGCGCGAGAAATTGCCGACCGCGAGCGAGATGTTGACCAGCACCGCGCCGGCGGCCGTCAGCCAGAAGCTGAGATTGTTCATCAGCGGGAAGGCGACGTCGCGCGCGCCGATCTGCAGCGGCAGGATGCAGTTCATCAGGCCGATGATGAAGGGCATCGCCATGAAGAAGATCATGATGGTGCCATGGGCGCTGAACACCTGGTCGAAGTGCTCCGGTGGCAGGTAGCCCATGTTGCTGCCGTAGGCGAGCGCCTGCTGCGTGCGCATCATGATGGCGTCGGCGAAGCCGCGCAGCAGCATGATCACCGCGAGGATCAGGTACATGATCCCGATCTTCTTGTGATCGACCGAGGTCAGCCACTCGGTCCACAGGTACTTCCACTTGCCGAGGTAAGTGATGGCGCCGAGGATCGCCACCACGCAGATCGCCATGAAGGCGACCGCGCCCATGATGATGGGGTTGGTGTAGGGAATGGCGCTCAGCGTCAGCTTGCCGAACATTCAATCTCTCCTGGCGGTGCTCGTGGCGGCATCCGCCATCAGGCGGCCGGGCGCGAGTCGGCCCATGACGATCTGCCTGAAAAGGCCCGGCGTCACGTTCGAGTAGTAGCTCACGGGCACGTTCTCGCTCGCCTTCTCGAGCGTCCGATACGCGTCCGCGTCGAGCGCCTGCTTGGCGGTGGCGGTCCTGGCGAGCCACCGCTTGAAATCGTCGCCGGACATGGCCTTGACCTTGAAGGTCATTCCCGAGAAACCGTCGCCGTTGAAATTCGCGGAGATGCCGCGGTAGGTTCCGGGCACGCTCGCCACCAGGTTGTCGGCCGTCTCCATGTTGGCCATCGCGTAGATCTGGCTGCCGAGCCGGGGGATGAAGAACGAGTTCATCACCGTGGCCGAGGTGATATGGAACACCACCGGCACGCCGACCGGCATGGCCACCTCGTTGACCGTGGCGATGTGCTGGTCCGGATAGATGAAGAGCCACTTCCAGTCGAGCGCCACCGCGTCGATGTGCACGGGCTTCTGCGTCGAGGGGATCGGCCGGAAGGGGTCGAGCTCGTGCGAGGTGCGCCAGCAGATCACGGCGAGAACGGCCACGATCGCGATGGGGATCGACCACATCACCGCCTCGATCTTGTTCGAGTGTGACCACTCGGGCTGGTAGGTGGCGCGGGTGTTCGAGGCGCGGTAGCGCCAGGGGATGACCACCGCCAGTACGATCACCGGCACGACGACCAGCAACATCAGCCCGGCGGCCGTCTCGATGATCCAGCGCTCGTCCATGCCGATCGGCCCCTTGGGGTCGAGCAGCGCCCAGTGGCAGCCCCCGAGCAGCAGCGTCGCGGGCAGTGGCAGCAGTCGGCAGAATCGGGCGAGCCAGGTGCGGGCGGAACGGTTCATGATGGGGCGTGCGGGAGGCCTTCTTTGAACGCTGGAAGGATGGCCCCACCCCCGCGGCAAGTCCTTAGCCCCTGCTGAATCCGCCTTAATCGTTATTAAGAGACTGACGAGGAGTCGGCTGCGTCACGTGTCGCGGGATGGCGCTTGATTTTGGCGCCCCCAAACCCCTTCCAAAGTCCCGCCGGCGCGAGCGGCATCGCTCCGGGAGTCCCGTCACGTCTCCAGTGCGCTTGACATCGCCTCTTCCTCCGTCCACCGCGCGCCCGTCTCCATCAGCTCCGCCAGCCGCTCGCCCGGCATGGCGCGGCTCAGGCTCTCGACGATGCGCGCCTGGATCTGTTGCTTCGCGGGACTACGTCCGGCGAACTCCGAGGAGAAGAAGGCTTGAGCATAGCCGATCAGCTGCGCTGCACGCTCCAGGCGGTTCTCCCGGGCGGCAATGGCCGCAAGATGCTGAACTCCGCCGGCGAGCAGCACCGCATCGAGCTCGCTCTCCTGCGCGAGCGGCAGGCCCTCGCGCAGCGCCGCCCCGGCCTCCTCGAGCTCGCCCTGCGCGATGAGGTAGCCGGCAAGATTGCACAGCGCATGACCGAGCAATCCCGTGCGCCGGGCCACGCGGGCGAGCGCGACGACCTCGCGGGCCTGCCCGATCGCTGCCTCGAGGTGTCCCTCGGCGAATTCCACCTCCGCCTTGTAAAGAAGCGCGCGCCAGACCCAGAAATCGGCTTTCGAATGCGCCCCCACCGCGAGCGCCTCATCGAGCATCGTTCGCGCGGCTTCGAACTCTCCGGCCACCGTGCGCGCAATGGCGAGGTTCGTGAGACACAGGGCGAGGCTCTTCGGGTGGGCGGCGGCGGAGAGCTGCCCCCGCGCCTCCTCCAGGGCCGCCAGGCCCTCCGTGAGCTGACCCGCGCGCGCGAGATTCAGGCCGTAGAAGCTGAGCGCCCGCCCGAGATCGAGCGACTCGCCGCATTCGCGATAGAGCGAGACGGCACGCCGCAAAGCGGGCACCGCGCGCCCCCGCGGCTCTCCTGTCGAGAGAAAGCCGTATCCGTACCAGAGCTGCGCCTCGACCTTCTTCGGCGTCGCCGGACTCAAGGCTCCGGTCGCCCGCTCGACCCGCGCCCTCCCCTCCTGCATCAGCGAGAGCAGGTACCAGAGCACATAGGAAGCGGCGGCGAGCTCGATGCCGACAGCGGCATCGCCATCCGCGCCGAACGCCCAATCGAGCGCGACGCGAACGTTGTCGATCTCCGGCGTCTGCGACTCGAGCCATTGCACGGATGGCGTCTCTTCCCAGACCGACAGCGCGCCGCGCAAGTGATCGCGGAAGTGCAAAGCGTGAAGGCGCGCGAGCGAGCCGAACTCGCCGCTGTCGGCGAGCTTTTCCATGGCGTAGGCATGCGTGGTCTCGAGAAGCCGGTAGCGGCGCGCTGGCCCGGCGGCATCGGCGACGACCAGCGACTTGTCGACGAGCTCGGCGATTCGTCCGACGACCTCCCAGTCCGCGAGCGCCGAATCGGCCACCACGCTCGATGCGGCTTCCAGGCTGAAGCTGCCGGCGAACACCGCGAGTCGCCGCAGCACGATCCGGTCGGGCTCGGATAACAGGCGGTGGCTCCAGTCGAGCGTCGCGCGCAATGTCTGATGGCGCGGCAGCGCGGTGCGGCGCCCACCGGTGAGCACGTGAAACCGCAGATCCAATCTGCGCGCGAGCCCCTCTATCCCGAGCGCCGCTGCCCGCGCGGCAGCGAGCTCGATGGCGAGCGGAATGCCATCGAGGCGGCGGCAGATGGTCGCGACCGTCGCGACGTTGCGCTCGGTCAGGTTGAAATGCGGATCGGCGGCGCGCGCGCGCGCCACGAAGAGCCGGACTGCATCGTGGCGCAGAGCGGCCGCGAGCTCCGCAGTCTCCTCCGCGGGGAACTCCAACGGACTCAGTCGGTAAGTGCATTCCCCGTCGAGTCCCAGAGGCTCCTGACTGGTCGCGAGGATGCGGACGCCCGGCACCGCTCGCAGCAGCGTCTCTGCCTCCCGGGCCGCCGCTGCGATGAGGTGCTCGCAATTGTCCAGCACGAGCAGGAGCCGGCGCCCGCGCAGCGCCGCCGCAAGCCGCTCCGAGGTCCACCCGGTACCGCTTTGCAGGCCGAGCGCGGTATTGATGGCGCTCGCGACCAGATCTGAATCCGTGAGCGGTGCCAGCTCCGCGATCCAGACGCCATCTGGAAACTCCTCGAGCGTGGCCCGTGCCGCCTCGAGCCCGAGCCGCGTCTTGCCGATTCCACCGGTGCCGACGAGCGTCACGAGCCGGCTGTGGCGCAGGAGCTCGTGCACCTCCCTGAGCTCGGGCTCGCGGCCGATGAAATCCGACACCGGCGCCGGGAGGTTGGTCGGGATCTGCCGCTCCGCGCCGGGGCCGGGACTCGGCGAGGGCAATGCACGGCCTTCGGCATCGAGCGCGCGCACTTCACCCGTGAAGCGGTAGCCACGAAGCGGCACGGTGAGGATGAGGTTGCGATCCGCGCCAAGTGCCTTGCGCAGCGCCGAGACCTGCACCTGGATGTTGCTCTCTTCGACCACGGTACCCGGCCAGACCCGCGCGAGCAGCTGCTCCTTGGTGACGAGCTCGCCCTGGGCTTCGACCAGAATGAGCAGCACGTCGAACGCGCGGGACCCGAGCGGAACAGGCACATCACCGAGGCGCAGCTCACGCTGCCGGGTGAGGAGTCGAAAGCGTCCGAACTCGAGGCAAGCCGCGCCTCGCGCAGTACCGTGCATGAATGAAGGTGTTCCGGGGACGCCGGAGGGCGATGTGCGACCGAGATCCTGGCTTCGAATTGTAGCTCAAAACTCCCGGGTGCCGCCGCCCGCAATGGGTCGCGAGCCTGGCGCAGACCCACTCCCGCCATCGCAACGTACCGCGAGGCAGCGCCGCCTGGCGCACCGCGCCACCGATGTCGATCCGCGACTCAGCTCACACTGACAGGGCGGCGAATCACCGGGGCAGCGCGCCGACGAGTGCCGGCAGCTGATCGAAGCTCTCGAGCGCGGCGACGCAGGGAATCTCTTCCGCCGGCCCGCGGCGGTAGCCATGCTTCATCAGCACGAAGGGCACGCCCGAGGCGCGGGCCGTCGCCGCATCGACCTCGCTGTCACCCACGAGAAGCGCGCTTTCCGGCCGAGCCTCGAAGGACTTCAGCAGTGAGAGCAGCACGCGAGGGTCTGGCTTGCGAAACGGTAGCGAATCACCACCGGTCACACGGGTGAAGTATGATGCCAGCCCGAGTCTCCCTAGAAGGTCGGCGGTGACCCGCGCGGGCTTGTTGGTGCACACCGCGAGCGGGATGGCTGCGGCACGCAATGCCTGCAGCGCCTCGGCGACACCCGGGAAGGCGCTCGTCAGCGCGGCCGCATGCGATTCGTAATGGCGCATGAAAATCCGCACGGCTTCGGCGGCGTCCCCCTGCTCGCCCTGTCTGGCGGCGAGAGCTCGCGCCACGAGCATCTCGACGCCGTCCCCGATCATCCGCCGCACTTCCGCGACCGAGAGCGGCTGGCGGCCGAAGGCTGCCAGCATGGCGTTGACGGCCGCCGTCAGGTCCGCCGCACTGTCGATGAGCGTACCGTCGAGGTCGAAGATGATCAGCGAGGGTTGCGGCATGCCCGGCACTCTACCATTCGATGAGCGCGGCCTGCGGCTGCGCCGTGCCATCCCGGAGTGAAAATTGCTTCGGTCCGTCCCGTGAGCAAGCGCACACGCAAAGACCGCACCACTCTGGATTACGTGCGTCCAGGCGCCGAGGAGCGCGGGCGGCTGCGTGAGACCTTCGATTTCAACGACGTCAACAGGGATGGCCGCCTGACTCTCGGCGAATTTATCCGCTTCATGGAGTCGGTCGATGAGAACCTGAACTCCACCGATTGCGAGATCGGCTTCGACGAGATCGACGTCAACCGCGATGGCGCGATCGAGTTCGAAGAGTTCTACGAGTGGTGGACGCGGGGGTAAGCGTCCGGTGCTTCCAGACCTAAACCGGCTGTTCCGGCTTGCCGAGATACACCAGAGTCTCGAAGGGGAAGACGACCTTGCCTTCCCGCTGGTGACGCTCGAAGACCTCTCCGAGGCCGCGCATCAGCGGGTCGTGCCCCGGCTGTCCCGGCAGGGGAGCGTAGGAGGCGGACAGGACCCGCCCCGCCAGGCCCTCGAAGTCGAGCACCTGCGGGTTGGAAAACGTGGCGCGCTCCGGCGGGTGACCAAAGAACTGGGCGATACCGTCCTCCTGCGCGCGCAAGCGCGCCACCGCGTCATACTCGGGCGCGTAACGGCGCAATAGCGCCTCGTAGTCTTCGAGAAAGGGTACTGAGTCTTTCGCGCGCTCGTTCCAGAGCAGCGCTGCCCAGGCGCCCGGCTTCAGGATTCGCAGCGCCTCGCTGCGCGTCCTTTGCGGATCGAACCAGTGGAAGGCTTGACCGGCGACCAGGAGGTCGAAGAACCGGTCGGGCATATGCGTGTTTTCCGCGGTCCCCCCCTCGCTGTAGAACTCCCCGCTGAGCACAAGGTCCGAGTAGTGGCGCATCTGCGTGTTCGGCTCGATCCCGAACACCCTGGCGCCCCTCTTCAGCAGGAGGGCCGAGAGAATGCCGGTCCCCGAGCCGAGGTCGACGGCATTCGCTCCGGGTCTGAGGCCGCAGCGCGCCTCCAGGAGGTCGATCGCGGCGGCCGGGTAGCCGGGCCGGTATTTCGCATAGGCCTCGACACGACCCAGGAATCGATCGCTGGAGCTGAGCGGCATGGCGGCATTGTACGCGGTTCGATGCAAGTGAGCCCAACGGGGGTCGGCTACACTGTGGCGCATGTTTCCTTCCTTGCTCAATGCCCGCGATCTCGGCGGGTACCCGACCGTGGACGGCGCCCTGACGCGGCCACGATCGCTGCTGCGCAGCGACGACCTCGCGCAGCTCTCGACAGAGGGCCTCGCGGCGCTCACCGCCTACGGTGTCGAGACTGTGCTCGACCTGCGCTGGCCGGAGGAGATCGCCGCGGCGCCGAGTCCCGTGCCGCAGCAGCTTCCTCATGTGCGCTACGTGTCGGTCTCGCTGCTGACTGACAGCCCGGCGGACTGGGGAGCGCTCGGCGGGTACTGCGCCAAGGAGCAGTGGAAGTGCGCCGTGCTCGAGCGCTTGCGGCCGCAGCTCAGGAGAGCGTTGGCTGTCATCTCGGCGGCAGCCCCGGGGCCTCTCCTTTTCCACTGTGTGGCGGGCAAGGACCGCACCGGGATCATTGCCGCGCTCCTGCTCGCTCTGGCCGATGTCGCGCCAGAGGCGATAGCCGCCGACTACGCGGTGAGCACGACCAATCTGCGGGAAGCCTATCTTCGCCGCCGCGGCGATGAGGATCCGGCAGCGATCGCGGAGGCCGTGCGCTGCCCGGAGGAGGCTGTCTACAACATGCTCGATTACCTGGAGGGCGCCGGCGGCGCAGCCGCCTATCTGCGCGGAATCGGCCTCGGATCCGCCGAGATCGCGCGCCTGCGCGATCGGCTCCGATAAGCTCGCAGGCCTCGCGGCCCCTTCGGGGCGCGGGCGAGGCCTGCGACTTCGATTTACCGAGCTACTGCGGCGCGAAATTCACTCGCGTCGTCCACTGCGGGATTCCCGGCACGTCGGTGTCAATGACGAGATTGGCATGGGCAAGCCGGTCCTTGGATGCCAGCTCGACGGCTGTCGGTATTCCGCAGGAGGCATCGAGGGGGAAGCCGCTCATGATGCTGATGGCCTTCGCCGCCGCCACATCGGCCTTGTCCTGACTCACCGGCTCGATCTGCGCACCGGTGATGTGGGCACTGGCGACGGTGACGATGTCGTACTTCACCTCTCCCTGCCAGAGGTGCGTCTTCTTGTCCGGGCTGCCGGAGGTGTCGATGGTGACCTGGTGTTTAAGCGGGGGCGGCGTGAGCTCGACCTGCCGCGGCTGGGCCGGGAAGACCTCCTGCCGGGTCGCGAGGCCCTGCAGGCGCCAAATCGCAAGATATTGCAGCGGGAAGCTGCTTTTGCACTTCACCGGATACATCGTGTGATAGGTCCCGTCCGGTCCGGCTGACAGGGGGACCTTGTGCGCGCCCGAGAGGGCAAACACGTACACCGGCTGGCTCACCATGGCCCCGCTGGTCACCTTGACCTTGATCGGATACATGCCGATGTCCGGGTTGGCCTGGAATTGAGCCGGAGTCTCGTCCTGTAACCGCACACCGCAGCCAGCCAGCCCCAGTGCAACCGCCGCCAGACAGGAAAAACCAATTTCTCGCCGCATGCCATCCTCTTTAAGTTCTTGACGCCGAGCCTCATGGATCGGCGCGAGAGTTTGGCAAGTCAGCCCGGCCATGGCAAGGCCGGAGCTTGGCATGAATGACCCGAAGCGGGGACGAGGCCCCCGATCGAGCGGGCAAACGAAGACGGGGGCCCCCGCAGAGGCGGGGCCCCCGTCCGTACTGCGCGCGGCGCTTACTTCTTCTTGCGGGCGCCGGCTCTCTTGGCCGCCCGGAAGGAAATCCCAGCCCGCATGGCCTTCTGCTGAACGGCCGCCGCGGTACGCCCGAGCTTCTTCGCGACCTCGCTGGTCGGGGTTCCCGCTTTCGCGAGCGACTTCAAGGTCTTCAGCTCACTGGCGCTCCAGGAAGCGCCGTCGTTCGGGGGACGTTTCGCCATTACTCGATACTCCAGAAAACACCCAACTGTAGGGTCGGAGCGAAATCATACACGCTTTTGCCAAAAAAGGCGCGCCCAACATGATCCGAACGAGACCGAATCGACATGTTGTAGGGTCGAGTCAGTTGGAGAGGGAAGCGAGCCAGCGCTTCGGCTCGAGTCTCTTGCTGAGTATTCCCGGGACACTGACGGCCGCCGACGGGTTTCCGGATGGTTTTGGCCCACTCGCAACGACGTTGCTCGAAGGACTCGGAGGATTTCGCATGCCGGTCCACGGCCGGTAACTTTTGCAACACTCCAGTCGAGTCCGCGCGAACGCGGTTCTTACACTTCGTAAAGGTGATGCAGACATCCCCCCGGGGGGGATGCCGGGGCATCCACCCTCGCGAACGCGGGTCTCGGGGAGTGCCAGGAGTCCGGCGGCGCGCGGACGCGCGCCGCCGGCAATGCAATGCTGTCGCCGAATGGCGTCAGCCGCCCTTCTTCCGGGGGCTAACCTTTGCTTAAATGCTCGCCGGCCGGATCTCCCCCCTCCGGGAGCCCGCGTCCCGGAGCGGGCACGGCCTGCGAGATCCGCCGCGAGTTGCGAGCGCCCGAGGCAACCCGCGGGGAACGCCCACGGCTCAGTAACGGTAATGGTCTGACTTGTAGGGACCGGCCTTGTCCACGCCGACGTAGCGGGCCTGCGCCTCGGTGAGGGTCGTGAGCTCGGCATCGAACTTCGTCAGCTGCAGGCGGGCGACCTTCTCATCGAGGTGCTTCGGCAGAACATACACTCCGACGGGGTACTTGTCGGGGTGCCCGTACAGCTCGATCTGCGCCAGGGTCTGGTTGGCGAAACTCGAGCTCATCACGTAGCTGGGGTGTCCAGTCGCACAGCCGAGGTTCACGAGCCGCCCCTCGGCGAGCAGGATCAGCCGCCTGCCGTCGGGGAAGATCACGTGGTCGACCTGCGGCTTGATGTTCTCCCACGTGTGGCGCTTGAGGCTCGCGACATCGATCTCGTTGTCGAAATGGCCGATGTTGCACACGATCGCGTTGTGCTTCATGCGCTGCATGTGCGCGTGCGTGATGACGTGGAAATTGCCGGTGGCGGTGACGAAGATGTCGGCCTTGTCGGCTGCGTAGTCCATCGTGACCACGCGATAGCCCTCCATCGCCGCCTGCAGGGCGCAGATCGGATCGATCTCCGTCACCCAGACCTGGGCGGAGAGCGCCCGCAGCGCCTGCGCGCAGCCCTTGCCCACGTCCCCGTAGCCGCAGACCACGGCAATCTTGCCGGCGACCATCACGTCCGTCGCCCGCTTGATGCCATCGATCAGGGACTCGCGGCAACCATAGAGATTGTCGAACTTGCTCTTGGTGACCGAATCGTTGACGTTGATGGCGGGAAACGCGAGGGCGCCCTCCTTCGCCATCTGATAGAGGCGCTTGACGCCGGTGGTCGTCTCCTCGGTCACCCCCTGGATATGGCGGATGCGGGCGGAATACCACTTCGGATCGGCTTTCAGCTTCGCCTGAATGGCCGCGTAGAGCGCCGCCTCCTCCTCGCTGGACGGCTTCGCGATTACCGCCGGATCGCTCTCCGCGCGCACACCGAGGTGCACGAGCAGCGTCGCATCACCGCCGTCGTCCAGGATCATGTTGGTGAAGCCGCCGTCCGGCCACTCGAAGATCCGGTGGGTGTAATCCCAATAGTCGGCCAGCGACTCACCCTTCCACGCGAACACCGGTGTGCCGGCCGCCGCGATCGCCGCGGCCGCGTGATCCTGGGTGGAGAAGATGTTGCACGAGGCCCAGCGCACCCGGGCGCCGAGCGCCTGCAGCGTCTCGATGAGCACCGCGGTCTGGATGGTCATGTGCAGCGAGCCGCTGATGCGTGCGCCGGCCAGCGGTTGCGACGGCGCATACTCGTCGCGGATGGCCATCAGCCCCGGCATCTCCGTCTGCGCGATGAGGATCTCCTTGCGCCCCCAGTCGGCGAGCGCGAGGTCGGCGACCTTGCAATCCCTGGGGGTGGCGGCGGACTTGAGTGTGGCGTTCATGGGTCGAGAGCTCCAATTGACTTGGGTGAGCGCCGTGTGTGGATTGCGCACGCCCCTGAGCCTGGCAGCCGCCCGGGGCCGAGGCTCCCGGCAGGTCTGTCGCAACGCTCCTCAGGGACGTCGCGCCGCCGCAGCGGCTGGTACAAGCGCTGGATCGGGGCATCCTGCCCCGCCCAGCGCGCCTCGGGCAAAAAGCGCGGTTTTTGCCCGAGGCTCCGCCACCTCGCAGCGGCGGGGTACGTCCTTGTGCCTGGGTACGTGGTTGCGCCGCTTCATGCGGCACCGGTGTTCAGGCCGCCTTCGCGCTCTTCGCCGCTGCGGCGAGCCCCGCCGCGCGATCGGTCCGTTCCCAGGTGAACTCTGGTTCCGTGCGGCCGAAGTGTCCGTAGGAGGCGCTCTTCTGGTAGATCGGACGCGCAAGATCGAGCATCTCGCGCAGGCCGTAGGGCGTCAGGTCGAAGCTCTTTCGCACCAGCGCGGTCAACTGCTCGCGGGACAGGCGGCTCGTCCCGAAAGTCTCCACCATGACGGAAGTCGGCTCGGCGACGCCGATGGCATAGGAGAGCTGCACCTCACAACGCTGCGCGAGGCCCGCCGCGACGATGTTCTTCGCGACATAGCGCGCCGCGTAGGCCGCGGATCGATCCACCTTGGAGGGGTCCTTGCCCGAGAAAGCCCCGCCGCCGTGGCGGGCATAGCCGCCGTAGGTATCGACGATGATCTTGCGGCCGGTCAGGCCACAATCCCCGACCGGGCCGCCGACGACGAACCGTCCCGTCGGATTGATGTGGTACTTGGTGCGCTTGTCGATCCACTTGGCGGGCAGCACGGGCTTCAGGATTTCCTCCATCACCGCCTCGCGCAGCGTCTTGGTCGACACATCGGGGCTGTGCTGGGTCGAGAGCACCACGGCCTCGAGTCCGACCGGCCGGTCGGCCTCATAGCGGAGCGTGACCTGGCTCTTCGCATCCGGGCGCAGCCACGGGATCTTCCCCGACTTCCTTACCTGAGCCTGACGCTTGACCAGACGATGAGCCAGAGTGATCGGCGCGGGCATGAGCACGTCCGTCTCGTTGGTGGCGTAGCCGAACATCATTCCTTGATCGCCCGCTCCTTGCTTGCGCTCGTCCTTTCGATCGACGCCCTGCGCGATGTCGGGCGACTGCTTGCCAATGATGTTGACCACTCCGCAGCTGGCGCCGTCGAAGCCCATTTCCGAGGAGTCGTAACCGATATCGAGCACGGTCTTGCGCACGAGCGCCTCGACATCGACCCACGCGCTCGTCGTCACCTCTCCGGCGACTATCACGACGCCAGTCTTGACGAGCGACTCACAGGCCACACGACCGCGGGGGTCCTCCTTGAGAATGGCATCCAGCACGGCGTCCGAGATTTGATCGGCCACCTTGTCGGGATGCCCCTCGGAGACCGACTCGGAGGTGAAGAGATAGTCGTTGGCCATGTATTCGGTTCCTCAATTGGATTGGGTAAAAGTCGCCGCGGCGCGGGTTACGTGCGGGCGGACAGCGCCGCCTTGGCCGCAGCGGCATCACCGAAGCTCTCCGCCAGGCGCCGCTGGAGCTCCTCGGGCGTCGCCCGGTGATTCTGGGTGCCGCGCGACTCGATCTTCAATGCGCCCATCACGGACGCGATCCGGCCGATGGTCTCATAGTCGAGGTTGTGCATCAGGCCATGCAGCAGTCCCGCGCGGTAAGCGTCGCCGCAGCCAGTGGGATCGACCACGGCCGAAGTCTTCGCGCAGGGGATCTCGAATTGGTGCTCAAGGGTATGAATGATCGAGCCCTTGTGACCGCGGGTGACGATCAGCGCGTCCACCCGTTGCGTCAGGTCGCGCACGGTCCAGCCCGTCTTCTGCTGTAGCAGCTGCCACTCGTAGTCGTTGACCGCGACCCAGTTGGCCTGCTCGATGAAGCCGTCGAGATCCGCGGCATCGAACATCGGCAGCCCCTGTCCGGGGTCGAAGATGAAAGGAATACCCAGATCCGCGAACTGTTCCGCGTGCTCGATCATTCCCTGGCGCCCGTCGGGAGCCACGATCCCGATGACGACATTCTTCGCGTCCGCCACCGCATTGACGTGCGCATGCTGCATGGCGCCGGGGTGGAAGGCGGTGATCTGGTTGTCCTCGAGATCGGTCGTGATGAACGCCTGAGCGGTGAGCTGCGAGTCGATCACGCGGACGTGCTCGAGTGGCAGGCCGAGGCGCTCCATCCAGTCCCGGTACGGCGCGAAATCCCGTCCAACGGTGGCCATCGGAACCGCCGGATCACCGAGCAGGCGCAGGTTGTAGGCGATGTTGCCGGCGCAGCCGCCGAATTCCCGGCGCAGCTGGGGCACCAGGAACGCCACGTTGAGAATATGGATCTGCTCCGGGAGGATGTGCTCGCGGAAGCGCCCTTCGAACACCATCAGGGTGTCGAATGCCGCCGACCCGCAGATCAGGGCCTTGCGCGGTCGGTCAGCCATGGTATTCCTGGGGAAAGTGCCTCATAAGAGTCTCCAATGATAAGTTTTGTGCCGTTCCGTGGCTATAGAGGGGCGGCCGGAGCAGTCGAGGAAGGCTCCGCGGCCGCGAGCAGCGCCACACCACGCAACGCCAGCTCACTGAGCCCCGCGCCCCGACGCTCTGCGTAATAAGCGATGATCTGGCGCCGCATGCGCGGCTCCCAGTAGCGCCGCAGATGTCCGGCGACATCCCTTGCGGCCTGCTCCGCGTCCGGCTCCGCAGCAAAGTAGGCGCTGATCTCATTGGTCATCTTGATGAGAAGATCGATGTTCATGGGAGCTCCAGACGCCATGGATGGGCATAGACCACGTGCTGATGCTCGCGCGCAAACGCCACCAGAGTCAGGCCTGCGCGCTCGGCCCTGCGCACGGCGAAGGCGGTCGGAGCCGACAGGGCCGCGATGAATGTCACACCCACCGCTGCGCTCTTCTGCACCATCTCGAAGCTTGCCCGGCTGGTGAGAAGAAGCGCGCCCCCGGCGGGGTCCACCCCGGCGCGCACCAGAGCGCCGATCGCTTTGTCGAGCGCATTGTGGCGACCGACGTCCTCGCGTACCAGCTGAATTCCCTTTCCGGGGACGACCCATGCCGCCGCATGCACGCTTCCGGTGCGAGAGTTGATCGGCTGCATTTGGGCAAGCTGTGCGATGGCATCGTGCAGATCCGCGGCGCTCATCCGGATGCCGGGCCCGACCGGCTTCGGCTCGCGAATCGCCTGCTCCATGCGCTCCTCGCCGCAGAGCCCGCAACCGGTGCGCCCCGTCAGATTGCGCCTGCGGTCGATCAGAGCCGAGAAGCGCTCCCAGGCCACGGTGATTCTGATCTCCACAGCCTCCTCGCCACAGGACACCTCCACGCCTCGGATCTCATCCGGCCGAGCCACGAGCCCCTCGCTCAACGTGAAGCCGACCGCATAGTCTTCGAGGTCCGCCGGCGTGGCGAGCATCACCGCGTGCGGCACGCCATGATAGAGGAGAGCCACCGGCATCTCCTCGGCGACCAGATCGAGCTCCTGCGCAACCTCGCCGCGGCGCCAACGCTCGACGTGAAGCTCCACCGCAACCGGTTTCCCCGGAGTCATCTTATCGCCAATCGACACGCCGGGTCCGCCGCAGCCGCTACCCCTCAGGCGGGCGCGGGATCCCGCCTCCGCCGGCGGCGCGCGGGCCTTGGCATCGCCCGCTCCTCGGCGGTTCGCTTGCGCCAGGCGTCCTTCTGATTGACCAATACGACCTCCACCGCCGTGACCTTGTATTCCGGACAGTTGGTCGCCCAGTCGGAGTTCTCCGTGGTGACGACATTGGCATTGGTCTCGGGGAAGTGGAAAGTGGTGTATACGACACCCGGTGCGATCCGCTCCGTGACCTTGGCGCGCAGCACGGTCTCTCCCGCCCGGCTGGTGAGTCCCACCCAGTCGCCGTCGGCGATTCCGCGGACCTCGGCATCATGCGGATGGATCTCGAGCAGGTCCTCGGCATGCCATATGACGTTTTCCGTGCGCCGGGTTTGGGCGCCGACGTTGTATTGGGTCAGCACGCGGCCGGTCGTCAGGATCAGTGGGAAGCGGCTGGTCGAGCGCTCGCTCGTGGGCACGTATTCGGTGAGGCAGAACTTGCCCTTGCCGCGCACGAACTGGTGCACGTGCATGGTCGGCGTACCTTCGGGAGCGGCATCGTTGCACGGCCACTGGATGCTGCCCAGACGGTCAAGCTTCTCGTAGGTCACTCCGGCAAAGGTCGGCGTCAGCCGGGCGATTTCCTCCATGATCTCGGAGGGATGCCGGTAGCTCATCGGATAGCCCAGGGCCTCGGACAGCAGCATGGTGACCTGCCAGTCCTCGTACCCCGCCTTGGGCGGCAGGATCTTGCGCACGCGCGAGATGCGCCGCTCCGCGTTGGTGAACGTGCCGTCCTTCTCGAGGAAGGACGAGCCCGGCAGGAACACGTGCGCGAACTTCGCCGTCTCGTTGAGGAAGAGATCCTGGACGATCAGGCACTCCAGCGACTCCATGGCGCGCGTGACATGATGGGTGTTGGGGTCGGACTGCACGAAGTCCTCCCCCTGCACGTACATGCCGAGGAAGGTTCCATCGAGCGCCGCCTCGAACATGTTCGTGATCCTGAGGCCCGGCTCCGACTGCAGCTCGACGCCCCAGTCGCGCTCGAACATCCCCCGCACCACCGGATCCGACACATGCCGATAGGCGCTGAACTCGTGCGGGAAGGAGCCCATGTCGCAGGAGCCCTGCACGTTGTTCTGGCCGCGCAGCGGATTGACGCCGACACCCTCGCGGCCGAGATTGCCGGTAGCCATGGCCAGGTTAGCGAGCGCCATGACGGCGGTCGAGCCCTGGCT
>JAKBCR010000070.1 GCA_021807675.1 Pseudomonadota bacterium
GACAGGATGATCTGGCCCTGCCTCTCGTTGGACTCGAATTCATATCCCGTCTCTCCGATGACCTCGTACTGATCCGTCGGATCGGCCGTATGGATCGAGATCCCCCCGCCGATGCTGCTCTTGCCGTAGAAGAGCGATTGCGGACCCTCCAGCACCTCGACCTGCCCCACATCGAACATCGCACTCTGGTAGGCGAGGCCCTGGCTGAGCTGCAGGCCGTCGACATCCAACGACACCGACTGATCGATGCCGGGATCGAAGGTGGTGGCGCCCACGCCACGCAGCGAGACCGAGTCACCGAGGGAGAGCAGGCTGCTTCCCACGATCAATCCGGGCACGAGGGTCGCCACGTCCTTGAGGCTCTGCGCCTGGAATCGCTTCATCGAGGCCATCGACACGACCGATTCCACGACCGGCACGTTGAGGATCGACTCCTTGCGCTTGCGTGCGGTCACGATGACCTCCGCGAGCTGGGAGTTGGCGAATGCGGGCGCTTGCACCGAGGGGGCGGATTGCGCGGGACCGGCCGGGGGCCGCCCGGCCTGCTCTGCCGATGCGGCTGCCGCCCAGATCAGAGTGGCTGCCGCACAGCCGGCCGAAAGGACAAACGCTCTGCTCTTCACCATGCTCTCCTCCGGGTCTCGTTATGCCCAGCGAACGAGCGGTCGAGTCCGCTCCCGGACGGGCCGGGACGCTCCCGCGCGATCGCTCGATGATTTCCCCTCCGGCCGCTGCCGGCGCTGCCGCGGCGGACTCGGTCGAAGATGACAGTCTGGACGCCGCGCGATATGCTGTCCAATACCCGATTATCGAGAGGTCCATGCAATCCGATTATGGACGTTTCGCTTGGTAAATTGCGTCAGCTGTTGACGGTGGCGGACACCGGCAGCTTCTCCAGGGCGGCCGACCAACTGAATGTCAGTCAGCCCGCGCTGAGCCGCGCCATCGCCGCGCTCGAGGAGCGATACGGCTTCCCGATCTTCAATCGCGTGGGCCACGGCGTGGAGCCGACGGCGGCCGGCGCGCAGATCATCGCGCTCGCACGCCCCCTGCTCGAGGCGATGCAGGTATTCGACAGCAACCTGAGGCTCTTTGGCTCGGGCAAGGCGGGCAAGCTGTCGCTCGGACTCGCGCCACTGCTCGCAAGCGAGCTTCTGGCGGGATTTGCCGCATCGGTCCTCGAGCGCGAGGGAGAGGTGCAGCTGAAGGTGTTGATCCGCCCTGGGAACATCCTGTTGGAAGCGCTCAAGCGTGACGAGATCGAGTTGTTCTTCTTTCCCGACTCGCACATCGAGGCGGTGCCCGAGATCGAGGTCGCGCCGGTCGGCTCGATCTCACCGGCCTGTGTCGTGCGCAGGGGTCATCCGCTCACCGCACGCCGCAACCTGACCCTCGAGGACATGAGGGATTTTCCATGGGCGGGGTCGGTGGCCCCCCCGGGCCTCAAGGACTTCATGAATCCCGCCCAATTCGTCTGTGACAACTACCACATCCTGCGTGACACCGTCATGCGGACCGATCTCATCTGCATCTGCTCCCAGGGGTTCGTCGCGCGCGAGCTGCAAGACGGCTCGCTCTGCGAGATCGTGGTCCGGGACCTGTTACCGAGTGCCGTCACGATCCACATGGCCAAGTTGCGAGGACGCATCGTATCCCCGCTTGCGGCGAGCGCCCTCGGGCAAATAAGCGAGATGCTGCGGCCCCGAGGGAGCCTCAGGCAGGCTTGCGCTTCATGAGGACGGACCTCAGGCACTGGCAGACGACCTCCTCCCTCTGATTGATCGCCCAGTGCTGGAACGTGACGATCCCTGCATTGGGGCGCGAGCGGCTCTCTCTCAGGCTCGACACCTCCGTCTGCACGCGCAGGGTGTCGCCGATGAACACCGGCTTCGGCATCACCAGTTGATCGTAACCGAGGTTCGCGACCAGCGTGCCGAGCGTAGTGTCGCTGATGCTGAGACCGATCATCAGAGCGAAGGTGAACGTGCCATTGACGAGGATTTGACCGAACTCGCTCGCCTTCGCCGCCTCGAGATCGATGTGCAGCGGCTGCGGGTTGTACGTCATCGCCGAGAAAAGGAGATTGTCGGTCTCCGTGACCGTGCGCCGGATCTCGTGGGCGATCCGGTCACCCACCTGCCACTCATCGAACCAACGACCTGCCATGCCGATTCCTCATCCTGCGCGAGCACCTCGCCCATCGCTCGCCCTCAGCATAACCCATGTGGCTGCCCTCGAATACCGCGAACGCGAGCGCCTCATCGGCGAACGCGCAAACATGCCTCAATGAATCCCCGCCGCGCAGAACACCCGGTTGGTGGAGATCATCATGGCCTGCGCGCCGAGGAGCCGTAGAGATCGGACTCGAGTGTCACAGGCTCGCCCACGGTCACATTCCTCAGCGGTCCGAGCCTGTTGTCGAGCAAAAGCGTACACTTCAGTTCACTTATACGCGCCACGAGGGGGAGCCGACCCGTGCGGATGAAGACCGAAGCGAAGCGCCGAGCCATCATCGACATCGCCGCCGAGGTATTCCGCACCAAGGGCTTCGCGGCGGCGAGCATGGCAGAGATCTCTGCGCGCCTCGGGGGCTCCAAGGGCACTTTGTACAACTACTTCGCGTCGAAGGAGGAACTCTTCTCGGCCGTGGTGCGCGAGCTCGGCGGACGGCTCGCGGGTCCCATGTTCGAGGAGCTCGAGCATTCCCGGGACGCAAGGACCGCCATTCGGCATTTCGCGGAGCGACTCGTGCGGCTGCTCTCCTCGCCCGAGACGATCGAGTTCCGGCGCATGATCATCGCCGAAGGCGCCCGCTCCGGGACCGGGCGGCTCGCTTACGCGGCGACCAAGGCGGCCTACCGCGGCAAGTTCGAGACCTTCTACCGGGCACAGGCCGATGCCGGAGTGCTGCGCGAGGCCGACCCGCATCGCGCCTCCGTGCACATGGAGGGATTATGCTCGGCGGGCCCGATCCAGCTTATGCTCGAGGGCGTGATCGGCCACATACCGGAAGGCGAGATTACCGCAACGGCGGCAGCGGCGGCGGAGGTGTTTCTGCGTGCTTACCTGGCCTGACAGGCCGCGCGAGAGGCGGCGCGCCGGGCGCGCGCACTGAGCCCTTCACGGGCAATATGCTGAAGCGGTACGCAATGCAGTGTCGGTAACAGTCCCCTGCCCTCAACAGGGTGCTCGGGAACGCGGGATGGTGAGGCGAGTCGGGGAAGTGCTGTGGCTCGAGCGCGAACCCGGAGTGCGGGCCGTAACGTTGCCCGCCCTTGCCGGCGACGGATCCGTCAAGCCGTTGACCGGCGTAGAACTGCAGCCCTGGCTGCGTGGACAGAAGCTCGAGGACACGGCCCGTCTCCGGCTCCTCCACACGCGCATCGAGCTTGAGCATCCCGCGCTTGTCAGCGAGGACCCACGTAGGGTCGTACCCTCCCGCAGCACGGATCTGAGGATCCGACTCCCCGATGCGCGCGCCGATGGTCCTCGGGGATCGGAAATCGAACGGCGTCGCAGCAACCGACCGCCGCTCTCCGGTCGGTATGAGCGCGCCGTCGACCGGCAAATATTCACGGCCTGCCAGCCATAGTCGATGCCCCAGCACATCACCGCTCCCTCGCAAGTTGAAGTACGGGTGCAGCGTCAGGTTGATGATCGTGTCCCGATCGGTCCATCGACCGAGCCGATCGGGCGCGGTGAGCGAGAGCAGCGTGCTCCCATAGGTGCTGATGCAGACCGTCCGACCCCCGGAGTGCCGCAGCGTGTAGCGTTCCACAGCCGCGCCGTCCGGCATTCGACCGAAGAGCGAGCGCTCAATGCTCGAGCGGCCCGATCGCATGCGCCCCGTCCGTTCGAACCCGAAACCGCGGCACGACGAGCGACTCCGTCACGTCGGTGACTCCTCACGCTTCCACAGCCGGTGGATCCCTTCCAGGGTATGGCGTTTGGTCTCCGGCACGTAGAGGAAAACGAAGACCGCCGCCAGCAGGCTCATCAGCGCGTAAAACCAGTAGGCGAAGCCGTGATGGAAGGCCCCATTGAGCAGTGAGCTGCCATCGAGCACCTTGAAGGACCAGGATACCAAGAGATTGCAGACCCACTGCGCGGCGACCGCTATCGCCATCGCCCGGCTCTTGATCGCGTTCGGAAATATCTCCGAGAGCAGGACCCAGGTGACCGGACCCCAGGACAGCGCAAACCCTGCGACGTACACCACGACGGCCACCAACGCGCCCGCACCGAGCCGCTGCAGGTCAAATAGCAAGCCGAGCGTAAACATGGCGCCGGCCATGATCAGCGCACCGAGGATCAGCAGCGGCTTACGCCCGAGCCGATCGACCGTCAGGATGGCTATCACCGTGAAGACGACGTTCGCAACACCCACAATGACGGTCTGCCAGAGCGCCGAATCGGTCGATGCGCCCATGTTTCGGAACATCAACGGTGCGTAATACATCACCGCATTGATGCCGACGAACTGCTGGAAGGCCGAGAGCAGGACTCCTACCACGATGACGAGCGGCCCAAACGTCAGCAGTGGCGCCGCCGAGCCGTGTGAAACCTGCAGCGAGTCACGTATCTGTTGCACGGTGGCTTTGGCCGCCGCCGCGTCTCTCGCCTCCTCGCCGCCGAGACGGCGCAGTATATCGAGCGCCTGCGCATCTCGTCCCCGCATGACGAGCCAGCGCGGCGTATCCGGTACCGTGAGCAGCAGCGCGACGCAAAGCGCTGCGGGCACCGCCTCGGACAGCAGCATCAGCCGCCACCCGGTCGCCCTCAGCCAGACCGCGTTGCCCTGGGAGGCAATGAACCAATTGACGAAGTAAACCAACGCGATCCCGAGCACGATCGCCAGCTGATTGCACGACACCAGGCGGCCCCGGACCTCGTGCGGGGAGATCTCGGCGATGTAGAGCGGCGAGAGCATCGAGGCGATTCCGATGCCCACCCCGCAGACGATGCGGTAGAAAATGAAGGCCCCGAGGATCTTGGGTCCGAAGCTGCCGATCGTGCCGAAGCCGATCTCGGGATAGGCTGAGCCCACGGCGGACACCAGAAACAGCATGCCGGCGAGCAGCAGCCCGCCCTTGCGACCCAGCCGGTTCGCGACCGTTCCGGCAAGAATGGCCCCAATGATGCAGCCGAAGAGCGCGCTCGAGATGGTCCATCCCGAGAGGCTGTTGGCAACGGTCTCACTCAGCCGCAGCGGTGCGATGAAATTGGCATCGATCGAGGTGACTGCCCCCGAAATGACCGCGGTGTCATATCCGAAGAGCAGCCCCCCCAGGGTGGCTACAAAGGTGAGCTTGGTCAGTAACGAGCCTCGGCCAGACATGGAAACCCCCGTCGTTGTCGTCAAGATGTTGCTGAAGAGGCCCCGCGCGGCGGCGCGCAGGAGTCACGTTCGATCAGCTCGTGCTCGAACAGCCGGTCTTCCGGCTCGGCATCGAGGTTCAGGCGCTTGCGGCGCGTAGCCTCCAGCAGCAGCGCGATGGCCTCCTGCGACATCGGCGCAATCGGCTGGCGCACGGTCGTCAGCTCCGGAAACACTGTGGTGGCCATCAGGGTATCGTCGAACCCCGCGACGGAGAGGTCTCGCGGTACCGAGAGCCTGCGCCGCTGCGCCACCGAAATGACGGCGTGCGCCATATCATCATTGCTCGCGAAAATCGCGGTCGGTCGAATCCGGGCCGCGAGCAAGTGCTCCGCCGCCCGCAGCCCCGAGCGGTAACTGAAGTCTCCTGCCGCCACCCACGCTTCGTTGAACGGCACACCGGCGTCCGCGAGCGCGTGCCGAAAGCCCTCGAACCGCTGCGCGCTCGCGCTCTGATTCGGGTCTCCTTTGATGAACCCCATCGCCCGGTGACCCAGTCTTATCAGGTGAGTCGTCATGTCATGCGCAGCGCGGCGATTGTCGATCCGCACGCAGCTCATTCCTGGCGTCGCCAACCCCGCGGCAATCGCCACACAGGGGACCTGCACGCCCTCGAGTGCCGCGGTCAACGGTTGCGATTCGCAAAGCGGCGGCGGCAAGAGCACTCCGTCCGCATCCCTTGCAAGCTGACGAGCCCGGGCCCGGGCCCGCTCCCCGCCCCCATCGGCCCCCTCCCACTTCTGCACCACGAGCTGGCAGCCGGTCAAGCCTGCGCCATCCAGGGTGCCGAGCAACAGCTCGCTGAGATACCCCGCGCTCGGATTCGCGTAAAGCAGCGCGATCCGATCGGCGCGGGCGGCCGCGAGTGCGCGGGCGGCCGGATTGGGCTTGTAGTTGAGCTCACGGATCGCCCGCATGACACGCTCCCGGGTGCGTTCCCGGACGCACTCGTGCCCATTGGTCACCCGCGAGACGGTCATCAGCGAGACGCCGGCGCGGTGCGCGACCTGATCGATCGTCACCAACGCGGCAGCTCTTCGCCTGACAGGCTTACGCATTCAGCCCCCTGACAAGATCCCACCCGAAACGCCCGGCTGGCCTCAGAAGCGGCAGTGCCGCGCGATGAGACTCTCGGCGAGCTCCTGCCGCCCGGACCGCGGGGACGGCTCGAGCTCGCGGCTGCGCGTCCAGTCCGCGAGCCCGGCGAGATCCATCGCCCCGTCCTCGATCCGCCGACCGAGCTCACTGCTCCAGCCGCTGTAGCGCTGCTCACGCAGCCGGGCCAGCGCCCCGGCGGCGTGAGCCTCCTCGGCCGCGAGCAGCGCACGAGCCAGCGTATCGATGCCGGCGATGTGCGCAAGATACAGGTCCGCCGGCTCAACCGACTGGCGGCGCACCTTGGCATCGAAGTTGAAGCCTCCCGTGGCGAACCCTCCGTCCTCGAGCAGCTGCAGCATGGCGGGCACCAGATCCTGGGCGTTGTTCGGGAACTGGTCGGTATCCCAGCCATTGCGCGGATCGCCACGGTTGATGTCGACCGAGCCGAAGAGGCCGGCCGCGCGGGCGGCAGCGATCTCGTGCTCGAAGTCAAGACCCGCGAGCGTCGCGTGATTGACCTCGATGTTGACCTTGACCTCGCGCTCGAGTCCGTATCGCCGCAGGAACGCGTGGACCGCCGCCACGTCGCGATCGTACTGATGCTTGGTCGGCTCGAAGGGCTTGGGCTCGACCATCAGGGTCCCTTTGAAGCCGATGCGATGCTTGTGCTCGACCACCAATGCGAGAAAGCGCCCGTAGTGATTGAGCTCACGCTTCAGATCGGTGTTGAGCAGTGTGTCATAGCCCTCACGCCCGCCCCACAGGACATAGTTCTCGCCACCGAGGCGGTGCGTGGCCTCGAGGCAGCAGCGCACTTGCAGCGCCGCCCACGCGTACACCTCAGGGTCCGGGCTGGTCGCCGCGCCCCCGGCATAACGGGGATGACTGAAGAGGTTGGCGGTTCCCCACAGCAGCTTCACGCCCGTCGCGGCCATCTTCGCGGCGATGCGCTCCTCGATCCAGCGCAGGCTCTCGATGTGCTCGGACGGACGGCTCGCCGCGGGCATCGCATCGAGATCGTGGAAGGTGAAATAGGGAATGTCGAGCCGGGTCAGGAAATCGAATGCGGCCTCGAGCTTGCTCCCCGCGCTCTCGCGCGTCGCCGGCCCGGCGAGCCATGGGCGGGGCAAGGTCCCCTGGCCGAAGATGTCATGGCCCGGCCAGTTGAAGGAATGCCAGTAGCACACCGCGACGCGCAGCCAGTCTTCCATGCGCTTGCCGAGCACGAGGCGATTCTTGTCGTAGACGCGGTAGGCGAGCTCGTTGCGGGTGTCCGGCCCCTCGTAACGCACCCGATCGATCCCGGCAAACAGGGTCATGTTCCACTCTCCTGAAAGACGTCCTGGAGCTGGCGATACAACCGCTGAAAGAGGGGCCTGCGCTCGGCCAGGAGCGCGACGAGCGAGGCGTCCGGCACGACCGTCCTGCGAAGCTGTGGCTCGCCGCAGACCTCCTCGATCGACTCGCCGCTGACGGAGAGTCGCGCGAGCCGCGCGGCTCCGCGGGCGGCGCCGGGCTCGCTGTCGGTGCGGTAGCTCAGCGGGCTATTCAGTGCCGCGGCGATCAGCTCTCCCCAGAATGCGAGCCGCGCGCCTCCACCCGTGACACTGATGTCACCAAGCGTGCCGCCAGCGGCCCGCAGGACGTCCCGGCCGTCGGCGAGCGCGAGGGCCACGCCCTCGAGCGCCGCGACCGCGATATCAGCGGGATCGGTATCAGCGCGCAATCCAAACAGGACACCGCTGGCATTCGGGTCGTTGTGTGGCGTGCGCTCCCCCGTCAGGTACGGCAGCATGTATGGCGTCTCGCGCCGCAGCCCTCGCTCGCTCGCTCGCTCGACCAGGGCCGTGAGCGGCGAGCCGAGCGCCTGCGCCACCCAATCGAGCGTGCTGGCCGCACTCAGCAGCACGGCCATCTGATGCCACCGAGCCGGCAGGCAATGACAGAAGGCATGCGCGGCCTGCTGCGGATTGGGCCGGAACCGGTCCGTGACGACGAATAGCACCCCCGAGGTACCGAGCGACAGTACCGTCTGCCCCGGGGCCACGACCCCGAGGCCCACGGCGCTCGCGGCATTGTCGCCACCGCCGCCCGCTACCGGCACTGGCGTCAGACCCAACTGCTGTGCGATCTCAGGGCGCAGACGGCCACTGATCGCCGTGCCTTCGATCAGCCGCGGCATGTGTACGCGCGACAAGCCGGTCCCCTCGAGCATGGCATCCGACCAGTCTCGCTGGGCCACGTCCAGCCAGGCCGTGCCTGAGGCATCGGAGAGGTCGCTCACTTTCTCGCCGGTCAGGCGCAAGCGAATGAAATCTTTCGGCAGCAGCACCGTGCAAGTGCTTTGAAACAGGTCCGGCTCGTGTCGGGCGATCCACAACAGCTTGGGCGCAGTGAAGCCGGGCATCACGATTGTCCCGGTGATCGCGCGCGCCCCCGGGACGCGTCGCTCGAGCTCCCGACATTCGGCGTCCGCGCGCCCATCGTTCCACAGGATGGCCGGCCTCAGCGGCCGGTCCCGCTCATCGAGCAGAGTCGCTCCGTGCATCTGCCCGCTCACGCCCACGGCGCGCACCGCGGCCCGCGCGCTCAGGGGCAGCGCGGTCACCGCATCGAGCGTCGCACGCCACCAAGCCTCCGGATCCTGCTCGCTGTAGCCCGGGCGTGGCCGGCTGACCGACAGTGGCGCAGACGCCTGCGCAACCGGGCTGCCGCGCTCATCGAGCACCACCGTCTTGACGCTGGAGGTTCCGAGGTCGATGCCTAGATACACTGCGTGGCCGCCGTGTCAGCCGAACCCAGCGGATGATAGCGCTACCATACGCGATCCGCCGCGTGTTTTTGCCACCGGGCCCGCTAAGTCCATCCGCCATCCACCACGTACTGCTGGCCCGTGCAGGCGCTCGCCTCCTCCGAGGCGAGGAACACGATGAACTTGGCCACCTCCCCGGCCTGAAGCCGGCGCTTGAGGCATTGGGCGCCCATCACCTGCTCTTCGACCTCCGGCGTGAGCCACCTCTCGAGCTGGCGCGGGGTGAAGATCCAGCCCGGAGCGACGGCGTTGACCCGAATACCGTACCCACCGAAGTCGCGCGCCAGCGAGCGCGTCAGACCCAGCACGCCCGACTTCGATGCCGTGTAGCCTGCCATGCCTCCCGTACCCGTCATCCAGGAAATCGAGCCCAGGTTGATGATGACTCCCCGGCCAGCCGCCTTCATGTCCGAGAGCACGGCCTGCGCGCAGAAGAATTGGTGCTTGAGATTGACCGCGATCCGCTCATCCCAGATCGCTTCGGTCACCTCTTCCGTGGCATGACGCTCGTCGTTGGCGGCATTGTTGACCAGAACCTGGATGGGGCCGAGCCGCTCCCGGATGGCGCCGATGGCGCCCCTGAGAGCCGCGATGTGGGTCAGATCACAGGCTTCGAAATGCGCGGTCACCCCCGACGCCTGGAGCTCCCGGACGAGGGCCCGCGCGGGCTCCTCCGCAATGTCGATCAGAGCCACCCTCGAGCGCTGGGCGGCGAACTGGCGCACGATGGCCTCGCCAATGCCCGAGCCTCCTCCGGTGACGAGCACGAGCTGGCCTTGCAAATCCGGATAAAGCGCCATGGACGACTCCGCGGATCAGATACGCAGCGCGCGCGCCTCCGTCTGAGGCACGCCTGGTGCCGACGGGTGGATCAGAAACCATCCGGCGGTGAGCGGTCACAGCCCGCCGCCGCGAGCCCGACGCGGGATTATAGAGCCACGAGGGGCCACTTGTCTGAGTATATCGAGGAGCATCAGACGGGCCGCCCCGGAGTGAGGCTTCAAGGTTGCCCCCGATCCGGGCGGAGCGCACTCCGCGGAACATCACCGGACTTCAATACGCTTGGCCTGGGCTCGATCCGGTCACGTGCGTGCCCAAAACCCGTTCCAGGCGTACCGGGCCGAGCAGGCCGGAGATCCGCAGCGGAGCATCCGGGCGATACGTGGGCAACGTCGTAAACGTGTACTGGTGCGTCACACCCGGCTGCTGATCTCCAATGAGCCGGTTGACCCACAGATCGGTCACCGCGACCGAGACATCGTTGATGCCTGGATGAACGTACCGAGTGATGTCGGTGCGATAGGGCGGCGTCCACAGCACCGCCACGGACTTGCCGTTGACGCTGACCCTGGCAATGTCGCGCACAGCCCCCAGGTCGAGTACCCACCGCCCACGTCCGCCTTCCGGGGGCAGGCGGAACGAGCGGGTGTACGTACCGGTACCGGAAAAGTACTTGATACCCGGATTGCGATTCACGCTCCAGGAAGCCAGGTGCGGCAGGGTGAGGCCGGGGGGCGCACCGCGGCGCGGCTGGAAGGCCAGTCTCCAGGGACCCCGCAACCTCAACAGCGTGCGCCGCTGCACGGATGGGATACTCAGGGAAGATCGAGTGGTTCGCTTGCCGAAGACCACGAACACCGATCCGTAAGGGGCGAGGCGAAGCGGGATCAGCGTGCGATCGCCATAGCTGCGGTAACTCACGGGGGAGATCGCGCCCGTCACCGGGCTCCAGAGCTCGGGGACGCGTCCGGTCACGCGCAGGCTCGTCGTCAGCCGCTCGGAGCGATCGCGGCGGTTGCTGATGAAGTAGATGTCTCCATGCTCCAGGCGCCGATGAATGTAGCGCAGCTTGGTATCGTGCTGCGGCTGGGTGTACTCGAAATCAGGGGGGAGTGCGAGGGCCTTCAAGGCTTGCGGCAACGAGCCCGCGGGGAATACCGTACCGCGGCCTACGTGATGCACCCTTGTGCTGCCCTGAGCGCCGAACAGCGCCTGCGCCAGCGCCTGAAACCGTGTGGTGTTGTCGCGCAGACTCGGTGAGCCCAACGGGCGTCGCCCGACGAGGATGGCGCCCTGCCGGACGAGCTGATCGATCCGGCGCAGCACGCCGAGCGTCATCCAGCGGCTGCTGCCCCCGAGGTAGAGGACTCGATAGCTCATTCCCGAAGGCGTGACGAGCCTCCCGTTGCGTACCCCGATGACGTGCTTCAGGGCATTGGGGTCCACGAAGTCGAACCCGTATCCCTCCGGCACGTCGATGGGCTTGTCGCCGAAGAGACCCGTGATGGGTGCCTCCTGGCCATAGAAGTACGCGATATCCGCGACATAGTGGCCCTGCTCGAGCAGATACGAGCAGCGCGCGATATACCGCATCCACGGTCCCGCCTCGTCCGCCCAGGTATCCAGGCGGTTGAACATCTGTCCGATGTCGGGGAGCTCGAGCCCGGGAGGATTGTCGAGCGGCTGCTCAGCCGACTCATGGATCATCACCCGGTTGACCCCGAGTGTGAACTCCCGGTCGATGACGGGCTTGAGCTCGCGGGGCGCGTAAGCCCAGGGCTCCAACACCGAATCGAGCGATTCGGCGCCGACGAGATTCTGGCCGTAGACATGTGCTACCGAGGCGGCCCCCCGAAGGTCCGCCACGTACGTCGGAGCCGGCTTGCCGCCCGCGGGATACATCCACATCGCTCCCATGGGCACATCGTCATATTGACGCATCCGCATGTCGTCCCCGAAAGTCGGACGATGGCTCTCGAGCGCCTCGCCATACGTCGTGAGGCCATGCGCGCGCGCGATCCTGGCGATCTCCTCGTAATGATTGGTGGCCAGCAGATCATTGATCGTGCGCCGGAAGTCCCACAGGAACTCGTCGCTCTCGGCGGGGTTTCCGACTACCACGCCCGTGAGCGCCGGAAGCCAGGGGATCGGATCGTAGCCGCGCAGCCGCCGGAAATCCTCCAATAGGTTCGGCGTCCAGTTCTGCATCCCGACCTCGCTCGAATCCATGGTGAGACCGGTGATGCTGCCCGGTCCAAACGGTCCGGCCGCGATACGGTACGAATCGAGATAGTGAGTCATGTACCCACGGACATCGGTGCGGCTGAGCTTATCGACCTCGAGTCCCGTCGAGGCAGGCCCGGCCGGATGATTGGTCGTCCCCTCGAGCGAGTACCCCATGCGCAGCACCACCCAATCTCCGGGCGGCGGTGTCCAGCTGAGCGTGCCGTCGGGCTGCATGCGGCCGGTGAGATTCACCACGTCCTTGGGATTGACCGCGGTGCCGGGCGCGATCGGGGCTTTGGAGGCAAGAGCGTAATAATCGGGCGCAATGCGGAAATCGGACTTGGCCTCGAACTCATTGACGGTCGCCCGCGCGTGCAGAGCCAGCTCGTGAACCACGAACGTGGGCGGATGGCGCGAGTGGCTGCCGAACATCGCCGAGAGGTTGACGACCCCCGGCGCATGGAACGGGATGGAGGCAGTGAGAGAGGCGGCCGGCAATGCTCGCAGAGCGACTCTCACATAGCACGCGCCGAGCGGCGCGAACGATACGGTCACCTGGGGGAAGCCCTGCCCGATCACGAGCTCCCCGGCCGGGGTGGCGATCCTCCTCCAGGTCCTTCCGTCGGTACTCGCGTAAAGTGTCGCGGCAACCTTGCCCCCGCCGGAGACCGACGCCGCGAGCGTCACGCCCTGAAGCCGCTCCAGGCGCGGGTACTCAACCTGCAGCCATGACCGTCCCTTGCGCGAGCTCACCCTCACTCCGCCCGTCAGACTGCCGTCGGCGAGTTGGGCGAGAGCCCGCGCGCCGAGCGTCCCGGCGGACGACCAACCGAGCCGAGGCTGCGGGTCCAAGACCGGGGCCTTGTAGGCAATCACCAACGCGTCCCGGTAGAACCTCAGATGGGAGAACTTGGGCGAGCCGACGAGCCCCCTCTTGAGCGGCGCGTTTTGCAGGGGACCGGTGTTACCCGGCGGAAGGGGCAGCACCCCGTAAAACCGCCGCCCGCCGGGAATGAGCGTGGCTGTCCAGACGAGCTTCTTCATCGCCTCGGCTGGCTGCACCCACGGCCCTCCGGTCTCGCTCCAACCGGGAGAGGAATCGATCGAGAATGCCATCCGATACCGGGCCGCGAGCCGCGTCGCGAGCCGAAAGTCGCGCTTCCAGCGCGTTGACATGTAGGTGACGGGATGCTTCACGACCCGCGGCGTGAAGAACGAGACATCGATCTGATCGAGTCCGCCCACCCCGATCCGGTGCATCCAGGCGAGATCCTTGCGGATACCGGCGCGGCTGACGTTGCCGCTCAACCAATGCCACCAGACCTGCGGACGCGCGCCGTGCGGCGGCAGCTCGAATCCCGGCCGCAGGGCGGCGGGAGCGCCGGATACCGGATGGGCATCGGAGACTGCCGCCGCGCGCGCGCCGGGCCCGAGCAGCAGAAACGCCAGGCAGCCGAGGAGGCACGCCGGCCCGCCACGATTGACCCTGCGACAGACGAAAGCAGAGGGCTCGGACATCGCGGCATCTCCGTCATCGCACGGTGGCATAGGCAGCAGACAACTCTCCTCGAAATGCTCGGTCAGCGGCTACGCGCCGCCGTCCCCCGACCGAGATGCGCCGAGGCGACTTCGCCGCTCTTCATCTTCAAGTGCTCAAATGGAGCGAGTAGCGTCCGCTCCATCGATTGCTCGTCTTCCGCGCAGCTCAAACGATACCGCTGCCCGTCGCTTTGCCCTGCACCGGGCGGCGCGTGACGGCGCGTTGGCGGTAACCATTCGCCCGATAGGCCCCGATAGGATCGATGGCGGCCCCGCGCTGCGCTCTTGCGCGCGCCAGGATGGGCGAGACATCCGTGGTGAACGCCTGCTTCAGCGTCTGGGAGGCGAGCAGTGCATCGTTCGCCTCCTGCGAGGCGCAGAGCACATTGCGATCGACGATGAGCGCCTGTGCGTAGGCGCGCGTCAACTCCATCGCGCTACTCATCAGGCTCTCGATCGGGTCCGTGACATTGTGTGACTGGTCGAGCATATGCGCCGGGTTGAAATCCGGCACGCGGCGCGATTCGGCATCGACCAGCTCGTTGAAGATCAGGAACAGCCGATACGGGTGGATCGAGCCGGTGTCGAGATCGTCATCGCCGTATTTCGAGTCGTTGAAGTGAAAGCCACCCAGTCGTCCCGCGTGCACCAGGCGCGCCACGATCATCTCGATGTTCGTGCTCGGCGCATGATGACCGAGATCCACCAGGCAGAATGCTCTGGGACCCAGCGCCTGCGCGGCCATGAGAGAGCTGCCCCAGTCCTGGATCACCGTCGAATAGAGGGCAGGCTCATACATCTTGTGCTCGATCAGGAGCCGCCAGTCGGCGGGCAGGGCCGCGTAGATGCGCCCGGCGGAGTCGAGATAACGCTCGAATGCGCGCGCAAAGTGCTGCTGTCCGGGGAAGTTCGAGCCGTCGCCGATCCACAGGGTCAGCGCCTTCGAGCCGATCTGCTGCCCGATGCGGATGCACTCCAGGTTATGCTCGATTGCCTGGGCCCGCACCCGCGGGTCGGTGTGAGTGAGACTGCCGAACTTGTAGGAGTGAGCCTGGCCGGGCTGATCCTGGAAAGTGTTCGAGTTGACCGCATCGAATCCGAGCCCCAGCTCCCGCGCGTAACGCTTGAGCTGCGGGTAGTCCTCGGCGCGGTCCCAGGGCAGGTGCAACGAGACCGTCGGGGTCGCTCCCGTGAGGGAGTGAATGACCGCGCAATCCTCGAGCTTCTCGAGCACGTTGCGAGGCTCGCCCACAGCCGGGAAGCGAGCAAACCGTGTCCCTCCGGTGCCCACCCCCCAGGAGGGGATCGCGACGGCAAATTGGGCAACCGCCGCGGTGACCTTGTCGATGTCGACGCCGCGCCGGGTCAACTGGATATCGAGCGCTCCATAGTCCGCATCGAGCGTGCCAGCGAGTCCGGCATTGGCCGCGGCGATGAACTCGGGGGAGATCGGCGACATTGCCAGGCTTCAGCGAGTGAACGAGCCGGCATTGCCGGCATCGACGTTGAGCACATTCCCCGTGGACTTGGCGGAGAGGTCCGAGGCGAAGAAATAGACCGCCTCCGCCACATCCTCGGGGTACACCTCACGCTTGAGAAGGCTACGCGAGCGATAGAAGCTCTCGAGCTCGCCCTCCTCGAGGTTGTAGGCTTCCGCCCGCTCGGCGCGCCATTCGCTGCTCCAGATCTTCGACCCGCGCAGCACCGCATCGGGATTGACGACATTGACGCGAATCCCGCGGGGGGCGCCCTCGAGCGCCAGGCACCGGGCAAGGTGCAGCTCGGCGGCCTTCGCCGTGCAGTAGGCGGCCGCGTTGGCCGATGCGGCCAGGGCATTCTTGCTTCCCACGAACACCATGCTGGCGGGCAGAGCCTGGCGCAGCATCATGCGATAGGCGGCGCGGCTTACCAGAAAGTATCCGGTGGCGAGCACCGCGATGTTCCGGTTCCAGAGCGCAAGATCGGTGTCCTCGTACGGGGCGGCGGAGGCGATCCCCGCATTCGATACCAGGATGTCGAGGCCGCCGAACCGTAGCACTACGCTGTCGAGCCCCGCCTCGACGGCCCCCTCGTCGGTCACGTCGGCCTGGCAAGGCACTACCGAATCGGCTCCGAACCGGGCCTGGAGATCCTCGGTCGCCCGGGCCAGGGCCTGCTGGTCGATGTCAATCAACATGACGCACGCGCCTTCGGAGAGCAACCGCGTCGCGATGGCACGCCCGATGCCGCCCGCTCCGCCCGTCACGAGCGCCACCCGCCCCGCCAGACTCTTCGGCTTCGGCATGCGCTTGAGCTTCGCCTCCTCGAGCAGCCAGTACTCGATGTCGAACGCCTCCTGCTCGGGCAGCCCGACATAAGTGTCGACGCCGGCGGCACCCCGCATGACATTGATGGCGTTGATGTAGAACTCCGCGGCGATGCGCGCGGTCGCCTTGTCGCGTGCGAAGGTCAGCATGCCAACACCGGGAATGAGGTAGACGACAGGGTTCGGATCGCGCATCGGGGGACTATCGGGCCGCTTGCAGCGCTCGTAGTACTGCGCGTACTCGGCCCGATAGGCCGCGAGCGCGCCATCGAGCTCACCGAGCAGCTTCGGTCCGTCCCGACGCGCCGGATCGAAAGGGAGCACCAGCGGACGGATCTTGGTGCGCAGGAAGTGATCGGGGCAGGAGGTGCCGAGCCGCGCGAGCTCCGTGAGCCGCGCGCTGCAGACGAACTCGAGCACCGCATCGCTCGCATCGAAGTGGCCGACCTTGAGCTCCCCGCTGCTGATCTTGCCGCGCAGCGCCGGGGCAATGGCGGCGACGAGGCCCTCGCGCTCGCGAGCCGGCAGCGCCTCGCACACGGCACCCCCGAAAGCCGGCGCCGTATTGCGCTCGCCGAGCCACTCCGTGGCGCGTCCGATGATCCGAAGGGTGGTCTCGTAGCACTCCTTGGAGCTTTGCCCCCAGGTGAAGAGCCCATGTCCCTCCAGGACGACGCCCGTCAGCGCGGGCTGAGCGCGCGCCAGGTCACCGAGCTTTAAGCCCAGATCATATCCGGGCCGCTGCCAGGCCAGCCACCCGATCTCGCCGCCGAAGATCTCGGCGGTGCGCTCGCGACTGCGGCGGCTCGCGGCGATTGCGATGAGCGCATCCGGATGCATGTGATCGACGTGCGTGAACGGAATGTAGGCGTGAAGAGGCGTGTCGATGCTCGCCGCGACGGGATTGAGATTGAAAGTGCAGTGAGGCAGGTACCCCACCATCTCATCCTCGTGCTCGCGGCCGCGATAGCGCGCCTTCAGGCGCTCGAGCTTCTCGAGATAGAGCGTCGCGAATCCGGCGAGCTTCATGCTGCCGAGGTCACCGCCCGAGCCCTTCACCCACAGCACCGCCGTGTCGGCCCCCGTCAGCGGGTCCTGCATCGGGATCTTCGCCGAGGTGTTGCCACCGCCGAAGTTGGTGATCCGCTTGTCCGCGCCGAGGAGGTGGGACCGGTAGAGCAGCAGATCCTGCGGGCTCATCGTCGCGGCCAGGGAATCGTCCCAGCGGCTCTGGGGTCCGACCGCCGGCGGGTTGGATGCCGTACGCTCCACCCTCTTCATGTCACTTGATCCGCTTCATGTCATTTGATCCCGCAGACCGTCCGGTTGACCGGCTCATCGGTCGCTCGGCTAAATATTCCATAAATTTCACTCATTTTCAATCATAACCGATCCGGGCTCGCTCTTCTCTCGGCCTCGATCTGAATCAGGGACTTGCCTTCGTTGCTCGGCGCGCCGAGCACTCCGATCAGGCTGCTGACGGCGACGAAGGCCGTGAGCACCCATGCGACTTTGGTGAAGCCGGTCGCCGTGAGAACCGGGACGAAGAAGCTCCAGAGTCCGAGTCCGATGCGCACGACCGCAAACATCATCCCTTGCGCGCTGCTGCGCAGCAGCGTGGGAAACAGCTCCGCGCTCCAGAGCTGGAAGAAGGACTGCTGGCCGAATCCGCCGCCGAGCTGCAGCAGGAACTGATAGGCCAGGGCGACTGCGGTGGTGAGCGGAAAGAGCGCGAGCAGCACCATACCGACGACCTGGACCAGGCCCGCGAGACCCATCATCGCCCGCTGACTCACCCGATCCGAATAGCGCATGAACACGAAGGCGATCGAGAGCATGGCGACGGTGAAGCCGCCCGCTTGCAGGGCGACGCTTGCCGCCTGCGTCTGCGAGCCCACGGTGCGCAGCACATAAGGGAAGAAGAATCCGTTGGTGCCCGCCCACAGGTTCCAGATGCCATACATGCCGATCAGGAAGAGCATCGGCCTCAGATACCGCGGAGTGAAGAGCTCGCGCAGCCGTCCGCCCGAGCCGATCCGGGTCGACTCGCCGGCGGCCTCCCGGGCGCTCGCCTTCTCGGACCGACTGCGCGCATCGGTCCACAGCTGGGACTCCTTCATGCCCGAGCGCAGGACCGTGAGTATCACCGCCACGAGCGCGAGGTGCGCGAACACGATGCGCGCGCCGAGGATGCCAAGCGGTGCCAGCGCGAGGGACATCAGCAGGACCACGACCGGCCCCAGATACCAGAGCACCTGGGCGACGCCGCTGTGCTTGCCGCGCTCACTCTGCGGCGCGAGCTCGGCGATCAAGGACCAGGATGCGGGAATGTCCGCGCCGACCGCGAGCCCGACGAGGATGTAGCCGACGACGATCATCCACGGACGTACGGCCAGCACCAGCCAGAGCATGCCGAAGGCGTAAAACAGCATGTCGTACTGGTAGATCTTCTTGCGCCCGAGCCGATCGCAGAGCCGTCCGCCGACCAGCGCTCCGACGCCGGCTGAAATGGCGTTGGCGCTGAATGCCCCGATCAGCCCCACGAACGTGGGGCTCAGGTGAAACGCGGACACCCACAAGGCGAGCGCAGCGGAGCCCGAGACGATCGATCCTCCGTCGATGTAGTTGGCGAGCCCGGCGAGGATGGTGTTCCTCCAGTCCTGCGCGGTGGCGCAAGAGGCCCCCGT
>JAKBCR010000071.1 GCA_021807675.1 Pseudomonadota bacterium
CGGCATCGTCGCTTCGCAAGGGCTGGCCGAGCAGCAGCAGATCAACTACAGCCGCAGCGTGGAAGAGGAAGCCGATCGGGTTGGGATCCAGTATCTGGCGGCCGCGGGGTTCGACCCTGAGGCCATGGCCGACTTCTTCGCGCGGTTGATGCGGGAGCAGGGCGTTCAGGACGGCTGGGTACCCGCGATACTGCAGGACCACCCGGTGGATACGGTCCGCATTGCGGACGCTCGGGAGCGCGCCGCGCAATACCCGCCCGTACCTGATACGAGCTCGTCGGACTACTACCTGATCAAGGCGCGCGTGCGCGTCCTCACCGCCCCTGGGGATGAGGACATTCAGCGGCAGTTTGCGCAAAAGATCGCCGACGGCAATCACAGCCTCGGCGCGATGTATGGCGATGCGCTCGCATTGATGCAGGATAACCAGGCCTCCAAGGCCATACCCGTCCTGAAGACGCTGATCGCACAGCACGGCGACCTTCATCTGCTTTACTCCGCTCTCGGCCAGGCGCAGGCGCAGGCGGGCGATATGACGCAAGCGCTGGCAACCTTCCGGCTGGCGATGCGGCTCTTCCCGCGCAATGTTCCAGTGACCGTCCGCTATGCCCAGACCCTGATGGCTGACGGTCAGAACGCGCAGGCTCACGATATCCTGCTGAATCTCTTCAACAACGTCGAGCCGACTCTCGATCAGATCGAGCTCACCGCGCGGGCGGCGAGCGCCGCCGGCGATCAAGGCGATGCGTACTACTACATGGGCGAGTACCAGATCGCGAACGGCAATCTGCCTCTCGCCGCCCGCCAGTATCAACTGGCGCTCGCCACCCCACACCTGAGCCCCGTGCAGCGCAAGCGGATCAGCGCGCGCCTGCGGCAAGTACGCGATTATCTGGCGAGCGTGCGCCCGCAGCGTCACAGCGAGTAGTCGTTCGGCCGCCCCCACTTCGTCGCTCAATGCCGACTGCAAGCCGTCCTCCACCGCCTCCGCGGCTGGTACAATCCGGCCGGGACTTTGCACGGACCTCTCATGCCAATAAGAATCCGCCCGACGATCCTCCGGGTCGCCCCCATTGTCTTCGGCAAAAGCTCGCCCGCGGCCTTTTGGGGACGCGCATCGAAAGGCGCGACTTTTGCCGGGCTATCGCTGCTCGCACTCACGCTGTTCGGCTGCGCCACCGTGCCGCCATCGGAGCGCAACCCGCGTGACCCTTGGCAGCGGATGAACCGCGCGACGTTCAGCTTCGACCTCGGGTTCTACCGGCATATCGTAAAGCCCGTGGCCACCACCTACGTGCGCGTCACGCCGCATCCGATCCGCACCGGCGTTTCCAACTTCGTCCACAACATTTCCTATCCCACGGTGATCGTCAACGCCCTGCTGCAGGGCCGGATCCTGCCGTTCGCGCGCGACCTCGGCCGATTCGTCGTCAACACGACCGTGGGGATCGGCGGCATTCTCGATCCTGCCTCGCGAGTGGGACTTACGCCTGAGGACCGGGATTTCGGCCAGACGTTCGGCAAATGGGGCTTCCCGACAGGACCGTACCTCGTGCTGCCCTTCCTCGGGCCCTCGGACGTGCGCGATGCGCTCGGTCTGGTGCCGGACTATCTGTACACGAACCCCCTGCTCTACGGCCACTACACGGGGGATACGGCGCTGAGGTATGGCGAGGCGGGCCTCAACGCGCTGAACACGGGGGTCGAGCTACTGCCGATCATCCGGATGGACGAGGAGGCTTACGACCCATACGCCTTCGCGCGCAACGCCTACCTGCAGGAGCGCAAGTTCATGGTCACGGGACACGAGGCCCACAACAACAACGCAGCGGAGGAAGAGCTGAAAGAGCTGCAGCAGAAATAGACTACTGGCGCAAATCGCCCCCGGCGATTTTGTGCGCGGTCAGCCGAATTACCGGATCGACCTCGCGGCCCAGGAAACGGCCCCGGGCCGCCTCGTGACTTGCATTCGAGACGGCCTCAAACACCCTTCTGGAGCATCTCCTCCACGCCGCTGATCCGCGCGACGGCGAGCAGGCCCTGCGGCAGGTTGGCGAAGCAGAGCGGCCGCCCTTCCTTTTTCATGGCCGCCAGCCAGTCGAGCAGCACGGCGAGACCCGCGCTGTCCGAGTGGGCGATCCCGCTGCAGTCGACCTGGAGGTCACGCGCGGTCGAGGTGTGCAGCGCGTGCAGTCCCTCGTTGCGGGCGCGCTTGGCGTTGGTGAACGTCAGGGCGCCGCGGGCGACAAATCCGCCCGGCGAGGTTGCTGTGATCTCGAAAGACTCGGGCGCGCCGGCGCCGCGCGCCCCACTGACCACCGGTCCCGTCACGAGCCGCGGCCGGTCGTTTTACCGATTTGCGCCGGCTTCTCGCCCCGCTGCAGGCGATTGATCACCGCATCGATTCCCTGCTGGGCGATTTGTGATCCGAAGTCCTGCCGATAGCTCATTACGTAGCTGACGCCGTCGATGACGACGTCCCATGCTTTCCAGCCCCGTGGCGTCATGTGCATGTAGTAATTGACAGAGACGGGGGACCCATTGCTGCGCATCATCTGAGTGCGAACTGTCGCGTTCTGCGTGCCAGGTCTCACATGGGTCGGATAGACCTTGAGCATGTTCGACGTGAAGTCGACGATGGCGGCACCGTAGTTGTTGAGCATCGAGTGATAGAAGGCGTTCTGGAAGCTCTGCCGCTGCTGCGGCGTGGCGGTGCGCCAGTACCTGCCGAGAACGAGCTCCGCCGCGAACTGTGTGTCGACGTGCGGCAGGATGTATTTGTCCACCAGCGCCTGGACCTTCGCGGGATCCCGGCGGTAAGCCGCGCGGTTGGCGTCGAGAGCCTTCAGCAAGCCGTTGGCCGCCTGATCCACCACCTGCGACGGTTGCTCCATCTCGCTCTGCGTGGTCGCGGCCGCGGCCGCGGCGGCCGGCGTCGCCGCCTGCAGGCACCAGCCCGAGGCAATGATCGCAGCGGCTAGCAATGTCGAATGTCTCATGAAGAGGCTCCTACGGGTTCTTGCTCTGATTCGGGGTCTTGGCGCCGTTACCGCCGCCGCCAGCGCCTCCACCGCTGCTGCTGCTCGAGAAGTTCGCGAAGAACTTGTTGATGAGGTTCTCCAGGACGACGGCGGATTGGGTCTGCAGGATCTGGCTGCCATTCTTGAGATAGGTGCTGAGGCCGCCCGGACTGATGCTGATGTACTGCCCGCCGAGCAGGCCCTCGGTGTCGATACTGGCGTAACTATCTACCGGAATCTGGCTGAACTGCGGATAAATGTGCATGTGGACGTCCGCCCGGTAGCTCTGGTTGTCGAAGCCGATCGCGGTCACATCTCCGATCCTCACTCCCGCCATCCTGACGGGCGCGCCGACCTTGAGGTCCCCGATATTGTCGAATTCGGCCGTGACGTCGTAGCCGGGTACCTTGCCGAAGCTCAGCTTGAGCCCGCTGGACGGAAGCTGGGTGGTGAGGAAGATGAGGGCGGCGAGGCCCAGGATGACGAAAAGGCCCGTTCCGATCTCGAGGGAGCGAGTAGCGCGCATGGCGGTGGCGATCCTTTTACAGAAAAACAGCAGTCAGCACATAGTCGAGCAGCAGCGTCAGCACGGACGAGGCGACCACGGTGCGGGTGGTGGCGAGCCCGACCCCTTCCGCCGTCGGCTCGGCCTGATAGCCCTCATTGACGGCGATGAGGCTGACGACCGCGCCGAACACCACGCTTTTGACGATCCCCTCGGTCACGTCACGCATGGAAACGGCGCTCTGCATCTGCGACCAGAAGGTGCCGCGGTCGATGCCCAGGAGCCCGACACCGATGAGCTGCGCGCCGTAGAGGCCGATGACATTGAAGATGGCGACGAGCAGCGGCATGGCGATGAGCCCGCCCAGGAATCGTGGAGCGGCGACGTAGCTCATCGGGTCGACCGCCATCACCTCCATCGCGGTCAGCTGATCGGTCGCCCGCATCAAGCCGATCTCGGAAGTCAGCGCGGTACCGGCACGGCCGGCGAAGAGCAGCGCGGTCAGCACCGGGCCGAGCTCCTTCAGCAGAGCAAGCGCCGCGACCTCGCCGAGCGCCGTCTCCGCTCCGAAGCGCTGCAGCACATCCTGCCCGAGGAGGCCCAGCACCATTCCGGTGAACAGGCCCGACAACATGATGATGATGAGCGAGCGGGCGCCGGCGTTGAAGATCTGCGCGACGATGAGCCGCGGCCGTGCGAGGGAGCGCACGCACGCGGCCAGCAGCCGGGCGAAGAAGATGCCCGTGAGGCCGAATCTGCGCACCCCCTCGAGAAGATACCCGGATCGGACAACTCTGGTGCTCATGCTTCGTCCACTCCCAGCAACTGGCTGGCGTAGTCGGGGGCCGGGTAATGAAATTTGACCGGCCCTTCGGCGCTTCCGGTCATGAACTGATGCACCGTCTCAGAGTCGCTGCGCGCCAGATCCTGCGGAGTACCCGAGGCAACGACGCAGCCACCGGAGAGCAGATAACTCTGGTCGGCAATGGTGGCGAGCTCCTGCACGTCGTGCGATACGACGATGCTGGTGATGCCGAGCGCCTGGTTCATCTGCTTGATCAGGCGCAGGATCACCCCGAGGGAGATCGGATCGAGGCCGACGAACGGCTCATCGTAGAGCAACACCTCAGGATCCATGACGATGGCGCGCGCGAGCGCAACGCGGCGCGCCATGCCGCCCGAGAGCTCCGCCGGCATCAGATCCGCCGCGCCGCGCAGACCCACGGCCTCGAGCTTCGTGAGCACGAGCGTACGGATGAGGGATTCGGGCAAGTCGGTGTGCTCGCGCACGGGGAAAGCGACGTTCTCGAAGACATTGATGTCTGTGAGCAATGCGCCGTTCTGGAAGAGCATGCCCATGCGCCGGCGGGTGGCATAGATCTGCGAGCCCGGGAGGCTGGCGATGTCGCGGCCGAATACCGACACCTGGCCACGATCCGCGAAGAGCTGGCCGGTGATCAGGCGCAGCAGCGTCGTCTTGCCCGTGCCGCTCGGTCCCATGACTGCCGTGATGAGCCCTCGCCGCACACGGATGTTGAGTCCGGCGAAGATCGGCCGGCCGTAGATGGCGTAATGCACATCGCGCACGTCGACCACTGCGTCATCGGCCGGGGCGGACGACGCGCGTTGCGGGGATTCGGAGCCGGTCACGCGGCCTGACTTTCCATCTCGGGGCTGTAGCGGCCCGTCGATGCGAGACCGTTGAGCTTTGCGCGGCGCGCAAACTCCTTCTGCCCGGCGGTGAACGTCGCGCTGTTGCCACCCCAGGCCTTGAGCGCGGTGTCCTGCAGCGCGCGCCCGTAGCTGAACGTCAGCGCCCAAGGCAGGGGAGCGAGGCGATTCATCAGCGAGAGATGCAATGTCGCTTCGGTCGAGGACTGGCCCCCGGAGAGGAACGCGATCCCGGGCACCGCGGGCGGCACGTGGCGCTTCAGTGTGCGCACGGTGGCCTCGGCGACCGCCTCGGGCAAAGCGCGGTTCGATGCCTTCTTGCCGGAGATGACCATGTTGGGCTTGAGGATCATGCCTTCGAGATAAATGTGGTGCTCGAAGAGCTGGTTGAAGACGGTCTGCAGCGTGGCGTTGGTCACTTCCTCGCAACGCTCGATGGAGTGTGCCCCATCCATCAGCACTTCCGGCTCCACGATCGGGACAATGTCGTTCTCCTGGCAGAGGGCGGCATAGCGGGCGAGCGCGTGGGCATTGGCCTGGATGCCGAACAGTGTCGGGATACCCTCGGCGATATCGATCACCGCGCGCCACTTGGCGAAGCGCGCGCCGAGCGAGCGATATTCGACGAGCCGCTCGCGCAGGCCATCGAGCCCCTCGGTGATGGTCTCCCCCGGATAGCCCGCGAGCGGCTTCGCGCCGAGGTCGACCTTGATCCCCGGGATGATGCCCTGCTGGCTCAGATACTGCGGAAAGGGTGTGCCCTCGCGGGTCTTTTGCCGGATGGTCTCGTCGTAAAGGATGACGCCGCTGATGGACTCGGCGGCGCCCGGGGCGGTGAAGAGCAGCTCGCGATAGATTCTGCGATGCTCCTCAGTGGACTCCAGACGGATCGCGTCGAAGCGCTTGCGGATCGTGCCGCTGCTCTCATCCGCGGCCAAAATTCCCTTGCCCTTGGCGGTCATCGCCTGGGCGATGCGGGCAAGCTCAGTGCGGTTCATCAGTTCACTCCTCCAGCAATCGCGCGGCCGCCCGCGAGCACCTGGCTGGTGCCGCCAGCGACCGCCCCCAGTCGTTCGCGTCAATGGAAACGGTAAGGATACCAAATAGCGCCGAAGCACAAGGTGTGCCGATGGCGCAGCCCATGGTCCCACTGCCGCGACCCATGATCCTACCGCCCGATGCCGCCGCCCCCCCCATCACATGGAGCTTGGTTCCAAGAGCAATCAGTACTAAAATAGTCCTACTTTGTCCAGTCCATGATCCCGGGCATGCCCCATGGTCCGTATCAGCCGACTCACAGATTACGCCACCGTGCTCCTCGCCGTGCTCGCCGAGCAGCCGGCGCGCGTGCAGACCGCCGCGGCGCTCGCGGAGCAGACCCGCATTGCGGCGCCGACCGTGAGCAAGCTGCTGAAGCAGCTCCAGCGCGCCGGCCTCGTCGCCTCCACCCTGGGCCTGCACGGCGGCTATCAGCTCGCCCGTCCGGCGAGCGAGATCAGCGCCGCGGCCATTCTCGATGCCATGGAGGGGCCGGTGGCGCTCACCGACTGCTCGGTGGGCGCGGGTCAATGCGATATCGAGGAGACCTGCCGCGTCGGGCGTGTGTGGCAGCGCTTGAACCTTGCCATCCGGCGCTCGCTGTATGACGTGAGCCTCGCGCAGCTTGCCGGCATCGACCCGACCCAGGTGACGCTGGCCGCCCTCGAGAGGGACATGAAGGTGGCCGCTGCCCGCGCCCCCATCCGCTCCTGAATCCGAATTATGAGTGAAACCGAAAACCGGCTGGAAAGCCTCCTCGCCCGCCGCTACAAGCACGGGTTCGTCACGGACATCGACGCCGATACGGTCCCGCCCGGACTGGACGAGGACGTCGTTCGGCTCATCTCCCGGAAGAAAGGCGAGCCCGCCTTCCTCACCGAGTGGCGCCTGAAGGCGCTGCGGCACTGGCTCACGATGAGCGAGCCTCACTGGTCGCACACATCCTATCCGCCGATCGACTACCAGGCGATCTCCTATTACTCGGCGCCGAAGGCGAAGAGCGACGGGCCGAAGAGCCTCGATGAGGTGGACCCCAAGCTCCTGGAGACGTACGAGAAGCTGGGGGTACCGCTGCACGAGCGCGCGCGCCTCGCCGGCGTCGCCGTGGATGCCGTGTTCGACAGCGTCTCCGTCGCGACCACCTTCAAGGAGCGTCTCAACGAGGCAGGCGTCGTGTTCTGTCCGTTCTCGGAAGCGGTACAGAGGCATCCGGAGCTCCTCGAACGCTATCTCGGCACTGTGGTGCCCTTCACCGACAATTTCTTCGCGTCCTTGAACTCCGCCGTGTTCTCCGATGGCTCCTTCGTTCACGTGCCGAAGGGCGTGCGCTGTCCGATGGAGCTCTCGACCTACTTCCGCATCAATGCGGCGAAGACCGGACAGTTCGAGCGGACACTGATCATCGCGGATGAAGGGGCGTACGTCTCTTATCTTGAAGGTTGCACGGCGCCAATGCGCGATGAGAACCAGCTCCACGCCGCGGTCGTGGAGCTGGTGGCGCTGGAGGACGCCTTCATCAAGTACTCGACGGTGCAGAACTGGTATCCGGGCGATGCCGAGGGCAAGGGCGGGATCTACAACTTCGTCACCAAGCGTGGAGAGTGCCGGGGGCGCAACTCCCACATTTCCTGGACACAGGTGGAGACGGGGTCGGCGATCACGTGGAAATATCCGAGCTGCATTCTGCGCGGCGACGGCTCGAGCGGCGAGTTCTACTCCGTCGCGACGGTAAACAATCGCCAGCAGGCGGACACCGGGACGAAGATGATCCACATAGGCCGCGACACGCGCAGCACCATCATCTCCAAAGGCATCTCCGCGGGACACGGGCAGAACACCTACCGAGGCTTGGTGAAGGTCCTGCCGAGCGCCCACGGTGCGCGCAACTTCACGCAGTGCGACTCGCTCCTCATGGGCGGCAAGTGCGGCGCGCACACCTTCCCGTACGTCGAGGTCAAGAACCCCTCGGCGACGGTGGAGCACGAGGCGAGCACCTCGAAGATCAGCGATGACCAGCTCTTCTACTGCCTCTCACGCGGCATATCCGAGGAGGATGCGGTGAACCTGATCGTCAGCGGCTTCTGCAAGACCGTCTTCAAGGAGCTGCCGATGGAGTTCGCGGTCGAGGCCCAGAACCTTCTTGCCGTCAGCCTCGAAGGCGCGGTGGGTTAGAAGCGAGAGAGAGAGAGATGCTGAAGATCGACAATCTGCACGTCAAAGTCGACGGCAAGGAGATCCTGCAGGGACTGACGCTCGAGATTCCCTCCGGCGAGGTGCATGCCGTCATGGGACCGAACGGCTCCGGCAAGAGCACGCTCGCCAACGTGCTCGCGGGGCGCCCCGGATACGAGATCACCGCGGGCTCGGTGACCTTCCAGGGCCGCGACCTGCTGGCGCTCGCACCCGAGGAGCGGGCACGCGAAGGCGTCTTCCTCGGCTTCCAGTACCCCGTGGAGATCCCCGGGGTCAACAACGTATATCTCCTGAAGGCGGCGGTGAATGCCGCGCGCAAGCACCGCGGACTCGAGGAGGTCGATGCGTTCGAGTTCCTGACGCTGGTTCGGGAGAAGATGCGGCTGATGCGTATGGAGGAAAGCATGCTCTCCCGCGGGGTCAACGAAGGCTTCTCCGGTGGTGAGAAAAAGCGCAACGAGATCCTGCAGATGCTGGTTCTCGAGCCGCGGCTCGCGATCCTGGATGAGACCGACTCGGGTCTCGATATCGATGCGCTGAAGATCGTCGCCAACGGAGTCAACACCCTGCGCTCGCCGGCGCGCTCGCTCGTGCTCGTGACGCATTATCAGCGGCTGCTCGATTACATCGTCCCGGATCACGTTCACGTGCTGGTCAAAGGTCGCATCGCGCGCAGCGGCGACAAGTCGCTCGCGCTCGAGCTCGAGCGGCGCGGCTATGACTGGGTGACTGGCGAGGCGGCATGACACAATCAGCTCTCTCCAAGCGTCTCCTGGACGAGTACGCTGCCGTCAGCGACAGCCTTCCGACCGACGTCGTCAGCGCCGAGCGGCGGCAGGAGGCCATCCAGGCCCTCGCCGCCCGTGGGTTACCCACCACGCGCGAGGAGAACTGGCGGTACACCAATCTGCGCCCGCTCGAGCGCGCGCGGTTCGCGCCGGTCGCCGCAGCGGCCGCCGCCGCCGCACCAACGGTAATCCCTGCGGGCTTGGACCTGCCCTCCACGCTCACAGGCTTTGCGCGATTCACGTTCGTGGACGGGACCTTTGCGCCGGAGCTGTCATCGGAACATGCACAGGCAGGATCTACCGTGCGCAACCTGCGGCGCGCCCCCGAGAGCTCCGCTCGGCGGCAAGGCTCGACGGCGGGCACCCGGCCGCTAACCGCTCCGAGCGGCTGTCCCGAGGCTTCCCTGGCGCTGCTCAATGAGGCATTTGCCACCGATACGGCGCTCATCAGCGTCCGTGGCGGAACGGATGCTCCGCAGCGAGTGGAGCTCGTATTCGTTGCAGTCGCAGGCGCCGACGTGGGCGCTTCATATCCGCGCATCCAGGTCGCTCTCGATCCCGACAGTCGCCTGATCCTGGTCGAGCGGCACGTCAGCGCCGGCAGCGGTGCCAGCTTCGTCAACAGCTCGGTCAGCGTGGACATCGGACGTGGCGCGCATCTGACTCACTACCGTCTGCAGCGGGCGGGCGCGCGATCCGCATGGCTCGACACGCTTACGGCCGTGCTGGCTGCGGACGGGCGCTACAGCTTGCTCACCATCAACACCGGGGGACTGTCGGCTCGCTCGACGACCCAGGTGCAGATGGCTGGCCCCGGGGCGGAGCTCATCCTTTCGGCAGCCGCACTCGGCGACCGGCAGCAAACGCAGGATCATTTCGCCCTGGTGGAGCACATCGCGCCGCGGGCGCGTACGGACCAGACCTTTCGGGGGATCGCCTCGGGCCGCGCTCGTGTCGCCTTCAACGGCAAGATCACCGTCCGCGAAGCCGCCGCGGGGACCGATTCACGCCAGTCGCTTCGTGGCCTGCTTGCCGGGCCGGCGGCGGAGATCGACGTGCGTCCGCAGCTCGAGATCTACACGGATGATGTGCGCTGCAGCCACGGCGCCACCGCAGGCAAGCTGGACGACAGCATGCTCTTCTATCTTCTCTCCCGTGGATTGTCGCCCGAGGTGGCGCAGCGCCTGCTCAAGTGGGCGTTCCTGGAAGACGTGGTGTCGAAGATCGAGTTACCCGAGCTCAGGCGGCAGATCGAGCACGACCTCGCCGGGCAGATGGCCGATGCCGCCTCGCTGAAGGAGCTGCTCTGATGGCCGTGACGGCTTCCCGAATTGCCTCCGCGCCGGCGCTCGACGTCGACCGGGTGCGAAGCGATTTCCCCATCCTCGAGCGGACGGTCAATGGCCGGCCACTGGTGTACCTCGACAGCGCCGCATCCTCACAGCGTCCGCTGACGGTGCTGCGCGCCGTAGAACGGTACGAGACACACTGTCACGCCAATGTCCACCGCGGCGTCCATGCGTTGAGTCAGGCAGCTACCGAGGCGTACGAAGGCGCCCGCGATCGGGTGCGTCGGTTCATCAATGCGCAGTCCACCCGCGAGATCATCTTCGTTCGAGGCACGACCGAGGGCGTGAATCTCGTAGCACAGTCCTACGCGCGTCCGCGCTTCGGGCCGGGCGATGAGATCCTGATCACCGGACTCGAGCATCACGCCAACATCGTCCCCTGGCAGATGGTTCGTGACCAGACCGGCTGCACGCTGAAGGTCGCACCCATCAACCGCCGGGGCGAGGTCGAGATCGACAGATTCCTGGCGATGCTCTCGCCGCGGACACGGCTCGTAGCGATCGCGCACGTCTCGAACGCCCTCGGCACCGTGTTGCCGGTCAAGCGCATGGCTGAGGCTGCACACGCTCATGGCGCAGTCGTATTGGTCGATGGCGCGCAGGCGATCCCCCACTCCGCCGTCGATGTCCGTGCGCTGGGTTGTGACTTCTACGCGTTCTCCGGTCACAAGCTGTATGGCCCCACCGGCATCGGGGTCCTCTACGGCCGAGAGGATCTGCTCGGCGCCATGCCGCCCTGGCAAGGGGGCGGCGACATGATCCTGACGGTCTCCTTCGAGAAATCCACGTACAACGAGCTGCCTTGGAAGTTCGAGGCCGGCACGCCGAACATTTCCGGAGCCGTAGGCCTCGCGGCGGCCATGGACTACATGGAGAGCCTGGGACTGGAAGCGATTGCCGCGCACGAGCAGCGCTTGCTCGAGCACGCCACTCGCGAGCTCGAGCGCATCCCCGGTCTCGAGATCATCGGCACCGCGCACCACAAGACAGCGGTGCTGTCCTTCACCATGGCGGGTGTCCATCCGCACGATCTCGGCACCATACTCGATGCGGAGGGCGTGGCGGTGCGCACCGGTCACCACTGCGCCATGCCCGTCATGACGTTCTTCGAGATTCCCGCGACGGCGCGCGCCTCCTTCGGCTGCTACAACACCGAGGCGGACGTGGCGAGCCTGGTCGCCGCCCTGGGCAAGGCCCGCGAGGTGTTCAGCTGATGGAATTGAAAGAGCTCTACCGCGACGTCATCCTCGATCACAACAGGCGTCCGCGGAATTTCGGCCGAATCGAGCCCTGCGAGACCTGCGCCGAGGGGCACAACCCCCTCTGCGGCGACCGGCTGACGGTGTATGTACGCATGAAGGACGATCGCATAGAGGACATCCGCTTCGAGGGCAAGGGCTGCGCGATCTCGACCGCCTCCGCTTCCCTCATGACCGAGGCCGTCAAAGGCCAGGACAAGGCAACCGTCAACGCGCTTTACGGCCGAATACACTCTCTTTTGACGCAGCAGGATGCCGTGCCCGACGCTTCGCTCGGGAAGCTTGCCGCTCTCTCGGGCGTGCGCGAGTTTCCGGCCCGGGTCAAGTGCGCAAGCCTCTGCTGGCACACCCTCAACGCCGCGCTGGAGCGCGGCGAAGCCACCGTCTCCACGGAGTGAGCGCTCGATGCGTAGCCACGAGAACGAGCCCTTCGTCGTCACCCGCGAAATCCGCGCGGTGATCGTCCCCGCCGGCGTCGAGGTCAGACTCAAGCCCGGTCAGTCGGGCTACATCACGCAGGCCCTCGGCGGCAGCTTCACGGTGTACATGGAGGGCAATCTCTTCCGGATCTCGGGTGAGGATGCCGACGCGATCGGCAAGGAGCCGGTAGCGCCCCCGGAGTTGCCTCCCAACGCCACGGAGGACGACGTGCGCGAGCTCGCCTGGGCGCAGATGCGCACCTGCTACGACCCGGAGATCCCGATCAACATCGTGGACCTCGGGCTCGTATACGCCTGCACCGTACAGCCGAACGAGGACGGCAGCCGCACGGTCGAGGTCCGACTCACCCTCACCGCTCCCGGCTGCGGCATGGGCGACATCCTGGTCGATGACGTGAAGGACAAGGTACAGCGCATTCCCACGGTTCGCGAGGCGCGCGTCGAGCTGACGTTCGATCCGCCGTGGAACCAGACCATGATGTCCGATGAGGCGCGTCTGCAGACCGGGATGTACTGAGGTGTCCTGGGTCGATGCAGGCAACGCGGCGGAGCTCTCCGAGACTACTCCTCTCACCGTCGAGCTCGACGGCATCGCCCTCGTCGTCGTGCGCTGCGGCAACGACCTCTACGCGGTCGAGGACCGCTGTACACACGATGGCGAGCCGCTCGAGGGTGCGGAGGTGGAGTCGTGCCAGATCATCTGCCCGCGGCACGGCGCGCGGTTCTGCCTGCGCACCGGGGAAGCGCTGACTCCGCCGGCCTATGAGCCCCTGCGGACGTATGCGGCGAGGGAAGAGAACGGGAGGATTCTCCTGGAGCAGCCTGACTAGTTATGAAGCGCTGGATCCGGCCCTCCTGGCCGGCCCAGCGCGCCGCGGGCAAAAAGCGCGGCTTTTTGCCCGCGCCTCCGCCACCTGCGGCGGCGGGGCACCTCCCTGGTGCCTGGGGCATGCCCTCGCGTCGCTTCATGATTTCGGGGTCGACTCGGTCGATGGGGAACGAGCTACTGGCTAAGCTAGTTGGCGGGACCGGAGGCTGGGCTCGAGGAGCGATGCTCCGACCGGGAGGATAGCAGGCTCGCATACGCGGCCTTTCCGGCAGCGGAACGCCCCCGGGGTATACTTGACCGATGACCCCAGCCTTACTCGAGCGCCTGCGCTCGCAGCTCGCAGGACTCAGGGAGCAGGGCCTCTACAAGAGCGAGCGCGTGCTCGCCGGGCCGCAGGGAGGGACGGTCCGCACGGGAGAGCGCGAGGTCGTGAACCTCTGCGCCAACAACTACCTGGGTCTCGCCAATCACCCGGCGGCGCGCGAAGCGGCGCATCGGGCGATCGACCGGCTCGGGTTCGGGATGGCCTCCGTGCGCTTCATCTGCGGCACCCAGACGGTGCACAAGCAGCTCGAGGCGGCGCTGAGCCGTTTCCTCGGCACCGAGGATGCCATCCTCTACTCCTCCTGCTTCGATGCCAACGGGGGACTCTTCGAGGCGCTGCTCGATGAGCGCGACGCGGTCATCTCCGATGCGCTCAACCATGCCAGCATCATCGATGGCATCCGGCTCTGCAAGGCGCAGCGCCACCGTTACGCCAACAACGACATGGAGGAGCTCGAGAAGTGCCTCGAGCAGACGAGCGGGGCGCGCACGCGCCTGATCGCCACCGACGGCGTCTTCTCGATGGACGGCATCGTCGCCAACCTGCCGGCCATCTGCAAGCTGGCGGATCGCTACGACGCCCTGGTGATGGTCGATGACTCCCATGCCACGGGTTTCATGGGGCCGGGCGGCCGCGGCACTCCTGAGTACTGTGGCGTCGCCTCCCGAGTCGACATCCTGACGGGCACGCTCGGGAAGGCGCTGGGCGGCGCAAGCGGCGGCTACGTCGCCTCACGCAAAGAGGTGGTCGAGTGGCTGCGGCAGCGATCGCGGCCCTATCTCTTCTCCAACAGCGTTCCGCCCGTCGTCGCGGCCGTGGGGTTGCGGGTCATCGACCTCCTCGAGCACTCCCCGCAGTTGCGCACTCGGCTTCACGAGAACGCACGCCACTTCCGTGCCGGCCTCGAAACGCTCGGCTTCGACCTGAAGCCGGGCGGTCATCCCATCATCCCGGTGATGCTGGGCGATGCCGCCCTCGCCGGCCGCATGGCGGACCGGCTGCTCGAGCGCGGCATCTACGTGATCGGCTTTTCCTTTCCCGTGGTGCCCAAGGGGCAGGCACGCATCCGCACGCAGATGTCGGCGGCGCTCAGTCGCGAGCAGCTCGATAAGGCCATCGAGGCGTTTGGAGCAGTGGGCCGCGACCTGGGGGTCATCCCGTGAAAGCGCTGGTCAAGAAAGAGGCAGCCCCCGGAATCTGGCTGGACGACGTACCGGAGCCCAAGGTGGGTCACAACGACGTGCTGATCGAGATCGGCAAGACCGCGATCTGCGGCACCGACATGCACATCTACAACTGGGACGCATGGGCGCGTAAGACCATTCCAGTGCGGATGGCGATCGGACACGAGTACTGCGGACACATCGTGGACACCGGCTCCGAGGTCAGGGGCTTCAAGGTCGGCGATCGCGTCTCGGGCGAAGGCCACATCACTTGCGGATACTGCCGCAACTGCCGCGCCGGCCGCAGACACCTCTGCCGCAATACCGTGGGGGTGGGTGTCAATCGCCCGGGCGCTTTCGCGCAGTTCCTCTCGATCCCCGCCGACAACGCGTTCAAGCTCCCGGACTCGATCGGCGACGATGTCGCCTCGATCCTCGACCCGTTCGGCAATGCGACGCATACCGCCCTCGCCTTCAACATGGTGGGCGAGGATGTCTTGATTACGGGCGCCGGCCCGATCGGCATCATGGCCGTCGCGATCGCGCGTTTCGTCGGCGCGCGTCATGTCGTGATCACCGACGTCAACGATTACCGGCTGGACCTCGCGAGGAGGATGGGAGCCACCCGCGCGATCAACGTGCAGCGCGAGTCGCTCGACCGGACGATGCAGGAGCTCGGCATGCAGGAGGGGTTCGATGTGGGATTGGAGATGTCGGGTAACGCCGCCGCGTTCCGCGATCTGCTGCGCACGATGCACCACGGCGGATCGGTCGCGATGCTCGGCATTCCGCCGGAGGAAACGGCCATCGACTGGAATCAGGTGATCTTCAAGGGACTGACGCTGAAGGGTATCTACGGGCGGGAGATGTTCGAGACCTGGTACAAAATGGCGAGCCTGCTGCAGAGCGGTCTCTCGCTCGAGCCCATCATCACTCATCACCTGCCCGTGCAGGAGTTCGCCCAGGCCTTCAGCATCATGGGCTCGGGCCGATCCGGCAAGGTCATCCTCGACTGGAAAAGTCTTGTTTGATTGGCGCACAAAATCGCATGGAGCGATTTTGAACGCCCGCCAGGGCGAGCCCGTAGGGCCGAGGCGCATGGACGCGCCGAGTAAATCGCTCCCGGCGATTCGCGCGGCCAGCTCATCAACGGGATTGATCCCGCGCCCAGGGAGCGGCCCTGGGCCGCTTATTGACTTGCTGTTGCCGTACAGAAGCAGTAGGCGTAGAGGTGTCCCGGCACGCTGACGCGCGCCAGCTGCTCCAGGTCCCGTGCCACGGGATCGAGCCGGTTCGCGACTTCGGCCAGGCCGAACGGCTGCGCCTCCCCGTGAAACAGCGACACGGCGGCTGAGGCGGCCCGCGCCTGCGTCTGCTGAAAGAGCTCTTCCGCCCATGACGTGTGCGGTCGGATGAACTCGACCTGGTACTTCGTCAGCTTGGCGAGATGGGCTGCGGCTCTCACGGCATCCTCCATCGTTCCCAGGTGATCCACCAGGCCGATGCGCCGTGCGTCCGCTCCGGCCCACACCCGGCCCTGGGCGATCGCATCGATCTGTTGTGGAGTCTCGCGGCGCCCCGAAGCCACACGGTCCACGAACTGCTGATAGCCCTGGTCGATCTGGGACTGGATGAGCTCGCTGGCCTGGCTGCTCAGCGGCCGGACGATGCTGAGCGCGCCGGCGAGCGGAGTCGTCCCGAGACCATCGACACCAACGCCGATCTTGCTCAACGTCTGGTTGATGGTCGGGATGATCGCGAAGATGCCGATCGAGCCGGTGAGCGTCGCCGGACTCGCCCAGATCTGATTGGCGGGCGCCGAGATGTAGTAGCCGCCCGATGCCGCGAGATCCCCCATCGACACCACGAGCGGCTTGCCCGCCGCGCGCAGCGCCTCGAGCTGGTGATAGATCTCCTCGGCGGCATCTACGCTGCCGCCGGGACTATTCACCCGCAGCACGACGGCCTTGATGCTCTTGTCTCTCTGCGCCTGGCGGATCAGCCGTGAGAGCGATTCGCCCCCTATGGTGCCCGGAGGCTGCTTGCCATCGTCGATATCCCCGGACGCGACGATGACGCCGATGCGTGCACTGCCATCGCCATCGTGGAGCTTCTTCTGCGCATCGATGATCCGCGCATAGTCTTCCGCGGAGATCTGGTTGAAGGAGCCGGTGGACTCGTTCTTGCCAACGAGGCCGATGAGCTTGCGCTCCACCTGGAGCCTGTCGGCGAGGGCAGTGACGAGCCCCGCCTTCAGAGCCACTTTCGCGGCATTGCCGTTCGCCGCGCTGACGGTCTGCGGGAGCGAGTCGACGTAGCTCTCGATGGCGCCGGACGGGAGCTTGCGCGCCGCCGTCACCGCCTTCTGATAGCTCGACCAGAGGACGTTGAGGTAAGCCTGACTCTGCTGCTTGTCGGCCTTCGACATGTTCTCGCGCGTGAAGATCTCGACCGCGCTCTTGTACGTGCCGACGCGAAAGACATTGATGTCGATACCGAGCTTCTGCAGCAGTCCCTTGAAGTAGAGCGGGTAGCGGCTGTAGCCCTCGATCATCACGTAGCCGGTGGGATCGAGATAGATCTGGTCAGCCTGGGCCGCGAGGTAATACTGGTCCTGATCGTACGCCGTGCCGTAGGCGATGACCGGCTTGCCGCTCGCGCGGAACTTCCGGATCGCGCGAGCGAGCTCCTCGAGCTCCGGCAGGCCGGCACCCTGCATGTGGCCGAGGTGCAGCACCAGTACGCGGATGCGGCTGTCGGAGGCGGCGGCGCGAATGGCGTCGACCAGGTCCCAGAGCCGCGTCTCCTGGCGCTCTTCGCCCTGGGCGTTCTCGACCGCCCGTTGGACCGGATCGCCGCTCAACTGCTCGACGATGCGCCCTTGCGGCTTCACGACGAGCGCGGCGCGATCGGGCACCTTCGGCGTCGAGGAGCTCACCGCCCAGACGATCGCGCCGAAGATGACGACGAGCAGAATGAAATGGAGGATCTTGCGCAGCCCGTCGAGGCCGCGCCAGATCCCCACCAAGATGGCCCGCAAAGCGCTCATGGCACGCCGGGTCAGATCTTCTCTTCGATCCTCGCCGCCTTGCCCGAGAGGTCGCGCAAGTAGTAGAGCTTGGCGCGGCGCACGTTACCGCGACGCTTGACCGTGATGTCGCTGATAGCGGGACTGTAGGTCTGGAAGACGCGCTCCACGCCTTCACCGTGCGACACCTTGCGCACCGTGAAGGAGGAATTGAGCCCGCGGTTGCTGCGGGCGATGACCACGCCCTCATAGGCCTGGATGCGCTCGCGGTCGCCTTCGACGACCTTCACCTGCACGACCACGGTGTCGCCCGGCTTGAAATCCGGGACCTCGCGGGTCATGCGCTCTTTCTCGAGTTGTTGGACAATCTTGCTCATGTGCTCCTCGATCTTTCGTCTCGCGCCGCCCCTGCGGCGAGAAATTCGCTCAGTAACCGCTGCGCCTCGGGCAAAAGCCCATGGCGCGCGATGAGATCCGGGCGCCGCAGCCAGGTACGTGCCACGGCCTGCTTCAGTCGCCAGCGGCCGATATCGGCATGGTTACCCGACAATAGCACCGTCGGCACCGCCCGGCCCTCGAACACCTCCGGCCGCGTGTAGTGCGGCCAGTCGAGCAGCCCGGCGGTGAAGGAGTCCTCCCCGCTCGAGCGCTCATCGCCAAGCGCGCCCGGCAGGAGGCGCGCCACGGCATCGATCACTGTCAGGGCCGGCAGCTCGCCGCCCGAGAGCACGTAGTCGCCGACCGAGATCTCCCGATCGATGCCGAGCTCGACCACCCGCTCATCCAATCCCTCGTAGCGGCCCGCTACGAGGAGCAGACCGGCCAGTCCCGAGAGCTCCCGCGCCACGGCCTGGCTGAAGGGCTCTCCCTGCGCAGACAGGCACACCCGGGGACTGCCCTCGGGCAGCCGCCGATGCGCCGCGCGAATCGCCGCGAGCATCGGCTCGGGCTTCAGCACCATTCCGGGACCGCCGCCATAGGGCCGATCGTCCACGGTGCGATGCGCATCGCTCGCATAAGCGCGCGGGTCCTCCGTGCCGACCGTCAGCAGTCCCCGCTCCAGCGCGCGCCCCACGATCCCGTAGCGCAGCGCTCCGGTGATCATCTCCGGAAAGAGCGTGACGACCTCGATCTTCATGGCCGACCTACTCGAGCTCCGCCGGCCAATCCACCAGGATTCGGCCG